>DAOTZS010000045.1:0-3440 GCA_034434335.1 Anaerolineae bacterium
GCACAGCAGCCCGCAGGGGCCGCACAGCAGCCCGCAGGGGCCGCACAGCACGCGCCGAAATAGAGGGGATGGCGGGCAAAATAAAAAACGGGGAGAGGCTTCGTGGGTGCCTCTCCCCGTTAATGTTTCTATAGCTCGTGGCTTCTACTCAATATCCCACTTCTCGTAGAAGTCGTAGCCGGTGATCGAGCGGGTGTGCTTGACGTTGG
Source organism: Anaerolineae bacterium (assembly GCA_034434335.1). Taxonomy (GTDB): domain Bacteria; phylum Chloroflexota; class Anaerolineae; order CG2-30-64-16; family CG2-30-64-16; genus DAOTZS01. The sequence continues at coordinate 210 of DAOTZS010000045.1, forward strand.
GCCGGTAGACGGCGTATCCGCTGTACCAGTAGAGCGGCGCGATCACCGCCTCTTCCGCCACCAGGAGCTGATCCGCCTCCGCGTAGAGGGCCGTGCGCTTGACGGGATCGGTCTCCTTGGCAGCCTGAGCCACCAGCTCGTTGAACCTCTCATTCTGCCAGTCCACCACATCACTGTAGGCGCCATTGGGGCCAAAAACCTCCCGCAGGAAGTTATTGGCGTCCGGATAGTCCTGCACCCAACTGCTGCGGTAGATGTTCTCCTTGCCCTCCTTACGCTGCTTCAGGTAGACTTTCCACTCCTGGTTGGTCAACTGCACATTGACCCCCAGCACGTCCTTCCACATCTGCTGGATCGCTTCAGCGCGGCGTTTATGGGCTTCAGAGGTGTTGAACATCAGCACGATGTTGAGCTGATCGGCGGTGAGGCCCTTCTCCTTGAGATAGGCGTCCATCAGCTCTTTGGCCTTGACCGGGTCATACTTCACGCCCAGGTCAGGATACTCCTCCAGGGTAGGGCATGCTGCCACGCCCGGCCGACAGAACCACTGGGCTGGTTCGCCGCTACCTTTGTTGACGTTCTCCACCAGGCTCACCCGGTCAATGGCCAGCGAGAGGGCCTGCCGCACACGCACATCGTCGGTGGGCGGGAGCTGGGTGTTGAAGGAGTAAAACTCGGTGCCCAGGGTGGGCACACGCTCGAGCAGGTCCTTGTAGCGCGGGTCTGCCCGCACGCGGTCCATGTCGCCCAGGGGCACGCCGGCCACATCCAGGTTGCCAGCCTCAAACTCGGCAAAGGCGGGGCTGGCATCCATGAAGCGCCACTCCACCTCGTCTATCTTGGACACAGGGATATTGTCGGTGCCCGGCCAGAAGGGGTTTTTGACCAGGGTCAGGCTGGCATCATGCACCCACTCTTTGAGGGTGAACGGCCCATACCCCTGGAAGAAGCCGGTCTCGGTCCAACGGTCCCCACGCGCCTCGGTGCAGTCGTCCCCTTCGATCAGCCATTTCGGCTGGGCATGGGCCACCCACAGCCCCAGGATGTTGAGGTTGTAGACGGCTGGCTCGGTCACCGTGACCTGCAGGGTATGGGGGTCCAAAGCCTGGACACCAACCTTGGTGGTGTCGGTGATGGTGCCTTCGTTGAACTCGGCGGCACCAGCGATGGCAAAGGTCAAAACATAGGCATAGTCGGAAGCTGTAGCAGGGTTCAGGGTCCGCAGGATGCCATAGACGAAGTCATCGGCCGTCACCATGCGGTCATTGCCTTCGCAATCCTGCACTTTGACCACCTGCTTGCCGTCATAGCGCACCCACGGGACATCGTCGCGCAGGTGGAAGGTGTAGACCAGGCCGTCTTCCGAGATATCCCAACTGGTAGCCATGCCAGGTTCGATCAGGGCGGTGGTCTCGTTCTGGCGCACCAGGCCCACCGTGGTCTCCTCGATGATCTGGATGGAGATCACGTCCACCGCCAGGGCCGGGTCAATGGTCGGGATGTCGCCAGGTCCCCAGGCCAGGCGCAGGACCTTGGGCCCCGCGGGCGGGACAGGGGTCACCTCGACAACCTTCTCCTTCTCGACCACCTGGGTCTCGACCACCCGCACTTCTTTCTCGACCACCTGCGTAACGACCTTCTCCACTACACTGGGAGCCGGCTGCACCATGCATCCGGGCAGGATCAAGCCTGTCACCAGAAGCAACGCCGTTACGACAAAGAGTTTGGTACGCATTCTCCCCTCCTTTGTATCCAATGACAGAGCGGCCAAACGTCACTGAGTTCCGCGCAGGCGCGGATCGAGCGCGTCGCGCAGACCATCGCCAAGGAAGTTAAAGGCAAACATGGTGATCGCCAAAGCCAGGGCCGGGAAGATAGCCTGGTTGGGGTAGGTGCGCACCACCTGCGCACCATCCGAGATCATCGAGCCCCACGAGGGGGTGGGCGGATTGACACCCAGACCGATGAAGGAGAGGAACGCCTCGGTTGAGATGTAGGAAGGGATGGCCAGGGTCTCGGCCACCACCAGAGGACCCAGGATGTTGGGCAGGATGTGCTTGAACATGATGCGCAGATTGCCCGCCCCGATGGTGCGCGCCGCCTCGATGAACTCCTTCTGCCGCACCGAGAGCACCTGTCCACGCGTCAGGCGGGCCATCGTCTCCCAGGCCGTCAGGCCGATGCCGATGAAGATGAACAACATCCCGCCCAGGCGCGCATCGAGCTGGCTGATCACGTACTTGAAGGTGCCCGGTTCTGGCTTGGCAAAGGTGCCGCGGAAGAAGGCCATGAGCAGGATGATGAACAGCAGGCCCGGAAAGGCATACAGGACATCCACGATGCGCATCATAATATTGTCCACCCGGCCGCCCAGGTAGCCGGAGATGCTGCCGTAAGTTACCCCGATCAGCAGACTGATCACCGGGCCGATGATCGCCACCGTCAAGGACACACGCGTGCCGTAGACAATGCGGCTGAAGAGATCACGGCCTACGTAGTCAGCACCCAGGGGATAGTCTGAGCTGGTCTTGGCATACGCCGCCATGCCGGGGAAGATCTTCAGCATCCACGCCGGGACCTTGTTGTTGTCTACCAACACCTGCTCCGCATAGGTACGCGGCGCGATGGAGGGCGCGAAGATGTAGGTGACCCACAGTAGCAAGATAATGGCGATGCCGAGAATAGCTGCCCGGTTCCGCAACAGGCGGCGCAGGGCATCTACCCACAGGCTCTCTCCCTTGCGAGCCAGGGTGGCACCGCTCACCCCAGATCTGATAGCCTCAGTCCTTGCAACCACACTTGCCTCCTGCCGTTATGTATAGCGAATACGCGGATCAAGAAACGCGTACACGATATCTACTACCAGGTTTGCCATCACCAGGAACAGGGCGTAGAGCAGAATGGTACCCATGATCACCGGGTAATCCCGGTTGGTAATACTGGTGACGAAATACTTGCCCATGCCTGGGATGCCAAAGATCAGCTCGGTCACGAATGTGCCTGTCAGCAAGGCAGCGAACATGGGGCCCAGGACGGTCACCACGGGGATCATGGAGTTTTTCAAGGCATGACGCACAATCACCGCGCGCTCCCTCAGGCCCTTAGCACGCGCCGTACGGATATAGTCCTCGCGCACGACCTGGAGCAGGCTGGCGCGCGTCAGGCGAGCCAGGATGGCCGAGCTGCCCAGCCCCAGCGCCACCGAAGGCATGATGGCGTTGCGCCAAAAGT
>DAOTZS010000046.1:0-5436 GCA_034434335.1 Anaerolineae bacterium
CGGCCTGACGTCCCTGCCATCCTCGTTGGCCATTTCAGCGTGAAGGAGGCCAGCTACGGCTCGGAGCAGAACATCATGGTCGGCCGCGATGTGGCTGTGCCCCGCTCCGTCCTGGCCGACCCGGTCTGGCGCTACGTGGCGCTGGGCCACATCCACAAGCACCAATCCCTCAACGGCGACCTCCAGCCGCCTATTGTTTATAGTGGCAGCATTGAGCGCATTGATTTCGGAGAAGAGCGCGAGCCCAAAGGATTTGTGGTGGCCACCATCGGCGACGGGCCGACCAGGTGGGACTTCGTGCGTGGCTACCGACGCCAGGCACGGCCTTTCCTTACCATCCGCGCCGATGTGCGCGCCGCGGCCGACCCCACCGCCGCGGTAATCGCGGCTATCCAGGCCCAGGCTGGCTCTGCCCTGACACCGGCGGCCGACGGCAGTGGGGGCCTGGCCGAGTGTGTGGTGCGGCTTATCATCCACCTGCGCCAGGAGCAGGAGGCGTTGCTGGACAACCGCGCGCTCAGCCGGGCGCTGGAAGGGGCTTATTTTGTGGCTGGCGTGCAAAAGGAAGCGGAGCGCTCAGAACGCCTTCGCCTGGGCGCGCTCTCCGTGGAGGCGCTGTCCCCACTTCAACTGCTGGAACGCTATCTGCAAGTTAAAGAAGTCCCGGCGGAACGGATCACCCTGTTGCTTCAGCACGGGGAGGATGTGATCCGGGCTGTGGACGAGAATATGATGGGTTGAGCATTTGTCAGAGGCTCAGGACGTTCAGCCGCCCACTGCGCGAGAGGGGTGAACTGGCATCGAGCTTCACCGTTCCCGCGCCTGGCTTGCTCTAGTGCCTCAGAGCGTGCTTGAGAATTCGTTCGTAGTCAGGCACCGAGCAAAGCGGAGTGCCGTCTAGATACCACTTTACACTACTTGCGGGCTGCCAGTTGGCAGTGAGGGCAGAAGTGGGTGCTGCGCTGGCCAACCCGAAGGCGCTGAATAGGGGTACCGCACCGGAGACATGGCTGCCCGGTGCGGTGATAGACCCGCAGGTGGTCCTGGTGAGCCCCTGGCAGGCCGTTCGGTGGCCGATAGTCGCGCAGCGTTGTGCCACGATGCCCGATCGCCTCGTTCAGCACCTGACGGATGGCGCCATGAAGCCCCTCTATTTCCTCATCGCTCAGGCTGCCAGCCGGCCGCAGGGGGTGGATGCCGGCCAGGAAGAGCGCCTCATCCGCGTAGATGTTGCCCAGGCCGGCTATGACCGTCTGATCGAGCAATAGCGTTTTGATCGCCGCGCGGCGCCCGCGCACCTGGTCGGCCAATACACCCGGTGTAAAGGCGGGGTCCAGGGGTTCGGGACCCAGGCTGGCTAACACGGAAGCGGGGTCATTTACCAGCCAGAGACGGCCAAAGCGGCGGGCATCGGTGAAAACCAGGTGGCCGCCATCGGCCAGGTCGAACCAGGCGCGCACGTGAGGGCCGGCCAGGACAGGGCTCCCCGCTGGAACCAGTTCCAGCCGGCCCGTCATGCGCAGGTGGACGATCAGGGTACAGCCGTGCTCTAGCTCGAGCAGCAGGTACTTACCGCGACGTTTGACATCTCTGATATGCTGGCCAGGCAGGAGGAGCTCCAACGTGGCCGGTTCTGGTTCTGCCACCGTGCGCGGCCAGAGGACGTGTACGCCGCTGATCTGCCGGCCGATCAGCGCCGGCCGCAGGTCGTTGGCAATGGTTTCGACTTCAGGGAGCTCCGGCATATCATGCTCCGCGCAACCCCGCAGGGGGAGATCTGTGCACCCGGCGCTGCTCGAGGATGCCGGCCAGGCAGGGGCTATACTCTTGTAACCTGTGGCCTCCACTATCAGGTGGCTGTGAGCCCTCAAGGACTCGTCGCCACCAGGTCGAGGCTGATCTGTTGCGGGAAGATGGCCAGAGTATACGCCTGGCCGGAGACCGTCTGCGAAATCAGCGCCCAACTCACCTGAGCCAGGCCGTTCGCCCCACCTGTTACCTCGTACAGGTACAGAAATTGGGTGGGGCTTATCCAGCGCGGGTCGAAGATGGTGGCCCGGCTGCCCATCAACTGGGGTGGAAGGCCTACCGTGCCAACGTAGAGCTGGTCTGCGCTCCGGTACAGGAAGTGGGCGGCATCGGGTGACCAGGCAATGAACTGGCCATCCCGCAGCAAAGCATAGCTCTGCGCCTGAGAGCCATCAGCCTGAGCCACCACCAGCTCGGTGCTATTTGGCGTGCCGTTAGCCGACTGCATGTACGCCAGGCGCTGCCCATTGGGTGACCAGAATAGCGCGCTGGCCAGCAGGCGGCCAAGCGGTGTGGCCTCGCCAGCTACTGTTATCCAGTAGAGGGCCATCTCGGCCTCGTTGTTGGCAGGATTTGCCCCGGAATCGGCAATGGCGACCAGCATACCGCTGCTGTCTGGCAGCCACTGCACCTGGGGACGCGGCTCAGATGCCTGGATGGTGGCCGGGAAGCGCAGCAACACGCGGCTGCCGCTTCCATCGCTGCTGAGCAACGTCAGGGAGCCCTCCTGGCCTTCCACCCCACCCGCGTTCAGCACCGCCAGGTGGGTGCCGTCTGGGCTGTAGAAAGCTGTCTCGGTGGGCTCCATTTGCCGTACGTAAGCCAGGGTGCCCGATACCACCTCCTGGTGCCACAAATCGAACCGGGGAGCACCTTCTGGCCCGAGCGGCAGGGCAATGGTGGTCACGGCGAGGGTCGGCCGGCCTGGTATCCATTGCAAAGCGTGGAGCTGGCGCTTGCCGAAGTCAGGCGCCAGGCCATCGCGAGGCAGATCGCGCTCCGACAGCACCAGATGGGCTCCACCCCCATCCCACCGCACAACCCACACTTCCCATGCCCCCTGTTGCAAGAGACGGTAAGCAATCCACGACCGATCATGGGAAATGAGGGGCAGGGTCAGGCCGGCACCCTGCACCACCTGGCGCACACCAGACTCGCGGTCTACAGCCCACAGCCCCTGTTGGTCGGCATAGGCCAGCCCAGCCCCCTGGGGCAAGATGGCATCGAAAGAGGCCGGCGGTGGCAACGGCTCGGCGGGAGAGGCAATGGTTGCCGTGGCCTGCTCGGATGGAGCACCACTGCGGTCCATCCCCATGCCTGCAGCTCCGGCTTCAGGAGGCGGCAAGGGGGCTGATGGTACCATGGCTGTAGATGCCCGCTTCTCTGCGGTAGGAAGCTGGGACACCTCTGTGGCAGCAGCCCTGGCGATGGCAGGAGCTTCAGCCGGTACTTCTGTGCTGGCAGGAGCTGTACCGGCCGGGGCCAACGCAGCAAGGGGGACCTCCGCCACAGGCATGGATGTAACTTCCGCAGGGGCCGGGGGTTGGGCGGTTTCCTCGCCGGCCACAGCCGGCGCCACCTCGACCAGGGCGGTCACCTCCTCTTGAGGGGCAGCCAGCATGGGCGCTGGCGCTGCAGGGATGGCAGTGGCCTCGAACTGGCGTGCCAGGTCCTGCCTGGGGGCCCAGGCCGGCAGCCCAAGCAGGTTGCTGGTCACCACCGCGATAAGGACCACTGCCGTCGCAGCAGCCAGCCCCGGCAACCAACCCCCAAGCCAGCCCCGCTGCGCCGGCTGCCGGCGCAGCCCCGCCTGAGCCTCCGACAGAGTAAACGCGCGCGGCACCGGCACCCTGGGCAAGGCGCGCAGTAAGGTCACCGTCTGACGCAGGCTGTTCAGCTCAGCCTGGCAGGTCATGCACACCCGCAGGTGTGCTTCGACCCTGGCCCGCTCGACCGGCGTGACCTGGTTATCCAGGTATGCGGATAGCAGCTCCGTGTCGAGATGTGCCCGTGGCTGCCGATGAGAGATGTGTGTCATGGCTCCTTTGTGTAGCGCGTGATGGACTTGATGGTCAAGCTGCCCTAGAGACGGTAGCGCGCGGGCAGAAGTTCCCCCTGGGCCTGCAAAATATCGCGCACCTTGGCTCGCGCCCGGCTGAGCCGCGATTTTACTGTGCCCAAAGCAGTGCCCATGGTTTCGGCGATCTCCGCATAGTCCAGCCCTTCGATGTCGGCCAGGACCAAAGTGGTGCGCTGATCTACGGGCAACTGCTCGATAGCACTCTGAAGCAGCTCTGCCAGCTCGCGACGCAGCACATATGCGTCGGGCTGCTCGGCGGTGTCCAGCAGGCGGTGGTCATGCTCTGGGTCTTCGTCCTCGCGTTCCAGCGAGGCAGCCGGCCGACGTTTGCGTGCACGCAGGGCATCGTAACAGGTGTTGGTGATGATGCGCAACAACCAGGCCTTGAAGGAGCCGCCCCGGTATTGATGCAGCCGCTGGAAGGCTTTGACGAAGCTATCCTGAGTCGCGTCAGCAGCCGAATCGGGATCGCCCATAATGCGGTAAGCCACGTTATAGGCCAGGCCCTGATAGTGGAGGATCAACTGGTTGAAGGCAGGCAACTCGCCCTGTTGCGCGGCTGCAATCAGCGCCGGCTCATCGAACTCGGGCCGGGGTGGGGTGGGCCGTGAAGCCCGACCCTGGCGACTATCATGCTGGGGCCAGGCACACAGCACAGGCCCAGACGGCCCGGCATAGCATCTGCGCTGAAATATGATCCAGAGAATGCGGCTCACAATCACTGGTACCATCACAAAGGCCCATCGGGCTTAAAGGGCTTGGGCGGCGACTAGACGCCGGTCACAACATGTAGGGATGGGTGATAAATAACAGGAGTTAGGCAGTTGCACTACGCTGTACCCCCCAGCCCCCGCCCCCAATCGGGGGCGGGGGAATCCTTTGAAAGGGGCATTCTGGGCGGCGAAGCCGCGCACGCCCCCGTCCAAATGAACTTGACGGCCCCCTGGTTTTCAGGTATACTCTGCGGCTGCCAGGCCGAAGTGGCGGAAAGGTAGACGCGACGGTCTCAAACACCGTTGGGGGTTGCCCCATGTGGGTTCGATTCCCACCTTCGGCACTGAGATCCCCGTCAGGTCTTGCGATGCCTGGCGACCAGCCTGTAAGCTGGAATCATGAGGCTGCCCCACACTGAACCCCTATCCATGTTCCTCCTGGCCGCTCAAAGGACTGGCCAGGAGCATTCTCGGATAGGCTTGGGACATTATAACAGCGTTCTTCCGTTCCATCCAAAGTTTGTTTTCCGGTGCCAGGGCATCGTGGCCGGCATCGGGAGGTTGTTGACTTACCGCATGCAAACCAGAGCCCGATTGGCCAGCCGTTCGCTATCCCGCCCATTGCCCTTACGGCTGCTTATTTCACTGCTGATCCTTCTTGCCACAGGAAGCATTTCCGTGGGGTGCCTGCGTATCGAGGTAGAAAGAGCCAACCAGCTAACTGTAGCCGAGCGAGATACGCGTTTGCGCCAGATCGCGGCAGATTATGCGCGTGATAACGACCTGGCGCGGGCGCAGGCTGCTCTGGACGAACTGGGCCTGGCCAATCCGGCT
>DAOTZS010000047.1:0-15422 GCA_034434335.1 Anaerolineae bacterium
GCCGCAAAGCCGATCACCCGCTCGTCGCCGTTCAAGCCGGCCCGCGCGCGCAACGCCGCCATCCCCGCCGGGGTCGGATCGGGGATGATCACCGGCGGCAGGATCACCCGCACCTTGCTGTCCAGGAAACGAGAGAGGAAAGGCGAATGCCGCGCGAAGTCCTCGGTATAGGCCACGATCGTGTCGGCCAGCCGGCCCGCCAGCAGGTTGTCCCAGAAGGTCAGCCGGTCCACGATCTTGCCGTACCAGATCGGCGGCATCTGGAGGTCGCAGTGATAGGTCAGGATTGGCCTGTGGCCCGCCAGGCGCGCGAGCGCAGTCGCCAGTGCTGCCTCCACCTGGGGAAGGTGAATACTCACTACCTCGTGAGCGCGCATCTCGCGCCATGCCAGGCCAGCGAAAGTGGGCATGAAGACGGCTTTGTTGAACCGGAAGAGGACCGGCACCCGCACAACCCGCACGCCGTCCATCATCTCCTCATACGCCAGCTCCCGAGCATAGTGCGAGGTGAGCACTGTGACCTGGTGGCCTCGGCCAGCCAACGCCCTGGCCAGGCGCTCCACATAGATCGTCAGGCCGCTCACATGAGGCCGATAGTAAGTGAGGACAAAGAGGATCTTCACGCGAAAAGTTCCCGATTAGCCTGTACCCACTCCACCAGGCGGGCAATGCCCTCCCGGACTCCGATCTGCGGCGCCCAACCGAACTCCCGCGCCGCTTTGCGCACATCGGCGATGAACACCGGCTGATCGCCCGGCCGCCAATCCCGATAAGCCACGGGCCTGATCTGCCGCCCCAACAGCTCGCCCAACAACGGCCCGAACTCGGCCCAGATCGAAAGAGTGTTGGCCGGCCCGCCACCCAGATTGTAGATCTGACCTTTCGTTACGTCAATCCGTGCGGTCGCCATCTGAAACGCCCGGACGAGATCGTCCACGTGCAACAGGTCGCGCACCTGCTTGCCGTCGCCGTAGATGGTGATCGGCTTGCCGGTGATGGCCGCGATGACGAACCAGGCTACCCACCCCTGGTCTTCGACCCCCATTTGCCGCTGGCCGTAGATGCAACTTTGCCTGAACACGACCGATTTCAGGCTGTAGATACGGAAGTAGTCACGCACATACTGGTCGGCCGCGCCTTTGGAACACCCGTAGGGGCTGTGGAAGTCGAGCGGACGGTCTTCGCCCACCCCCTGCGGATAGTCCGGCAACTCGTAACGCGTCGCCAGTTCAACTGCACGTACGTCCTCCATGCCGCCGTATACCTTGTTGGTGGAGGCATAGATGAAAACCGGGTCGTGGCCGGCATGGCGCGCCGCCTCCAGCACGTTGAAGGTGCCCAAGGCGTTGACCTCAAAATCGGTGCGCGGGTCAGCCACCGAGGTCGTGACCGCGGTCTGGGCGGCCAAATGGTAAATTGCCTCCTGCCCCTCCGCCGCCCGCAGGATCGCCGGGTAGTCCCGGATGTCACCCAGGATGAAGGCAAACGCTTGGCTGCCGTACTTTTCCCGCAGCCACTCCAGGTTGGCCGCGCTGCCGCGGCGCGATAGGTTGTCGAACAAAGTGACCTGATGGCCGGCCTCAATGCTCGCTGCGGCCAGGTTGCAGCCGATGAACCCTGCACCGCCAGTGATAAGGATACGCACCGCTCCTACCTCAGACAGAACATATCGCTGGCCACCAACAGCCAGCTAGCGCCTGAGACGCGACAGCACGTTGAGCGCCAGCGTCAACAGCAAGCTGACCAAGATCATCGTGCCTAGAGGGATATAAACCGTGAGATTACCGCGCTGAATCAAGATGTCGCCGGGCAGCCGGCCCAGGCCAGGCAGCCGGCTGATCAGCAACAACAGCAACCCAAGCAAGAGCAGGCCACCACCGAGCACCATCAGTACCCGACCCATGCCCTCAAGCATGCGCCCTCACCTCCGTCGAGCAGGATGAAGAAGATGTAATGCGCCAGGCAGAGACCATAGCGCCCCATATCAGTCACCCCTTGCCCGCATGACGCTGCCGCCACTTGTGTAATACCTGACCCAGAGAGGTACCGTGTACCCACAACGCCACCGCGCCCGAGGCGCTCAGCGTCACATAGTTGACCCCATGCCAGACCAGCGCGTAGCTAAAGGCCATCTCCCTGGGCACGCCGAAGGGTGCCAGTGCCACTATCACCAGGCCGTGAAACACTCCTATGTATCCCGGCGAGGAAGGAAGCAGCATTCCCAACGTGGTGACCACTACCGCGAAGGCCGCGGCGGTCAGCGGCAAGGCAAGCCCGAATGCCTGCCCTGCCGACCATGCCACCCCCGTCACACCGACCCAGCCTGCCAACGAAAGGCCCATAAGCAGGAGGCCCCAGCGCGTCCGCAACGCCGCAAAGCCGTCCACCAGATGGCCCAGAGCGTCGTACAAGACCGGCCGATCAAGAAAAGCTGCCCGGCCTGACAACCACCGTGCCCACCCCAACAAGCGTTCCTTCCAGTATGAGAGCACCACCATACCCAGTGCGATGGCCAGCGCTGCCACCCCTAACGCCTGGGCTGAGTAGGTCATCCAGGTCGGCAACCGGACAAAGGGCAGCAGTACCACCAATACGATCAGCAAGGACAGCACATCCAGCAGCCGCTCTACCACGATGGTAGACAGGGTACGGGCCGCGCTTACTGGTTGGTCGCTGATCAGCAGGACCAGCCGCACAGCCTCTCCCAGTCTGGCTGGCAAGACGTTGCTGGCCAGATATCCCGCGCTCAGGGCCGTGAAGGCCGAGACGAAGGACACCCGCTGCTCGGGTCGGAAGAGCAACTGCCAACGCCACGTCTTTACGAACAGCAGTACAATGAGGATCGCAATTCCAGGAAATAGCCAGAGGTAATTGGCACCGCGCAAGGCCTCCCAAAGCCCTTGCCACTGCAGGCCGCGCAGGGCCAGTGCCAGGAAGGCCAGGCTCACAGTGACCTCCAGCCCACGCTGGAGCCACGCTCGTCGCAAGATGGGCACAGGCAGGGAAGTCTGGGTATTGTGAGAAGACAAGGTCAAACGCGAGCTCTCCTATGGACAGAGTACGGTTGCAGGCCACGAGCTCTGGACCGCCCTGGAAGGGAGCCAAGCACCGCCACATTATAGCACCCTCATAGATGACTGACAAAAGCCGCTACAGCACTGGAAAAGGCCGGGCTGCCAGTGCCCTCGGCCGGGAAGGTGCCCACCCTGCCCCCAGCTGAGCTCAGAGACGGACGTACGCATGTTTGACAGACAGGGCCTGGGACATTAGAATGACCTGCGCATATATCGTGGTCACCATTCGTCACACGTGGGAGTGGTTGGAGCACTGACTGGCCGAGTATCAGGTTTTCTGTGCTGTCTTGGCACGATAACGGAACCAGGCCTAGTGTGGTAACGATCTCGCGAAGGCGCAGTCAAGGAACACTGTCGTGTCTCTTTGCTGGGAAAGCAGGTTATCGTAGGAGGTATACAACCATGTGTGGACATCATCCATTTCACCATCGCCACGGCTACGGACACGGCTGCTGTGCCGGCCCCGAGGCGTGGGAACCTGGTTTCTGCTTCCGCCGGCGCTTCTCTACCCGCCAGGAACGCATTGCGTGGTTGGAAGAGTATCTGAAGGAACTGCAGGCTGAGGTCCAGGCCGTGCAGGAACACCTGGCCGAGCTAAAGGGAGCTGGATAAGCCTGCGGTCATCTTGTTGGTGGCACGGAAAACGAACAACTGTGGCGGCCCAATCGCTGGACAGCGGTTTATGAGCGTTGTCTCAGGAAGGGTAGAGGCGTCGTAACTATTCAGCGGTGACTGGAAGGGCCACGCCGAGGGCTCGCCCGAGGCGTCACCTTTTTGGGCCTGCGGCCAGTGGTCGGCCTTCGCCGACCTCTCTCACGATGCATACATGAAGAGTGTCGGCGGAGGCCGACACCCGGCACGAAGTGCCCAGGAGGGGCATTTCAATCGGCCTGGAGATGCCATTCGTTTTCTGTTATTCTTGACAGTGACCTGCTGTCGTGCTATACTTGCTCTTGGTTGTGAGGTGAGGGAGCCCCGCGGAGGGATGGCCGAGTGGCTTATGGCGATGGTCTTGAAAACCATTGTGGCGGTAACGTCACCGGGGGTTCGAATCCCTCTCCCTCCGCCAATTAACTGGCAAAACCGGACTTCCCGGGAGTCCATAGCACTGCAATATGGGGAGGTCGCATAGCCTGGTCTAGTGCGCCCGCCTGCTAAGTGGGTAAGGGTGGTTTAAAACATCCTTCGAGGGTTCAAATCCCTCCCTCCCCGCCATATCTTTTTAGCTCAACGTGTCCCAGTAGCTCAGCGGATAGAGCGCTTCCCTGCGGAGGAAGAGGCCAGAGGTTCAAATCCTCTCTGGGATACCAGGAGAAGACCTCCGTAATGGCGACGGAGGTCTTCTTTTTTGGAAGGCGATCGGAGCAAGCTCCGCTTCTGTTCTGGCTGACGACAAGAGGGCCCTGAGAGAGCAGCCTGAACCCCTACATGACGAAAGCCCCGCTTATCAGCAATCGTTGCAGTTGACAGACAAGGCCAAAGATGGTATCGTTTAGCTACCCCTGATGGTTGTAGTCGTCTGAGCTTGCACTGGCCAATTAAGGCGGGACTTTTCCCAAGAACTGTAGCTTTCCTGAAGAGCAAACTTTGCGGCTGGGCACGCCGCAAAGCGGAGGGAAGGGAACAGCACTCCATCGCGTTCCATGCCTCACTTGCGAACCCGCCTGGAGGTGGATTCCATGAAAAACGCTCGCTACCTGCACCTCGGCAAACTTCTCGTCGCCTGGCTTGTAATCAGCATCCTATACGGTGGAGTTTGTGCCGCGAGCGGCTCTTCAGCCCAAGGCATACCTGAAAGCCGACCTGCCGGTACCTGCCCCACCGACACCACACCGGTACCTTTACCCATCACCCTTACCGTCACCCTACAACGCCCCAACAGCCCCCCGCCCAGCGCCCCTTGGGCAGTCCCGGTTCGGCTGGCCCTCTACCCGCCGGGCGACCCGGTGACGATTTGTCACCAATGGGACCTCACCCTGGATCAAAACGGCCAGTGGAGCGGCTTCCTGGACATGTTCACCGGTGCTTATGATGTACGGGTCAAGAACATCCATACCCTGCGTAATGTCAAACGCAATGTCTCGATCTCTGGGCCTCTAGCCATTGACATGGGTACCCTGTTGGAGGGAGATGCCGACAACGACAACCGCGTGCGGTCGTCCGATTTCGCCCTGCTAAGTGCTGCCTATTTTGCTAACGAGGGAGAACCTCGCTTCGACCCACGCGCCGATTTCGATGAGGACAATCGCATCCGGTCCAGCGACTTCGCCTTGTTGAGCAGCAACTACTTCAAGAGCGGAGACATTGAGGTCAGCGGGTTGCTGGGGCAGGCTGCAGCGCGTCGCCCCCTGGGGCTGGTCGACCTGGCCATTGAACCCGCATCGGCCCAGGTGCAGCCTGGTGAGATGGTCACTCTGACCCTGATAGCCCATGCCGGCGATCAACCCTTTGTGGCGGCTGATGCCGACATCCGTTTCCCACCGGCGACCCTGCGCGTGGTAAGCCCTATGGGTGAGCCCGCCACAGCCATCGAGCCGCTGCCACCATTGCTCGCCTTCTATAACCAGGTTGACAACGCGGCCGGCCGAATCCTGTACGCGGCCGGATTGTTCACCGGTTCGGCCAGCGGCGACGTGCCTCTCGCCCGCATCCGCTTCCTGGCATTGGATTGGAGTCCAAGGGTAAATGTCAACCTGGTGGATGGCACAGTTGCAGATGCCAGTGGCCGCTTTGTCACAGGGAGCCTTTCCGGCGCCTGGATTGCTATCGTGCCAGAGGGCGGCTTCCGATATCGCTACTTACCACTGATCTTCGGTGCACGCTGAGGGGAGGGAAAAGCATGATGGCCAGGTTTCTCCTGATCGTGGCTCTGCTCTGGGGCATTGGGATTGCCCCGTCTACCAGCCTGGGCACCCCAACAGCCCCTGTCGTCCATCTTTTGGCCGATGACGTGGCGATCCGGCCCAGCACTAAGACAGTCACCGTTGGCCAGTCGTTTACCCTGGAGGTCAAGATCGAGGGTGACATCCCTGTTGTAGCCTCCGACGTGCAGATCCTCTTCGACACGAACTACCTGGAATGCACCCAGGTTGTCCACAGCGGCGTGTTTCAGGGCTACTTCTTCGACAACAGTAACCTCCCGGCCGGGTTGATTTGGTTCGCTGGAGGCGCACCACCAGGTCCCGGCCACGCGGTCTCGCCCCCGTTTACGTTCGTCACCCTTTACATGCGGGCCAAGAGCACCACCGGCACTACAACCCTGGCATTCAACCCGGCTGAGACCGATGTGCAACGTGAAGGCGGAGGCTCTGTGTTGGGCAACCTGATCAACGGCACAGTGATCATCAACCCCCCACCGACCGACACGCCCACACCGACACCCACCCGTACTCCTACCGTCACCAATACGCCCACCAACACGCCCACGCGCACCCGGACACCAACCGCCACCATCACACCTACGCCCAGCAACACCCCAACACCGACTCACACCCCTACGGTTACCAACACCCCAACGCCTACCCATACACCTACCCGGACGTCCACCCCCACCGTCACGCCGACGCCCAGCCACACACCTACTGCTACCAGCACTCCCACCCCGCGGCCGGGCAACCTGTGCGTCTACGTGTTCGATGACCTGAACGGCAACCTGGTGCGCGACGCCGGTGAGCCCCTTCTGGCAGGAGCAGAAATCACGGTCTGGGACGCGACCATGGCACCGGTGGCGCAGTACACCACCGATGGCGTTCATGAGCCGCAATGCTTTGCTTTACCCCCTGGCCTGTACTATGTCCAGGAGACAGATCCTGCGGGCTACACCTCCATTGGACCAAACTGGTTCGCGGCCCCTCTGCTGAGCACGGCCGAATTGCCCCTCGGCTTTGCCGATCAGCGGGTAACGGCCACTCCCACTGCCACTGCCACCCCTACTCCGAGCCCCACCTCCTTCCCAAGCCCTGAACCAGGTTCGGTGCAGGGGATCGTCTGGAAGGATCAGAACCGGGATGGGCAACAGCAGCCGGGGGAGGAGCCTATCGCCGGTGCCAGGGTAGTCCTTAGCCCTGAGGAGCAGACGAGAGTAAGGGTTCAGGAGGTACGTGAAACCTTAACTGATTCCTTGGGCAGGTATTTCTTCGGGAATGTTCCTGCGGGTATCTACACGGTGACGCTCCCGGACATGGCCGGCTTCTGGCCAACGACCGGGTTCCGGGTGATGGTGCAGTTGCGCCCGTTCACCTCCGCGCGCGTGGATTTTGGCTACTATCGCCCACCTGTGCTACACTTCATCCCGCTATCCTTGAGACAATGAGGCTATAGCGCGTTGAGAGATATAGCAACTTTGCATACCCGTCTGTTCGCCTCTGTCCTCTTGTTAGCTCTGGCCGGGTTGGGAACGTGCAGCGGTCCGCGGCCGACCGCGTCGCTGCAGCAACAGCCAGCAACGCCGGCTTTTACATCTACCCCGCAGCCGGCTTCCGACGAAGAGGCTATCCGCCAGCTTATCCTGCTTGAAGGGCGGGGAGTAGTGGCCCAGGATATCACCGGCCTGATGGGGTTGTGGGCGGAAGATGCGGTGATCACCGACGCCAAACATACTCCAGATGATCCAAGCGATGATGCCCACTGGCGGGGCCGGGATGCTATTCGCGATCGCTATGTGGTGCTCGTGTTTCCCGGGAATCCCACCTCGGCTGGCGCAACCGACATAAACATCGTCATCAACGGTGATACAGCCGAAGCGGTAAGCACCACTCGCATCGGCGATGAGGTATCACCCGGAGGGGATCGCTGGACCTTCGTCAAGCGCGACGGCCGGTGGTGGATCACCAGCTTAACCTATAATCTGGAGCCCGAATAAGCTGGCTGTGGAACTCTCTGAACCAGGGCTGCGTCTCAGTAGCAGCTATCCGTAATCTGGCCACAGGGGACCGGGCCGGTTGTCCCGGCCCCCTGGAGATGGCCATTTCTTACGAGGAGATGCTTGCCATGAGATGCAGTTTCCTTGGTTCGCCTATGGGGCGCTCAGCCCGTTGGGCTCTTTGCCTCTCGAGCCTGCTGTTCCTGCTGATATTGAGCTTCGGAGCCAGGCCCGTCAGTGCTGACGGGATCATCATCCCCGAACCACCCCCAGAACGACCTATCCCCTGGCGCGATGTCCCTCTGGCAATCAAATACCATCGGGTGGATGTGTCCATCAGCGACCAGGTGGCCACGACCCATGTGGACCAGGTCTTCGTCAACCACGCGGCCTTCGCGGTGGAGGGCACCTATATTTTCCCCCTACCCGAAGACGCCGCCATCTCCAGCTTTGACATGTGGGTGGACGGCCAGAAGCTGGAGGGCCGGGTGTTAGGCCGGGATGAGGCGCGCGCTATCTACGAAGAGATTGTGCGCCGCGAGCGCGACCCAGCCTTGCTGGAGTACGTGGGCCGTGGTGCGTTCCAGGCTCGCATCTTCCCGATTCCGCCCGGTGGTGAGCGCCGCGTCGAGCTTACCTACTCTCAGGTACTGATGCGAGAGGCCGGCCTGGTGCACTACCGCTATCCACTAAACACTGAGAAGTTCTCGGCCCGGCCCCTTGAGCAGGTCGCCCTCACCGTCCACATCGAAGACAAGTCGCCACTGAGGGCCATCTATTCGCCCAGCCACCAGGTGGACGTGGTGCGGGAAGACGAACACCGTGCGACAATCAGCTATGAGGAACGTGACGTACGGCCCGACCGCGACTTCGACCTCTATTACACCCTTTCCCCTGACGCCATCGCTGTGAACCTGCTGACGTACAAGCCGTACGATGAGGATGGGTTCTTCTTGTTGTTGGTCAACCCGCCTGTGGAAGCCGTGGCCACAGAGGTGGTGGCCAAGGATGTGATCCTGGTGCTCGATGTGTCAGGCAGCATGGATGGTGAAAAACTGGTCCAGGCCAAGGCAGCAGCCAGGTATGTGTTGGAGCATCTCGGGGCGGAAGACCGCTTCAACATTGTGGCCTTTAGCTCCGCTACACGTCTGTTTGCCGATCGCCCTGTGTCTTTGGACCGCCGTGCTGAGGCGCTGAGCTTTGTGGAGCGCCTGACAGCCCAGGGGAGTACCGACATCAATCGGGCACTGCTGGAAGCTCTGGCGGGCGTAGACCCCGCACGGCCAACCGTGCTCATCTTCCTGACCGACGGGTTGCCGACGACAGGTGAGGTGAACCCAGATCGCATCCTGGCTAACGTGCAGGCGAACATCGCCCGTTCAGTGCGTCTGTTTGCCTTCGGCGTTGGCTACGATGTGGACACATTCTTGTTAGACCAACTGAGCAGGGAGAACCGGGGGGTCAGCGCATATGTACAGCCTGGCCAGAAGATTGATGAGGAGGTGTCTGGCTTCTATACGCGGATCAGCGCGCCCGTGTTAGTAGATGTGAGGCTGGATGTAGAGGGCGTGATGGTAGAAGATCTCTACCCTTACCCCTTGCCAGATCTCTTCGCTGGCGCGCAACTGGCTATAGTAGGGCGTTACCGTTCGGGTGGACGTGCTGTCATGCGGCTTTCCGGTTCTGTAAACGGCCAACCTCAGACATATCTTTACCAGGATCTGGAGTTTGTGGAGCGTGGGGGCCAGGAGTTCATCCCGCGGCTGTGGGCACAACGCAAGATCGGCTACCTGCTGACCCAGGTAAGGTTGCATGGCGCCAAGGAAGAGTTGGTGGAGGAAATCGTAGCCCTGAGCACCAGGTACGGGATTATCACCCCTTATACTTCGTTTCTGGTCCAAGAGCCTGAGCTGGCGCTGACCGACGCCGGGCGCCGACAGCTTGCTTTGGAGGCGGTGGTGCCGTCAACCGCAACCATGCCCGGGCTGGGGGCCGCTCCTCGCAGCGGCAGCGAGGCAGTTGAGCGCGCTGTCATCGAGAAGGAAATGGAAGCCGCCGACCAGGCCTACCCGGCCACAGGGCACCAGGAGGGGTCAGTAAAGCAAGTAGGGGATAAGGCTTTTGTGCTGCACGAGGGGGTGTGGGTAGATACCCTCTTTGACCCAAGCCGGATGAGGCCTGAGACGATAGCCTTCGGCAGCGATCGGTATTTCGAGTTACTCCAACAGCATGAGACGATGGGCCGTTACCTCGCCCTGGGTGAGCGGGTGATCGTAGTGATAGATGGGCAAGCTTTTGCTGTCGGACCAGGTGGCGAGCTGCCAGCTCCATCCCCTCAGCCTAGCCCGCCTGAGGGGGGTTCCACTGGAGAGAAGCCAGTCAGTCCTGCAACGGGTGGGGTGCCGGCCGGGAGCGCAGTAGCGTGCCCTGGCATAGCGGTGGTTGGGCTGGCCGGAGTAGCCCTTCCATTTTGGGCGCGACGTCGGGCCGGCTGAATTATCACCTTGGTTATCTAACTATAGAGGGGATGGTTCACCGAGAAATTGGTTTACACTTTTTGCAGTCATTAAATTGCGGCCCAGGGCCCTCACCCTTCCCCCTGCCCCCTCCCCTCTCCCGCTGCCGAAGGCGAGCGGGAGAGGGGAGGGGAGAAAAAGGGGGTTGCGGCGGCCGAAGGCCGCCACAACCCCCCCATCTTATTCCCCTTCTCCCCTGGCCGCAGGCCAAGGGCCACGCCCCGAAGGGGGACAAAAGGGGGTGAGGGGCAGTGAAGGCCCGAGGGGCAGAAAGTGTTAACCGATTTTTGAACCATCCCCTATCGAGATACATGAAATGGGGTTTTGTGGGCATGGGCTGCCCGCAAGACCCCATTTCTGCTTTTCGCTGTGGCGAGATGGCCCACAATATTGCCAGGCAAGTGCTCTCATGCTATAATCAAGCTGTCAATGATGTGGATCATAGAGATCGCAGGAGATTTCTGCCAGGGGTATACATCAGCTTTGTGGTTGTGGAGTGATAAATGGATCGCCGCGATATTGTGCAGGCGCTTCCTGTCTTCGCCGGGTTGTCTGAGCGTGATTGGCAAAAAGTAGCTGATCTTTTCAGCGAGCGCCAGTTTCAGAAAGACGAATATATTTTTCTGGAAGGAGAGCCGCCGCAGGCCTTATACATTGTCAAGACAGGTAAGGTCAAGATCCTGAGTCACTCTACTGATGGAAAGGACATAGTGTTTCGGGTGTGTGGCCCGGGTCAGATGATGGGGACTGTGGCCGTGTTCGATGGATCGGGATATCCTGGCACAGCTCAAGCCATCGAGGATTGTACTGTCTTAGTCATTGCCCGTAATGATTGTCTGACACTGGTCAACCGTTATCCGGTCTTTGCGTTGGCAGTGATCAACGACCTGGGCAGCCGCTTGCGCAGCTCGGCAGAGCTGATCCGTAGCCTGGCTGTGGAGCGGGTAGAACAGCGCATTGCCCGTGTATTGCTGAAACTGGCCGAAACTGCCGGGGCAGATACGCTGGAAGGGCGGGTAATTGAGATGCCGTTGACGCGGCAAGATGTGGCCGACATGACTGGTACGACTGTGGAGACGGCTATTCGGGTCATGAGCAAATTCCGGCGTAACGGGCTGATCCGCACTCGCCGGGGCAAAGTGGTGTTAGTGGATCAGGAGGGGCTGCGCAAGATAGCCGAATCGCGGTAAAAGCGCCAGAGTGAGGTTGGCTGGCTCGGCAACCTCCCCAGGGAGTTCTGGCCGGGTTTTGACACCCGTCTGACGGCATGTTAGAATGTATTTGCCTGCCGGTGAGCCGCCGCCCTGTCAGGTTTTTGCCTGCGGGGAGGAACTTCCCGACTCTCATCCCCAGATTTGGGGAAGGCTGCCCCACGAAACGACAAGTGGGGGCACCCGGGTAGCAATACGCGGGTGACTACAACCGCAACAGAAAGCAAACCCGCCTCATCCGACAAGGATGCGGTAAGGGGTGAAACGGTGGTGGTAAGAGCCCACCAGCGGCTGGCAGTAATGCAGCCGGCTAGGCGAGCGTGCGGCCGGGAGCAAGGTGAGTGGGCCGGGCGCTGAGCTGTGCAGAGGGGGTCGCCCAAAGCAAGGCTGAGGCGTTCGGTCTCATCGCAGCGGCGCCGGTGAGGGTGGGTTACACCCACCAGGCCAGGCGCAGCCACGCAGCGCAGCCATGTGGGAACGCTGCGTGAGACAGATGGCGGCAGATCGTCAGATCGCACAGAATCGGGGGTATGATCCGGCAGGCCTGGTGCCTCTTGCCGACGTGGCGGAATGGTAGACGCTGCAGACTTAGGATCTGCTGCCGCTCAGGCGTGGGGGTTCAAATCCCCCCGTCGGCATTAACGATGGCGAAGTGGGAGTTTGCCTGTTCGTTGCACAATCGGAATATGTGGGCCCGTCGCCTAGTGGGAAGGCGCCTACCTTGCACGGAGGAGATCGCCGGTTCGAATCCGGCCGGGTCCACCTGCTTTACCAGATGGCTCGGGAAAGGGGAAGTCAGGTGGGGCGATCCGGCGGATCGCCCCACTACGCCGACACCCTTCATGTGTGCAGCACCAAAGAGGTCGGCGAAGGCCGATTACTGGCCGCAGGCCCCAAGAGGGTGACTTCCAGTCACCGCCTGAATAGTTACCCCCGATAGGTATGGAGAGCACAGCCTGACGATTTGGGGGTCGCGAGCCCAGTTTGACAGGGCTACGAAATTGCGTATAATGGGCTGTGAATAGTGCGCGGGTGTGGTTCAGTGGTAGAACGTCTCCTTGCCAAGGAGAAGGTCGTGGGTTCGAATCCCATCACCCGCTCTGGTTTTCCAGGCTGGCGGCTGATGGCAGATAGCTGTCCGTAGCGGTCGGTTGCCCTTTGGGGTGCTACTGGCCATCTGCTATCAGCCTTCTCTTTTGTGTGCCGAGGTAGCTCAGTTGGTAGAGCACGCGACTGAAAATTGCGGTGTCCCCAGTTCAAGTCTGGGCCTCGGCACCTTTTCTCTGTCCGGGCATTCGGGGGTCGTCTAACGGCAGGACAGGAGCCTTTGGAGCTCCTTATCGGGGTTCGAATCCCTGCCCCCGAGCTGCTGGTGCCGCATTACGGCAGGTGGGCCGGTTGGCCAGGTTGGCTGCGAAGTTCTAGGGGCTTTGGGTGCCTGCTTCCGGTAATGTGGTAGGCAGGTATGACCCTTCAGGGATCTCCTGAGGAGCCATACGTGTATAGGCTGAATATGGTGGCCATAGCTCAACCGGCGGAGCACCTGGTTGTGGCCCAGGAGGCTGTGGGTTCAAGCCCCACTGGCCACCCCAAAAGCATGAATGCCCGGCTTTCTCGAGACGGAGGCCGGGTATTCTCTTTTTGGGGGCGGACTGGCAACCGGTGTAAGTAGATGGCTAATTCTCTGGGTAGAGGTTTTTATCAGGGGAATGGCATGAACCGCGTTCTGGTCCTCAACGCAACATATGAGCCGCTCAGCATCATCTCGGTCCAACGCGCGATCGTTCTCCTGCTCAAGGAGAAGGCCGAGCTGATCGAGGCTGCCGAGGAGCGCCTGCATGCTGCCAGGTTCTCTCTGCCGGTACCACTGGTGATCCGCCTTGTCTACTATGTGCGCATCCCTCGCCAGGTCAGCATCGGCCCAACGCGCAGCACTGTGCTGCTGCGCGATAACTATACCTGCCAATACTGCGGTGCTGCGCCTGGCCGGGCTGAGTTGACCCTTGACCACGTGGTGCCCCGGTCGCGCGGTGGCCAGACGACCTGGAACAACCTGGTCACAGCGTGCCGGGCGTGCAACACGCGCAAGGGAGATCACACTCCAGAAGAGGTGGGGATGTCACTGCGCAGACGCCCTGGCCGGCCACACTACCTGGCTTTCCTGTTGTTGTCCAAGGCGGGGCCGCAAGAGGTGTGGAACAAGTATGTCTTCACAGGCGAGTGACCGCCCTGTGAAAAGGTGAAGATTACCTGCCTTGACCGTCGTGCAGACAAGATAAGGGACGGGAATTCTCCCGTCCCTTATCCTGTTTTGGCGCTGTAGCATTACCGAGTAAACCGAGGTGATGCTACAGCGCCCCATGTCGTACTACGTTGGTCCATTCGCATCACCTCCTCGGTTCTAAGATGGCGAGATTCAGGAGGTGCCTGGCCAGGCAGGCCAATTATCGCAGAGAAAGCAGGGGCTGTCAAATCGGCCCACAGCCTGAAAGGCCCAACCTGCGCACAGCCTGGACAGAGAAGCCACGATGCCCGTATGCCAGGGAGAAGCGCTTTGTCGGAAGAGATCTATCCCCTGACCTTTACCCCAGCTCTGCGCCACTACATGTGGGGTGGCCGGCGTCTGGAAACCCTGTACGGCCGCGCACTTCCGCCCGGCATTGTAGCCGAGAGCTGGGAAATCTCGGGCCATAGCACCGCGGCCACGCCCTCCGACTCCGGATACTGGGCTGGACAGCCTTTGCCGCACATTCTCGCCGAGTTGGGCGAACGCCTGGTAGGCACCCGGGCCGGGTGGGCCCTATCGCGAGGCCGGTTCCCACTGCTGGTCAAGCTTCTCGATGCGCATCACGATCTCTCAGTACAGGTTCATCCTGACGATGCTTATGCTCTTGAACACGAGGGGGGAGAGCTGGGGAAAACAGAGATGTGGTATGTGTTGCATGCCGATCCCGGGACCGAGTTGATCCTCGGCGTGCAGCCCGGCACGACACGGGAGGCCTTTCGGAAAGCGCTAGAATCTGGGCAGCTCGCCGATGTGCTGCGCCGTATCCCCATCGCTGCCGGGGACGCGATCGCCGTGCCGGCGGGCACGGTACATGCGCTGCTGGCCGGTGCAGTTGTGACCGAAATCCAACAGAACTCTGATGCCACCTATAGGGTGTACGACTGGGGAAGGGTAGATGCCTACGGAAAGCCGCGGCCGCTCCATGTTGAGAAGGCTCTCAACGTGATTGACTACGAGGCTGCTCCGGATGTGGTCAAGCCGCGGCTACTGGCTGCCCAGGCGGGCTTGACCCACTCAGAGCTGGTCCGTAATCGCTACTTTGTGGTAGAGCGTGTGGCGCTGGCTCCAGGTGCCGTATTTGGCGGCTACTGCGATGGGGGCACGCTGGAGATATGGGGTTGCATGGCGGGGCAGGTGTCAATACGCTGGGCCGGCAAGCCAGTTACCCTGCCGGCGGTGCGCTACGTCCTGCTGCCGGCTGTCTTGGGAGAGTTTCAGGTCGCCGCTGAAGCATCCAGCGTCTGCTTGCGGATATACCTGCCCGAAGACGCCTGAGGCGAATGGCTGGCTCTCTTCGCCTGTTCAGACAATCGCTCTCCTTACACCCTCCGGCTCCCCTCGACCTCTACAGCCTTTCGATCACCGCTGATGCAAACTCCGACGTCTTCACTTCTCGCGCGGCCTCCATCTGCCGCGCAAAGTCATAGGTGACGATGCGGTCGGCTACGGTGCGGGTATAGGCACGCTCAATGG
>DAOTZS010000048.1:0-9707 GCA_034434335.1 Anaerolineae bacterium
AGACCTGGCCGACCAGCAGCGGGTGGACCTGGTCCTCACTACCGGCGGCACCGGCCCGGCACCCCGCGATGTGACCCCCGAGGCAACACGGGCGGTCATCGAGCGGGAGATGCCCGGCCTGGCGGAACTGATACGGCTGGAAGGGTATCGGAAACACACCCCCTTTGCTGTGCTCTCCCGGGCCGTAGCTGGCATCCGGGGAAAGACCCTTGTCGTCAACCTGCCGGGCAATCCGCAGGCGGTGCGGGAGAGCATGGAGATACTGGGGCCGCTGTTGCCGGCGGCTGTGGCTCTGATGAAGGGCGAGGCCCCCCTGAATGGCATCAACGACCCATCCTGGGCAGCTCGCTTTGAAAAGGAGAAGAGATGAGAACCGCCGATAGGGCTTGTTTGACAGCATGGCATCTGAAAGGCTGAGGGGAAAGAACGGCAATGCTTGTAGCTGAAGGCATTGCCTTCAGCTACCCCGCCCGAAAGGCATTGCCTTCGGCTACCCCGTCCGAAAGGAGGAAGGCTCGCGATGAGTTACCGCCAGTTTATATGGGTGACAATGGCGCTCGTCTGTTTTATGCTGGCTGGGGAGGCGTGTGTACCAGCGAGTGTCTCTCTCGCGCCTCACCCGGTGGAGGCAGTCCCTCCGACAACTTCAACCCTGGCTGCCAGCCCACCCCCAACATCCCTGGACCCAGAGGCGATCGCGGCACAGCTCACGCCTGTAGCCACTATCAGCCAGGCGGCCGAACAACTGGCCGGGCTGCTAGGGACAACCCCCGACGCAGTGAGGGTGCGTGTGGAAACACCGGTGGTGGGGGCCTGCGCCACCTGTGACCGACCACCCGTGGGAGAATTCCGGGAAAAGGGAGTCCCGGTGAGCGAGGTTGCCCTGCCATTGGTCCCGGCCAGCGCGGTCTGGTTAACTGTGCAAGATGTCGTTTGTCACTATGCCTATGATGGCCGGGAATTGAAGCCTATCTCCGTGTGGATAAGCCCCCAGGAACCTGAACCATGAAAAAGGCCATCGTCGTGCCCCTGGATGATGAGGAGCTCCTTGATCTCTGCCGCATCATCATGGACCGTGATGCAGAGGGGGCGCTGGAGTTCCTGAGCCGGCACCTCAGGAAGCCGGCCCAACAGGCCCTGGAGGGTGGCTGAAAGGTGCTGATCGAGGTGCCCGGTGCGGGCATTACCGAGATGCAAGGCAATCTGTTTGGGCGCCACTGAGGGACGGAATGCACGACACGCCATGATGTGTCGTGCCAACTGAGCGCGCTGATGGGGGCGGAGTACATGGCGCTGGCCCGCCACGTCTGATCATGGTGGGCCCGACGTATCTTCGGGGGTAACGTGGTCAAAGGGGTTCTCGGTGGGGAGGCTTTCGGCCCGGGCCGCGGCCAGCAGCGTCGTGTCACCGCTGACCAGGGTCAGGGGAAGCCCAAAGGGAGCCAGGATGCGAGCAGACCGCAGGGCAACGGCCAACTGGACCGCGTCGTAAGCCTTCAGAGGATGGCGGCGCGCCAGGACGGTGGCTACAAAGAAATCCTCTTGAGTCACCCGGATCAACTGGTAGCGCCAGTGGACATCGTCCATAAACTGGTCAAATGCCCCATCCCAGACCTTTCGACGAATCCGTCCAGTCCGGTACAGCACAGCGAAGGCTGCGGCGACTTCGGCCACGCTGACCTCCGCAATCAGAACAGCCTGGGTGGGTTGATTCCCGTCGCCCCCCACTTCCAGCAGGCTCCGGACCCAGGCGCTGCCCGGTTCGCGGACGTAGACTTTGACCAGCGCGCTGGTGTCAAAATAGTAGAACTCCGTGCTCACCGACGGTTCTGTATGACGATGTCACTGGCCATCGGACCCGGGGGGAGATGGTCCAACTCCCACCGGATGGCTTGCTTTTCCTCTTCCGGCAGGGACCGCCAGCGTTGCGCGTGGACTTCAGCCATTGGCGGAAGCTTGGAGATCAGCCCCTGGGCCCGCAGCCAGGCGATGAGATGCCGCGGGTCCGGCGGCACGCCCGGCGTCGGCGGGGGAACCTGCGGCTCTTCACCTGCCAGTTGCTGCACCCGCCGCTCCAACCGGTCCAGGCGGGTCCGTAGTTCGGCCAGTTCCTGCTCTATCTTTTGCATCCACCTGCCTCCTACGCTTATTATACTCTCACCCTCTACCCAACACAAGGGGAAATTATGCTGATAGAAAAGTACGACCTGGAAGTCTTCACGCCGCCCTGCGAGCCGGGGGCGGAGCGCTTCAGCGCCATCGCCCACCTGCCCAACGACATCCGCGAGGTCTTCCCGTACCTGAACGCCACCCTGCGCGGCGCGGTCTACCAACCGGCGGTCCCCTCGGTGAGTTGGCGCAAGGCCGGCCACTACGTCGTCTTCCAGCCCACGCAGATTGCCGTCAGCAACGTGGAAGACCGGGAGGGGGCCATCAAAGAGATAGAGGGGATTGTGGCCCTGGTCAACCGCACCTGGGAGCGACGAGACCAGATAGAGCCCAACCACGAGACCCGCCGCCGGCCGACCGGGCTGGAGCTCTATAAACTGCTACCGCGCACCAACTGCAAAGCCTGCGGCGAGAGCTCTTGCTTCGTTTTTGCCAATAAATTGGCTGCCGGGCAGGCGAATCTGGAGGCCTGTACACCTCTCTTCGCTCTCCAATACGCGCAACAGCGGGAGCAACTGGCCGAACTGGTGGCAGACCTGCCCGCCATCGGCCCCAGGCCTGCAGGGCCACGGTAACGGCTGCGGGAGGAGAACCTGTGACCTATGCGGTAGAAGTTGTGGAGCTGACCAAAATCTACCCAGGCAACCGGAAGAGGTTGCCGGTGCGGGCTGTGGATGAGATCAGTTTTGCCGTCCGGGAAGGTGAGATCTTCGGCTTCCTGGGACCCAACGGCGCAGGCAAGACGACCACCATCCGCATGTTGACCGGCCTGAGCCGCCCCACCTCTGGCAATGCCCGTGTGTTGGGCTATGACTTAAAAAGCGACTTGGTGCGGGTCAAGAAACACGTCGGCGTCGTGCCCGAGCAATCCAACCTGTACGATGAGCTCTCGGCCTACGATAATCTGATGTTTGCCATGCAACTCTATGGCGTGCCACGCGGGGAACGCCACGCCCGTGCCCAGGAGCTCCTGGCTCGCTTCCGCCTGAGCGAGAAGCGGGATACGCCCTTCGCGCAGCTCTCGCGCGGCATGAAACGGGCTCTGACTATCGCGGCTGGGCTGGCTCATCGCCCACCCCTGCTGTTCCTGGATGAGCCAACTACCGGGCTGGACGTGATGAGCGCGCGCAGCCTGCGGGGGATGATCGCCGGCCTGCGAGATGAAGGGGTGACGATCTTTCTGACTACCCATTACCTGGAGGAAGCCGAGCGCCTGTGCGACCGTATCGCCATCATCGTCAGTGGCCACATCGTGGCGCTGGACACGGTGAACGGCCTGAAGGCGCAGGTGGCAGGCTGCACCATGGTTGAAGTGAGTGCAGCAGACAGTGGTGGCCAGGCCGAGACACGACGTTTCAGCGGCAACGATGTGGAAACGGCTCTGCACGCGGCACTGGCGTGGGCCGAGGCTGAGGGCCGGCAGGTGGTGGCAGTCAACACCCTCCGTCCGACGCTGGAAGATGTCTTCGTCCGACTTACCGGCCTGAGCGCCGAAGCCATGCTGGCCGAGAAGGGCGCAAAGGGAGGAGCCCATGCTGGCGGATGATGTGCGGGGAATGCTCTACATTGCTCTCAAGGACCTGCGGGCCTACTATCTGAAGCCGCCCAACATCAGTTGGGGCATCCTCTTCCCGTTTGCCTTCGTCCTGGCCTTTGCCATCCGCAGCCCGGGCAACCTGCGGGACCTGGTGCCCGGCCTGCTGAGCCTGACTCTATTGTTTGGCACCAGTTCCATGGAAGCCACAGTCATAGTTTTTGAGCGGCGCACCGGCTCCCTCGAGCGGTTGCTGCTGGCGCCGATCCGGCTGCCGGCCCTCCTGGCCGGGAAGTTGTTGGGGGGGATGGCTTTTGGCCTGACGGTGACGGCGGTGGTGTTGGCCGTCACCCTGGTGCTCTTCGGCGCGGCAGGGGTCCAGTGGCCTTCGCTTCTGTTGGCCTTATTGCTGGGGGCAGCCGCCTTCGGGGCCCTCGGAGCCTTTGTCTCGGTGGCCGTGCGGGAGATCTTTGAGGCTCAGACGCTGGCAAACCTGATCCGCTTCCCAATGATGTTCCTGGGTGGGGTGTTCGTTCCTGTGACGGCGCTTCCACCGGTGTTGCAGGTGATGGCTCGCCTGTTGCCCCTGACCTATCTGGTAGAGGCCTTACAGGGTGCGCTGGCCGGGCGTCCCTTTAGCGAGAGCAGCCCAGACCTGTTAGCGCTGGCCGCATGCACAGCGCTCCTCTTTGCCCTGGCAACTTTGATACTGAGACGGCGGGTGGAGTAAAATAACCCTGACGAGGGTTATTCAGCCAGATGCCAAGCACGATCGGTCTTCGCCAATGGAATATCGCCAGCCGACCTGACCGCCTGTGGCTGCCTGTATCAGAACTGGCGACCGGCGCGGGCGGCCTGAACCTGCCCCCCGAGCTGCTGGCCCAGGCTGGCCTCTCTGTCGGCGACGAACTGCTGGCAGAGGTCGGGCCGCACGGATTGCGCCTGACCGCTGATCGGCTGCGCAAGGTTTACGTGGAGATAACCAGCACATGTAACCTGGCCTGTGCCACCTGCATCCGCCGTGCATGGGATGAGCCGCTCGGCCACATGCCATTGACGCGCTTCCGACGGCTGATCGAAGGGCTGTCAGAGGTGAGAGAGAGTATTTCGACAACACCCGTGACCCTGTCGCTGAGCGGCTTTGGTGAGCCACTCATGCATCCTGAGTTCTTGACCCTGGTGCAGCTCGCCCGCGAGCGAGGGCTATCGGTTGAGCTCATTACCAATGGGACATTATTAGACGCAAAGCTGGCCGCCAGCCTGGCAGAGCTGGGCCTGGCGCAGGTGGCAGTGTCGCTGGATGCGGGGGATGAAGAAGTATACGGCCGCATCCGGGGTGGCGCATGGGGGTCCATCGTGGACGCGGTCAAGGCGCTGGCCGAGGCACGGCGACGGGCGCGCACTCCAATGGCGGTTGGCGCGGCGTTCGTGGCAACCTTGCGCAATGTGAGGAGCCTGCCCAGACTGATGCAACTGGCTCGCGACCTGGACCTGGATTTCGTGTGGCTCAGCAACGTGGTGCCCCATACGGCGGAGATGGCTGCCGAGATGCTATGGGGCCATACGGCCTGGGTTGTCAGCTTTCCCCCAACAGGCTGGCGGCCCCGCCTCATCACAGCCCCCTTTGACCTGAACGAAGCCATCGGTCCAGCGCTGAGTTCCCTCTGGGAGCTGGGACCAGTGCTTCCCCCTCCCGGCCTGGATGGCCTGTGGCAGCGGAATTACTGTCGTTTTGCCCATGAGGGAATGCTCGCCGTACGGTGGGACGGCTGCGTGGCACCCTGTCTGTCGTTGCTGCACACGCATCCCGAGTATGTGAACGGCCATTGGAAGATGGTCCAGAGCTATATTGTCGGCCACGTGGATGAGCAATCCCTGGCCGATATCTGGCGCGAGCCGGCTTACCGTACGCTGCGGCAACGCCTGCGTAACTTTGACTTCCCGGCCTGTTTCGCCTGCGGCGGCTGCCCAGATGCAGAAAGCAACGAGCTGGATTGTTACGGTAACCCTCTGCCGGCTTGCGGCGAATGCCTGTGGGCACAGGGCATCGTGCTGTGCCCGTAAACCAATAAGGAGACACACGATTACATGGCTACAGATCTCCCCGACAATGCACTGTTTGTCTGCTTTGGTGGTATGTCCAACGTAGGAACCCTATTGAGAAAGGGCCACCGTCACAGTACACAGCGGCAGACATGGAAGCTGCAGTCTCCACCATCCTGGCTGCACTGACCGATAGATACCCCGAGGGATAGAGAACCATGCGTATCCATCAGTTGTTGCGTTTGCTCGCAATTCTCCTGGTAACGTTGGTTCTGGCCGGGCCAGCTTGTGCCCAGGGCTGCGATGATTGCGCCGAGTTGAAGGCGGGGCTCGGGCGCGGCCGGGCTACGCCGCTGGCCGAACTGACGGCGCTCCAAGTAGCAACGGCGACCCCGGCCCCAAGCACTGCTAAGGTCTGTGCTCAGAATACTCCTTGTGAGCAGGCCGACCACAAAGTGGTTATCTACCTGTTCTGGGGCGACGGCTGCCCGCATTGCGCCGCGGAGAAACCGTTCCTGGCCGAGCTGGCTCGCCGCTATCCCAACGTGGAAGTGCGAGCCTACGAGGTATGGTATAACGAGGCTAACCGAAAACTGTTCATCCAGATGGCAGCCGCCTTTGGCTTTGAGCCAACCGCCGTGCCCACCACCTTCATCGGCAACCAGTATTGGATAGGCTTCGCGGAGCCCCTGGCCCAACAGATGGAGGCGGCTGTGGTCCAATGCCTGGCCAGCGGCTGCCCCGACGCCGGACAGGGCATCGTGCCAGAAAGCATGCCTGCGCCGGTCCAGGCTGCCAGCGCCACCCCAGCTCAGATCGGTGCCCTGGAGCCGAACTCAACCCAGACGCCGGCTCCCATGGC
This sequence comes from Anaerolineae bacterium, assembly GCA_034434335.1. GTDB lineage: Bacteria > Chloroflexota > Anaerolineae > CG2-30-64-16 > CG2-30-64-16 > DAOTZS01. Next base: position 6,609 of record DAOTZS010000048.1, read on the forward strand.
AACTGCCACACCGGCCCAGGTCAGCGCCCTGCAGCCGGACAACTCAGCCCTGGCGCCAGCAGCCAACCCCAATGTCCCAGCGCAAGAAGTGGTCAACCTTCCCCTTTTCGGCGCGGTGGACCTGGCTGCCCAGTCCCTGGCAATCAGCACCGCGCTGATCGCCTTCGTGGACGGCTTCAACCCCTGCTCTCTATGGGTCCTTTCCGTTCTGCTTGCCCTCTCCCTCCATACCGGCTCGCGCAAGAAAGTATTTGTCATCGGCCTGGTGTTCCTGACGGTCACTTCGCTGGTTTATGTCCTGTTCATCGCCGGCCTGTTCACGGTGTTCACCTTCATCAGTTTCCTGGGTTGGGTGCAGGTGGTGGTGGCGGCGGTGGCGCTGTTCTTCGCCGGCGTAAACATCAAAGACTACTTCTGGTACAAGGAGGGGATCTCCTTCACCATCGCGGATGAGCAGAAGCCAGGCATCTACCAGCGTATGCGCCGGGTGCTGAACGTGGGCGAGTCGTGGTGGGGCTTGATCGGTGCCACAGTGGCCCTGGGGGCCGGCGTTTCCATTGTGGAGTTTTCCTGTACGGCAGGCTTTCCCGTGCTGTGGACCAACCTGCTGGCTGCGCACAAGGTGGCCTGGCTCACCTTTGGACTCCTGTTAGTGCTTTACATGTTCATTTACCAGCTCGACGAACTGGGCATCTTCCTGACCGCGGTCTTCACCTTCAAGGCCAGCAAGCTGGAGGAGAAGCATGGCCGTGTGCTCAAGTTGATCGGCGGCACGTTAATGCTGACGCTGGCGGCAGTGATGCTGATCAACCCCGCGCTGATGAACCGGCTGAGCACCTCGCTGCTGATCTTCGCGATCGCCTTTGCGGCCGCGCTCCTGGTGTTGCTGGTGCACCGGGTGATCCTGCCGCGTTACGGTGTTTATATTGGATCGGAGTTTGCGGGCCGCGCCGCGCATCGGCGGGCCGGCAGTCAACGTGTGCGCAGGTGAATTGGTATGAATCTGGCTCTGGGAATTGACACGGGCGGGACCTACACCGACGCCGTGTTGGTAGACCATGACACAGGCCAGGTACTGGCCGGCGCCAAGGCGCTGACCACACGCCACGACCTGGCCATCGGCATCCGCGCGGCTATAGCAGAGGTCTTTGCAGAGGCGCAGCGCGCGGGCAGGCCCCTGGCACCCAACCAGGTGACACTGGTGGCCTTGTCCACCACCCTGGCCACCAACACCCTGGCCGAGGGACAGCGCGGCTCAGTCTGTCTCTTGCTGATCGGTTATGACCGCGCGCTGATGCAGGATTTTGGCTTCGAAAAGGAGCTGGCCACCTCCGATGTGGTTTATCTGCGCGGAGGGCACAACGAAAGGGGCGACGAGGCTGCTCCTCTGGACGAAGAGGCAGCCCGAGCCGCCATCCTGGCCCGCCGCAACCAGGTGGAGGCGTTCGCCATCTCAGGCTACTTCAGCGTGCGTAATCCGAGCCACGAACTGCGCGTGCGCGCGCTGGTGGAGGAGCTGACCGGCCTGCCCGTGACCTGTGGCCACGAACTCAGCAGCCGGCTGAACGCGGTACGGCGGGCGACCACGGCCACCCTCAACGCCCATCTGATCCTGCCCCTGCGGGAGCTGATCTCCTCCGTCCAGCAAACCCTGGAGGAATGGCAGATCTCTGCTCCCCTCATGGTGGTGAAAGGGGATGGCTCGCTGGTGCGGGCAGCCTGGGCCATGCAAAGGCCCGTGGAAACGATCCTCTCGGGGCCGGCGGCCAGTGCCATCGGGGCCCGCCACCTGGCCGGCCAACGCGACGTATGGGTGGTTGACGTGGGGGGAACCACCACCGACATCATAGCCCTGCACGACGGCTGGCCCCGGCTCAATCCGCAGGGGGCCTCGGTCAGCGGGTGGCGCACCATGGTGGAAGCTGTAGATGTGCACACCAGCGGCCTGGGCGGCGATAGTTATGTTTATTTTGACGAGGGGCATCGGCTGCAGATCGGCCCACGCCGGGTAGTGCCCCTGGCTTTGCTGGCCTGGCAGTATCCTCAGGTCCTGGCCGAGATGCGCCAGCGCGCGCTGGCCGGCCCACGCAAACAGCCCCCGCCCCCGCTGGAGTTCCTGCTGTTGGCGCGCCGACCTGGTTACCAGGTCGGACTGGCCGAAGAAGAGATCCTGGGACGCCTGGCTGCAGGCCCCCTGCTGCTGGAAGCTCTGCTGCCGCGACGGGGTGCCAGCCTGTTGCGCCGTCGCCTGAACGAGCTGGAGGCGTGCGGACTGATAAGGCGCAGTGCCTTCACGCCCACCGATGCCCTGCACGCGCTGGGCCGGCTCTCCCTGTGGGACGCGGAGGCTGCCACTCTCGGGGCCCAGGCCCTGGCGGCCCAGGCCGGCCTGCCGGTGCAAGCCCTCTGTGAAGAGGTGGTGCAGGGTGTGGCCAGCCGCGTGGCGACCGAGCTGGTGAGCAAGGCGTTTGAGGATGAGATCGGCCCCTTCTCCTGGGAGCGCGAGCCGCTGGCTCACTTTATGCTGGCCAACGCCCTGAACGGCCGCCATGGCCAGGAAACCGGGGAGGTATGCTGCCAGCTCACCCTGTGCCGGCCGATTGTTGCTATCGGTGCGCCGGTGGGCGCCTACCTGCCCCAGGTGGCCCAACACCTCCATACCGAGCTCCTCATCCCTCCCCACGCAGAGGTGGCCAATGCTGTCGGCGCGGTGGTCGGCGGGGTGCTTCAACGTCGGCAGGTGCTGATCAGACCCCTGGACGATGCCGGCCTGGTCCGCCTGCATCTGCCCAACGGCGTGCACGACTGCGCGGGATTGGAGGCTGCCGTGGCCCATGCCCGAGAGCTCATGATCCCATATATGGTTGCCCTGGCCCAGGAGGCCGGCGCGGACCAGGTAGAGGTGCAGATGCAGCGCCAGGACCACTGGGCGCCCACAGCGAACGGAGGTGAGGAGATGCTCTATCTCGGCACCGATCTGACCTTTGTGGCGGCGGGTCGGCCCCAGGTGGCGAGGAGATAGTACGCATGAAGATCACGGACATGTACGTCACCCCTGTAGCCATTGCCGATCCACCGCTGCTCAACGCGGCCGGGTTG
>DAOTZS010000049.1:0-7526 GCA_034434335.1 Anaerolineae bacterium
GTTGGGGATGATCACGCTGACGGTGGGGCCGGTGCTCATGGGGTTTGGCGGCTCTCGAGCGACAGCGTGGCCATGTACTCGGCCAGGGCATCTTGCCAGGGGCGCAGGGTGATCCCCAGGGCGGCGGCCGCGGTGTTGGCCAGCACCGCGTGCAACGGTGGCTGAGATGCCCGTGGCCATTCGGCGCTCAGGATGGGGGTAATGGGCAGGTCCGCCCGGCCGGCCAGGCGCATGATTTCGCAGGCAAACTGATGGCGGGAGCAAAAGCCGCTGTTGGTGAGGTGGTAGATGCCGTAGTGGCGGGTGGTGACCAGGCGAGCCAGCGCCATGGCCACATCCGGCGCATAGGTGGGATTGCCGAACTCGTCGGCAGCCACACGCAGAGCGCCATCTCGGGCTGCCGCGGCCAGGATCTTGGTGACGAAATTGGTGCCCCCGGGCCCGAACAGCCAGGCTATGCGCACGATGTAGAAGTGGCACAACAGGTTGCTGACAATCAGCTCGCCCGCTGCCTTGCTGCGCGCATAGACGCTCAGCGGGTTAGGCCGGTCCCACTCCCGGTACAGGTCGCGGCGGGTGCCATCGAACACTTCGTTGGTGCTGATGTAAACCAGATCGGCGCCGACCTCTTGAGCGGCTAACGCCACGTTCTGAGTGCCCAGGGCATTGACACGGAACGCTGTTTCCGGGTCGCGTTCACAGCCGTCCACATCCGTGTAAGCCGCGGCATGGATGATCAGGTCTGGCTGGCAGTTGGCCAGGGCCTGGCGGGCCGCAGGCTGGGTGATGTCATGCTCTGGCAGGTCGAAGCCGATGCATTCGTGCCCGGCAAAGGCTATCTGGAGTTGTCGGCCCAATTGGCCGCGATGCCCGGTAATCACCACGCGCATGATCTCGGCCTTCTTCTATCTTCGCTCGAACAGGATCTGGAGCTGGCGGCGGATCTCGGCCAGCTCGGGGCTTTCGGGTTCCAGGCTTGCCGCGCTGGCCACCAGGGGCACGAAGCGTACCTCGGCCAGATGCTCTTTGCGCAGCCGGCCGGCCACCTTCTCGATCAGCCACAGGTCCTGGTCCCAGAAATCGCCCCCCAGGGGGATCACCAGCCTACCCCTGTCGGCGAGCTGGGCCACCAGGGCGGGTGGCACATCGGGCGAGGCCGCCGTGACGATGATGGCGTCGTATGGCGCGTGCTCGGGCCAGCCCAGCCGGCCATCTCCTACCTTCACCTGTACCGCATAACCCAGCCCACGCAGGCGCTCCTGCGCTGCCTCGGCCAGCTCGGGCACTGCTTCAATGCTCCACACATGAGGGGTGATCTGGGCCAGGACCGCGGCCTGATACCCGGAGCCAGTACCGATCTCCAGCACCCGGCTCTGGGGGGTCAGCCTGAGGGCCTGGGTCATCAGCGCCACAATGTAGGGCTGGGAGATCGTCTGGCCATACCCGATGGGGAGGGGCCGGTCTTCATAGGCTTCGCCGCGATATTCGGGCGGCACAAAGAGGTGTCTGGGGACTGCCGCCATAGCCTGTATCACGGCTGGATCGGTGATGTCGGGCCAGTATGGCGGCCACTGTCTGGATCGGTTCCACTTGCTCATCCCTTGCCCTCGGCAATCAACCTGGCCCAGAAGCCGCTCTCGGCCAACTGACGATAGACCTGGGCCGCAACCCAATCCTGGCCTGCTGGCGTCAGATGGACGCCGTCAGGCCCCAGACCTTGTGCGGGCAATCCGGTGGCCAGCTCCACGAGGGGGACTCGCCAGCGTGCAGCCTGGTCCCGGATGATGGCGTTGTAGAGCAGGCAGCTCTCCTGCCACGCCCGCATATCTGCGGCCTGGGCATTGGCCAGCGGCGTCATGGTCAGCAGCACCGGCCGGGCTCCCAGCTCACGGCTGCGGCGGACCAGGGCAGTCAACGCCGCGGCAAAACCCTGCGCAGAGGTACGCGGCAAGGGGACCCGGCCGCGCTCTGGCTGGGGTTGTGGCAGCCAGCCGATACTACGGCCCCAGCGCCGTATCCGCACCTGGATGGCTCGCCATAGATAACTGTATTCCCCCAGCCCGGTCGGTATCTCCAGCTCGAACCAGCGATCCATTCCATAGCGGGCCGGGTGGCAATCGTTCAGGCCGAAGGCGATGAGCACCGCTCGCGGCCGGGTGCCAGCCAGGGCGGCCTCAAAGCGCAGGTAGCCCTGGGGGGCAGTATCCCCTGGCTGGCCGGCGTTGACCACCCGCCAGGCCACCTGGGGGTAGGCGGCCTGAAGCCGGCCAGCCAGCAATGCCGGCCAGGCGACGGTGGCAGATCCCGGCGTGCCGGCGACGATCGAATCTCCCAAGGCCACGAGCGTCACCTCATCCCCTGGGCCGGCCGCATCGGCCAGGACACGGTGCCGATAGCGGCTGCGCAGCGTCAACTCGGCCGCGAGCAAGAAAGCTGCCACGCCCAGCACGAGCGCAGCCCCACCGGTTATCCTCCGCCACATCCTTCGATGATAACAATCATTCAAAGCTATTCTGTAACTATTCAGCGGTGACCGGAAGTCACCCTTTTTGGACCTGCGGCCAGAGGTCGGCCTTCGCCGACCTCTCTGGTGATGCACACATGAAGGGTGTCGGTGTAGGGGCGATCCTCCAGATCGCCCCACCCGGCACGAAGTGCCCAGGAGGAGCGATTTCAAACGGCCTGAACAGTGACGCTATTCTAACACCGGCCGGTATCAGCCGCAAACTGTTTAATGCGTTCAGCGCCTCTCGTCGTGCACCCCCAGGGTCACGGCCAGCGTGCCGATAGCGATGACGCCGGCAGCCACCAGGAAAGGCGAGCGCAGCCCCAGCCCCGCAGCCAGGACAGCCCCGACCATCGGCCCCAGCGCGTTGGCCCCCGACACCGCGCTGGCATCCAGCCCAAAGACAATCCCCTGATGCCCCTCAGGGGACAGGCGGGCCAGCAGCGCGGTCAGGGTAGAGATGGTGCCGCCAACGGTGAAGCCGCTGGCGGCCTGCCAGAACACCAGAGCCCAGGGGTCACGCACCAGGGCCTGGGGTGCAAAGCACAGCGCCGCCGCCACCGAGCTGATCAGCAACAGCCTACGATGCCCAAACCGGTCGCCCCAGCGTCCCACCAGCGGCGCACCTGCCGCCGAACCGAGGGCTGAAACGCCAGAGATCACACTGGTGACGGTGGCCACCCGCGCGGTGGCCGGCAGCAGCGTTTGCACGAAGAGCGGCAGCACCGGTCCCAAGGCCCCGCTCCCCATGCGCAGGAGGATGCGAGAGAGGAAAAGCGCCAGCAGCGCCCTGGAGGTCAGCACCAGTTGTAGGGCTCGAAAAGTCATAACCACCGACCCGGCGAAGGTCGCCCGCATCACCATCACCTTGCGGCCGTAGCGGTCGGAGAGGGCTCCCCACACAGGTGCCATGAAGGCCATGCTCACCGCCTGGGCCGAGGTGACCAGGCCCGCCCACAGGCCGGCGGCCTTGATGTCGGTGATGCCTAACTCCTGCACGTAATAGGGAATAAAGGGCGTGATAAAGGAGAAGCCAGTGACAGCGATGAACTGGGTGAACAGGAGTGTGTACAGCGTACGACGCCAGTGCGGCATGAAACCTTCGCCAATTCAGCTACGACTTGCCCGCTACCCTGGCCAAAGGCTGCGTCCGGGTCCTGGGCAGCTCCCAGGGTCATGGCTGAGGAGGCAACTCCATGCCCGGCGCGTGAGCGGGGGGCGGTGCAACTGGTGTGTCATGATAGTGGATATGTCGGCCGTGGCCGCGGGTCCCGCGGCGTCGCGCGCGGAACTCTTCCGGGGGAGCCGCCCGTAACATGCTCACCGGGATATCCAGGCGGTTGACCTGTCCCAGGAAATGGATCAGCACCTGTACCCTTTCGGCGGGCCCCATGGGCCCCTGGAAGATCCCCTCCAGGCCTGCCAGCGGCCCTTCTTCGATTACCACCTTGTCTCCAGGCTTGAAATGGTGGCAGGGGAGCCCGCCCTGGGCCTCGATCTGCGCCAGCCTCTGTCGGATCAGCTCGATGGCCTCGTCGGGCACCACAGCCGGCCGGCCGTTGAAGCTCACAATGCGACGGAGGCCCGGTATCCAAAACAGGTCCGCCATCCCCACCGTTTCCATATCACAGCGCAGGAACAGATAAGTGGGGAAGAGGGGTTGCAGGCGCTCACCAGGTCGGGTGGGCAGGAGGGGGAGGAACGTCGTAAATCCGCGTGCAAGCAGGTTTCGTGCCACCTGGGCTTCGGCGTTCGGCTTTGTGTATAGGGCATACCAGGCTTCCATGTGGTCACTCCTTTCCTGGGCTCCGGCAGCCATCCGCTGCCCTCACCGCGAGGCCAATCTTAGCATGCCTGGGCTATCCTGTCAAAGATGCTTGCCGGGGGCCCGCCTGCCGATCAAGCAATGAGCTGCCCTGGGGCCTGAGCACAGGCGGTTGGGTGGCCGACGGCATTGTCCTGGGTAGCCGACGGCATTGTCCTGGGTAGCCGACGGCATTGCCGTCGGCTACCCAGGGGTGATTTCAGTACGCCATCCTGCCGTGCCCTAACCGTTCAGGCCTAAGAGCTCCCCCGCGGTTGGGGGGGGGTCGACTCCTCGGGGTGCCTTGCACCGACCGCCCAGGCAGTCTTTGCTCCCCCAATCCGGAGATGTTATGATAGTAAACACCTGATGTAACTACCGGACACTGGCGATTTTCTTCTCGTGCTCCTCAGGTTGCCGAGCCCAAGAGGAAAAGGAGAAGGTTTTGTGGCGGCCGAAGGCCGCCACAAAACCGCTCTGTTTACCCTCCTCTCCCGCCGCCAAAGGCGAGCGGGAGAGGAGAGGAGGCAGGGGTCGAGGTGAGGGCTGAACAGTTACCACCCGATTATCTGGCTTGGCAAGGAGGTGTTGGGATGGTGGACCGCGCGGCAACACCGCGGGTGCTGCTGGTGTCACCTGTAGGCCCTGGGGTCAACCCCTATATCAGCCTGCTCCAGGGAGGCCTGGCCGCGGCTGGGGCGTCGGTGCGCCTGGTGCCGCGGTTGACGGCTGACGAGTTGGAGGGGGAGTGCTGTCCCGATGTGGTGCACCTGCACTGGCTAGACCGCTATGACCTGCCGCCGGCAATCCTCTTCCCAGGCCTGCACCCTGCCCGCGATCTTCCCCGCCGCGTGCTGCGTCGGCTGCTGGAGACCGCCTGTAACCTCCCCCTGGTGTACCAGGGGCGGCGCTGGGCGCGTCTGCGGCATCTGCTTACCCTGTTACGCCGTTTTCGGGCCGCCGGCGGGCGGGTGGTCTACACTGTGCATAACCTCGATCCGCATGAGGAAGGGGGGCCGGCCGATCGGTGGGCCCTCAGACACCTGATTGGGCTGGCCGACGCCCTACACGTCCATGACATCAGCACGGCAGAAGCGCTGGCGCGCACCTTTGGACGGCGAGAGGGGGTGGCGGTGATCCCTCATGGCCACTATCTGGATTGCTACCCCAACACCGTAAGCCGGCAGGAAGCCCGGGCGAGGTTGGGTTTGCCCCAGCAAGCCTTCGTCTACGCGCTGTTGGGGTGGTTGCGGCCGTACAAAGGGGTGGAGGAACTGCTGAGGGCGTTCAGGGCCTTGCCCGACAGGGATGCCATCCTGCTGATAGCCGGCAAGGCGGTATCTGAGGCATACGCTTCTGCCCTGGCCAGCCTGGCAGCCGGCGACCCGCGCGTCCACTTCTACCCTGACCTGGTTCCCGCCCCAGAGGTCCAACACTATCTCAACTCGGCCGACATCTGCGTCCTACCCTATCGCCAGGTCACCACTTCTGGGGCCGCGTTGCTGGCCTTTTCCTTTGGCCTGCCCGTCATCGCGCCGGCCCTGGGCGCATTTCCCCATCTGATCCAGGGCTGCAGAGGCCTGCTTTATGATCCCTCCGACCCTCAGGGCCTGGAGCGCGCGTTGGCCCAGGCCAGGCAGATGGCCTGGCAGGAGGCACGGGCTGAGGTGCTGGCCTGGGTGGCCCAGTTCGATTGGGTTACGATTGGGAATCAATTGCTGAGGGTTTATCAGGGGTCAGATGGTTAGGCCGGCTGCCTGGAGCACGCGGCCGGCGGATGTGCCATACTACCTTCCCGATCACCGCCTCAGGCCCCACCGGCCCCAGACTGCGACTGTCCACGCTGGCTGCCTGGGTGCCCAAGACGTAGATCTCCTTCCCATTTCCGATGTGCACCACTTCTTTGAGCAGGGTCCCATAGACCGGGTGGCGGAAGGCGATCACATCCCCTGCGTGGACTCCGTACAGCAGGATGGGGATTTTGGATACCAGCACAAAATCCCCATCCTGGTAGGTGGGTTGCAGGCTCGAACCGGAGACTCTGAGCACTCGCAGCATCACAGGGCGGGGTAGACGACCTCTTCGGCGGGCTGATAGGGGGCCTTGACCCTCTTGGTCGGGATCCCCTTGGTGGCCCAGAAGATCTCAGCGAATTCGTTGACGGCCTGCAGGAGCGCCATGGCGGTGTCTCGGTTGGCAGTCTGCCGACACTGGGAGCCAAGCTGCATAATGCGATGTACCAACCCATGGAGCTGTGGGTATTTGGCCAGGTGCGCCTCTTTGATGTAGTCGCCCCAGATGACCCGGATCTCGTGCTTGCACAGCTCGGCGTGCTCCTCTTTGACGGCGATGTAGCGCGCCATGGTGTTGAGGAACGCCAGGTCATGCTCTGGATGCTCCTTGACCAGGTTGTTCATCAGGTCGACCATGCGGATCACGGTCAGGGCGGCGAGCTGAGCATGATGGGGGTCGTAGATGCCGCAGGGGATGTCGCAATGGGCCTTAGCTTCCTCGAAATGGACAAGGTGGTCGAGTTTCTGAAGGGTCTGGTGGATCATAAGAAAAACCTCCTTGGGATGCGGCCCCGGCCAGATCTTCTCAGGGTGAACAGGCACCGTCAGGTCGGTTCCCGACGACCTTGAGCAGTTCTGGAAAGGGCCATAAGCTGGATGAACCAGATTTGAGCAAAGACACTGCCATTGTATCGGGTACCCCTGGCCTGTCAAGTTGCCTGTCTTACCATTCTAGGCGATGGCAATGCCCTGGGGTGGGGGCGCGACGGCATTGCCCTGGGGTGGGGGCGCGACGGCAATGCCGTCGCCCACCCAGGTGGAAATCTGAGGCAAAGCCTGCCGCCAACATCATGACTCCTCCCACCACAAGAGGCCCGCAGTCGCTCCGATAGCGAGCCTCCAAGACGGAGACCATCGGCACCTCTAGCGGCGAAAGACGAAAGACCCAACATCGTCGGTACTGGAAGCTAGGCCCTGGGGCCCTTTTGCTGTATAATGTGACCTGTGTCGGCACGCATCTTCTGGCTGGTGAGCTCGCTGTCAGCATTGGTGGCCTGGGCTGGGATCTTCTACCTCACGGGGGCATTTCCCCCAACCCCGCCCGCCGAGCTGGTTTTTCTCGCCCTGGTAGCCGTGGCCGTAGCCATGACTTCGGCGCCGCTGGTGTGGGTGCTTGCCCGTCGTCTGAAGGTTGCCGGCACGG
>DAOTZS010000050.1:0-13756 GCA_034434335.1 Anaerolineae bacterium
CCGGGTCGGACGCGTTCTCCATCCGGGTAACGGAGCGCATTGAGGAAGCACGTGAGCGGGCCCCGAAGACCCGCGAGTATATTGCCCGGCGGGTGGAGATTGACTACGCCACCTATGCTCGCTACCGACACAAGTTGCTCATGAAGTAAGTATCCGGGACACTGGCGATCTTCTTCGCAGTAACGACTTCAGTCGTTCAGGACGCGCGGAAAGCGACTAAAGTCGCTACTACGAAGCCTATATCTTGTGCTATTCAGGTTGCCGAGCCCCAGATGCGGGTGTCCCCAGAATTCGCCAGAGTCCAGCAAACATCTCGGCAGTAAATGTAGATTCAGGGAGTAAGCTCGAACATGCGAGACGTTGTAATCATCGGTATCGGTCAGACAGCGGTAGGGGAGCACTGGGATAAATCGCTGCGCCATCTGGCCCATGAGGCGATCGCGGCAGCTATGGCCGATGCCGGCATCGAAAGCGCCGATGCCCTCTATGTCGGCAATATGCTCTCGGGCGAGCTGGCCGGCCAGGAGCATCTGGGCGCGCTGATCGCGGATTTCGCAGGGCTGCGTGGTATCGAGGCCATGAAGATCGAAGCTGCCTGTGCCTCCGGCGCGGCCGCGCTCCGGGTCGGCATGATGGCTGTGGCGGGAGGCCTCCACCAGGTGGTGCTGGTGTGCGGGGTGGAGAAGATGACCGACACCATCGGCAGCATGACGACCAGCGCCCTGGCCCTGGCTGCCGACCAGGAGTACGAGGTCAGCCACGGGGCCAGCTTCGTCGCGCTGAACGCCTTGCTCATGCGGCGCTACATGCACGAGTTCGGCGTTAAACACGAGGACTTTGCCGGCTTCTCGATCAATGCCCACCGCAATGCGGTAAACAACCCTTATGCCATGTTCCGTCAGCCGATCTCTCAGGCTGCTTATGTCAAAGCTGGCATGATTGCCGACCCCATCAACCTGTTGGATTCCAGCCCGGTATGCGACGGCGCGGCCTGTGTGGTGTTGGCTCCGTGGGAACACTTCAAAAATCGTGCCAGGGCGCGTATCCTGGCCTCCAGCGTGGCCACCGATAGCCTGGCGATCCACGACCGCCGCGACCCACTCACCCTGGACGCGGTTGCCCTTTCCAGCCAGCGCGCCTATGCCCAGGCCGGGCTGAGGCCCCAGGATATCCATTTCTTTGAGCTTCATGATGCTTTCAGCATCATGTCGGCGCTGACGCTGGAGGCAGCCGGTTTCGCGGCCAGGGGGCAGGGGGTGCGCCTGGCGATGGATGGCGAGATCGCCATCGGTGGGCGCATACCCATCAGCACCATGGGTGGGCTGAAGGCACGCGGGCACCCCGTGGGTGCTACTGGCGTCTACCAGGTTGTCGAAGCTGTTCAGCAGTTGACGGGCCAGGCAGGCGCCAATCAGGTGCGGGGCGCTACTATCGGGATGACACAAAACATCGGGGGCAGTGGCGCCACGGTCATTACGCACATCCTGGCCGCGGTATAGCGCAACCAGATAGGGGCATCAGTCGCCCTTGCCCTCTCCGGGGCACAGGCAATGGATGCCCATCCCAAGGTGTTGGGCTGTCAAAACCTATCACAGGACTCTGGAGTGATGTGGCCAGGGGCAAGTCGGTAGGTTTTGAGAGACCGACCGGCTTATAATGGCGGCTGTGTTGAGCGCGAAGCTCCATGCGCAATAAGTTAAGCACCAGAGAAACAATTTCAGGAGGATCGGGATCATGTCAATCCCTCGCCACTGGCGCACACGCCAGCAGCGTTACAGCCTGCAGGCTGAGGTTTGTCATACCTGTGGCCACACCATCTTTCCCCCGCGCGATGTCTGTCCATACTGCGCTGCCGAGAAACAAAGCCTGGTGAACTTGAGTGGCCGCGGGGAGGTTTACTCCTTTACCACTCTGTACCAGGCACCAAGTGGTTTTGAAGAATATGTGCCCTACACATTGGCACTGGTCAAGCTGGAGGAAGGGCCGTTGGTCACCGCGCAGTTGACCGATGTCGAGTCGGAGCGGGTTTTTGTCGGCATGCCTGTGGAGATGGTGACCCGCAAGCTGAGTGAGGAAGGAGAAGAGGGGCAGATCTTGTACGGGTACAAATTCCGGCCCGTGCTGCGTCAGGCCACCTGAGCAAGAGATTTGTCGGCTTGCCGACCGCGAAGGCCGCACCCAAAGGTGCGGCCTTCGCGCGTCTGGAGTTCCCGCCGGCCTGAGACTTGGCCTCGGGCCACGCATGCGCTACAATACATGTAGCTTCGTAGTAGCGACTTCAGTCGCTCTTTTCCACTTCGGGACGACTGAAGTCGTCACTACGAGGAAAGACGTCACCTTTGTAGTAGCGACTTCAGTCAGCACCGGGTTGACCCAAACGTGCCCATCGAAGACGTGGCAGGAGCAGTGAAAGACCCGATTCAGGAAGGCAAAGCCAAGCACTTTGGCCTAATACCCTGGCTCATTAGCCTGAACGGAGATACATCATGGCTCTAATCCATTGCGATTTCTTCTCTCATACCCTCCAGCTATGTACCTCCATGTACGTCATCTTGCCGCAACCGGCTCCCGCCCCCGGCCAGCCCGCGCGGCCGGCAGCGAATGGCCGCTACCCGACCCTCTTTCTGCTACACGGCCTCTCCGATGACCATACGATCTGGTTGCGGCGCACCTCGATTGAGCGTTATGTCGAAGGCCTGGGGCTGGCCGTGGTCATGCCTGCTGTCGGGCGGAGTTTTTATACTGATATGGCCCATGGCTATCGCTACTGGACCTTTATCAGCCAGGAGTTGCCCGAACTGGCCCGTTCTTTCTTCCCACTGTCAGCAGCCCGAGAGGACAACTTCGTGGCCGGCCTCTCCATGGGTGGCTACGGTGCCTTCAAGCTGGCCCTGAGCTATCCCGACCGCTATGCCGCCGCGGCCAGCCTGTCGGGCGCGCTGGACATGGCGGCGGCCGCAGACGCCGAAGATGAGGCCTGGCAGGCGGAGCTGCGACTCATCTTTGGCGATCCGCGCCAGATCGCCAACAGCCCTAATGACCTCTTCTATCTGGCCAGGCAGGCTGTGGCTTCGGCCAAGGCGTTGCCCCGCCTTTACCAATGGTGTGGCACCGAGGACTTCCTATACCCTCACAACGTGCATTTTCGCGACTACGCCCGAGGGTTGGGCCTGGATCTGACTTACGAAGAAGGGCCTGGCGACCATCAGTGGGAGTATTGGGACAGGCAGATCCGCCGTGTGCTGGCCTGGCTCCCGTTGCCCGGCCGGGAATGACGGCCGACATTCCAAGATGGTTCAATTCAGGTGGTGCTGATGGCTCTGACCCTGCAGCCGGTGACAAGCAGTCGCGACCTGCGGCGGTTTGTCACCTTCCCGTGGCTCATCTATCGCGGCGATCCCTTCTGGGTGCCGCCGCTGATCCGCGACCAGTTGGCAAAGCTCGACCCGGCGCACAACCCTTTCTGGTCGAACGCCGAACGCATGCTGTGGATCGCCTGGGAAGGGAGGTCCCCCGTCGGCACAGTGGCTGCTATCGTTGACCATAGCCTGATCCAGGCCCTCGGCCGGCCGATCGGCACCTTTGGCTTCTTTGAGTGTGTCAACGAGCAGAGAGTGGCTGACCTGCTGCTGGATACAGCCGCGGCCTGGCTGGCTGGCCGCGGCATGGTTGCTATGCGCGGCCCCTACAATCCCAGCATAGTTGACGGCATGGGCGTACTGGTCGAGGGCCATCACACCCGGCCGGCCTTGCTCGAAGCGCACACACCCCCCTACTACGCGTCGCTGCTGGAGAATGCCGGGTTCACCAGGCACTTGGATGCAATGGCCTGGCTGGCACGCGCCGATCCCACTGTCCGGGAGCTGGCTGAGGTGATGCCCAAACGGTTGTTGCGCGTGGCTGAACGCGTGCGCGCGCGGTCGGACGTCAGCATCCGCCGTTTGGACATGACCAATCTGGAGGGGGAGGTCGCCCTGGCTGGCCGGCTCTACAACGCCTCCCTGGCCCACTTGCCTCAGTACGTGCCACTCAGCGACGCTGAGTTTCGGTACTTCGCTGCGGCCTTCAGGCCTATTCTTGACCCCGACCTGGCGCTGCTGGTATCGGTGGCCGGCGAACCAGCCGGCTTTTCCCTGACCCTGCCAGACTTCAACGAGGCCCTGCGCCATGCTAACGGCCGGCTCTGGCCACTGGGCCTGGCGAAGATTTGGTGGCACAGCCGCCGACTGACCCGGGCCACTCTCAAAGTCTTGGTCATGTTGCCCCAATATCGCGGCCGGGGGCTGGAGGCCCTGTTGATTGTGGAGACAGCCCGGACCCTTTGGGCCAAGGGATACCGAGAACTGGACATGTCGCTGACGGGCGAGGAAAACCAGGAGGTGCAGCGTCTGCTTGAGGGATTGGGGGCCCAGGTTTACAGGCGTTACCGGGTATACGAGAGAACATTATCGCCACCTCTGCAATAGACGCAGTCCGGTCACCATGGCTTTCGATCCAGTCGCCTTTCTCGACAGATTGTGCCATGAGCGCGGCTATGCCGGCCAGCTCGTCTACGTGCAGACCATCCCACCCCGGCCCGCGCGCTATGCTACCCTGCGCGTCAACCTCAGCCCGCCGGTCCAGGCTGCGCTGCGCGCGGTTGGCGCAGCGCAGCTCTACACCCATCAGGCTCAAGCCATCAGTGCTGCCCTGGAGGGCAGGCATGTGGTGGTCGCCACCTCTACCGCCAGCGGCAAAACCCTCTGCTTCAACGTACCGGTGCTGGAAGCCCTGGCACGCGATCCTCAGGCCCGCGCCCTTTACCTTTACCCGACCAAGGCCCTGGCCCAGGACCAATTGGGGAAATGGCAGGGGCTGCTCAAAGGAGCCGGCGACGCCATCCCCAACCCCCACGCCGCTACCTATGACGGCGACACCCCACCCAGTGCACGTGCCCGTATCCGTCGGCAAGCCCGGGTAGTGCTCACCAACCCGGACATGCTGCATGCAGGTATCCTGCCCAACCACTCCCTCTGGGCCGACTTCTTCCGGCACTTGAAATATGTGGTGATTGACGAAGCGCACACCTATCGCGGGGTTTTCGGCTCGCAGGTGGCGTGCGTGCTGCGCCGGCTGCGTCGCGTCTGCGCCCTCTATCAGGGGGAGGGAGGGCGAAAGAGCAGGGACGAAGCTATCCCAGGCACGACCCGCGCTTCCCCCGCCCTTTTCCAACGTTCGTCATCGCCCGTCTTTATCGCCACCTCGGCCACTATCGCCAATCCCGCGGAGCACTTCGAGCTGTTGACCGGCCTCCAGGCCACAGTGATCACCGACGATGGCTCGCCGCATGGACCGCGTGTCTTTGCCCTGTGGAACCCGCCTTTCTTGGATCGGGCGCGCACAGCCCGCCGTAGCGCCAACCACGAGGCCAGCGACCTCTTCACGGCGCTGGTTGCGGCAGGGGTGCGCACCATCGCCTTTACCAGAGCCCGTGTGGTGGCAGAGCTGTTGCTGCGCTATGCTCGTGAGCAGTTGCGGCGTAAGGCGCCGGCGGTAGCCGAACGCATCGCCGCCTATCGGGCCGGATACCTGCCGGAAGAGCGCCGGCGCATCGAGCGCGATCTATTCAGCGGCAGACTGGTAGGGGTGACAGCCACCACCGCTCTAGAGTTGGGCATTGACGTCGGTGGGCTCGACGCAGTGTTGATGGTGGGCTATCCAGGCACCATTGCCAGCCTGTGGCAGCAGGCCGGTCGCGCCGGCCGCGGGGAAGACCCTGCCCTGACGATCCTCATCGGGCTGGACAACCCGCTAGACCAGTATTACATGCGCCATGGCGCGCTCCTGCTGGAAAAGCCCCACGAACATGCCCTGCTCGACCCAGACAACGTCTACATCCTTCAGCGGCACCTGCCCTGCGCGGCCCACGAGGCCCCCTTGACAGTGCCTTCCCAAGAAGGGGATGGCTTCAGCATGGACGACGAAGCCCTTTTCGGCCCCGGCTTTGTAGACGCCATGATCACCCTTGAAGAGCAGGGGGTCTTGCGCTATGTGCCAGCAGATGCGGCTGCAGGCCTCCAGCGCTGGTTCTATGCCCGCGGGGACTATCCGGCCCAGGAAGTCAACCTGCGTGATGCACAAGGGGAGCGCTTTGCCATCCTCAACGCGGCCGACTCCTATGCCATGTTGGAAGAGATAAGTGCCACCACCGCGCCTTTCCGCGTCCACCCTGGGGCGATCTACCTCCACCAGGGTGAGTCCTATCTGGTGACCGAGTACAATCCCGAGCTGCGCCACGCCATTGTCCAGCCGGTACAGGTTGACTACTACACCCAGCCGCGCGAGCTCAACGATGTGCGCATTGTGCGCTCCCTGCGCCACCGCGTTCTCCCCTCGACCTGTGCCTATTGGGGTCGGGTACGCGTGCGCAGCCAGGTGATCGGGTATCGCCGCCTACAGCAGTTCAGCGAGGCTGTGTTGGGGGAGGAAGTGCTTGAGATGCCGGTGATCGCTTACGAGACAGCAGCCTTGTGGTGGGACCTGCCCCCTGAACTGGCATCCCAACTGGCGCAGCAAAGGCTTGACTACCTGGGCGGCATCCATGCCGTGGAGCATGCCACCATCGGCATCTTGCCCCTGTTCGCCATGTGTGACCGTTGGGATATCGGCGGACTCAGCACCCCCCGCCACCCCGACACCGATGCCCCTCAGGTGTTCATTTACGACGGCTTTCCTGGCGGGGTGGGCATCGCCGAGAAGGGGTTCGAGTTGCTGCCGGAAGTGTGGGAGGCCGCCCTCGACGTGATTCGAAGCTGCCCCTGCCCTGCCGGCTGCCCGGGCTGTGTGCAAAGCCCCAAGTGTGGCAACTTCAACCAGCCGTTAGATAAGCAAGCCGCGCTCCTGATCCTGGAACGGCTGCTTGGTAAGGGCAGATCTTGATAATAGTTACCCCACATCTACCCGGCTGTTGAAAGGAGGACATAATGAGAGGGAAACCACTCTTGGCCTGTGGGGTTGTCCTGATGCTTCTGGCTGCCTGCCTGCCCGGCCCCAGTCCTACAGATTCGCTGCAATATAACGGCCCCTTTGAGCAATCGGTGGCCCTTGGCCAGGCAATCCCCGGGACGGATATCCGCTATGTGGAGTATACCGATGAGGGGGCGGTGGTGCTGATCAACGATCAGCGAGCGATCAAGAAGGTAGGCGACTCTCTCGACTGGCAAGGGTCACCGGTGCCTGGGGTAGAGCTTTCCCTGACGCAGCGCGTCCTGCTGGTTAACCCCCAGCGCCTCCAGACCGTGGGCACGGTCAAGATCACCATAAGGGAGCCGGCGCCGACGTCAGCCCAGTTTCCCGACCAACCCACTTACCGCTACCGGGTGGCGGTAACCTACACTGTGCGCCGCGGGGCTACTATCCCAGGCACCACCATCACCTACGTGGGGAAGAGCGCTGCGGGAGCAGAACTGGGAGGGGTGAGCGGTTATCCTTATCGTAAGCTGGGTGACTCTATCAGTTGGGAGGGCCGGCTGCGCTCCAATGCCTACCTGGACACCACTCTGCGGGTGGCAGCCTATACGGAGGGCTTCCTGCAGGTGGTGGGCCTGGCGGTTATTGGCCTGACGGAGGAATAAGGTAACCATTCAGGCGGTGACTGAAAGTCACCTCTGAATTTCTGACTGGGGTGGGCGACGGCATTGCCCGGGTGGGCGACGGCATTGCCGTCGCCCACCCCATTAGAAACCAGAGGCAAAGCCCGCCACAAAAGGTGGGCAGTCGCACCGGTAGCAACACCCAAAAGGGGACCATCCCTTCACCCGAGTGTGAACATTTGCTCCCAACAAGTTGGGGACTACCCACCTTGCGAAAATCCACCCTGGAAAGGTCCTCCCCTCCTCCTGCCGGGTTCCTCACATGCCGATATAGCGCGCATACAGGCTGGCTGCCACTGCCTCATCGCTGGTGCCTTTGATGATCGCCCTGCCGTCGCCGAACACGGTAAACTCATAACCCTCGATCTGAGCGCGCAACAGGTAAGGGTTGAGCCGCACCTCTCCCACTTGCGCGGCCTGCAGGCGTTGTGCCAGCGCAGCCAGATCAAGCCGGTGGTCACCAGCTACACTCACCTGTACGGCATCCCTGCCGCACAGGGCGATGGTGCGGCTGCCAGCCTGGGCAGCCAGGAAGGGGAACTCCTGCCGGCCGCAGGTTGGGCAATCGGGCCGTGGCCCACCCAGGTCAAACCGCTCAAAACTGTTCGCCCAGAGGTCCACGTAAACCATGCCTGTGTTGAGGGTACCCTGGCCGACGATCAGCTTAATCGCCTCTGTGGCCGCAATAGAGCCCATCAGGGTGACAATAGGGCCTACCACACCGGCGACATCGCAGGTGGGAACGGTGCCCGGCGCTGGCATCTCGCCCAGCACACAGCGCAGACAAGGGGTGATGCCCGGCCGGATGGTCATGGTCATGCCGTAACTGGCGAGCACTCCGCAATACACCCACGGTTTGCCCAGCTTGACGCACACGTCATTGATCAGGTAGCGGGTGACGAAGTTGTCGGTGCCATCCAGTACCACATCGGCGTCTGCCAGAAAGCCGACGATGTTGGCGGAGGTGACATCGGCCACGATATCTTCGATCTCGATCTCGCTGTTGATGCGCCGCAACTTGCGGCCGGCCGCTACCGCCTTGGGCAGCATGGCCGCGATGTCGTCTTCGTCATACAGGAGCTGACGCTGCAAGTTGTTCAGCTCAATAAAATCGCGGTCTACCAGGCGCAGATGCCCAACCCCAGCCCGGGCCAGGTGATTGGCCAGGACCGATCCGGTGGCCCCAAGCCCAATGATCGTGACGCGCGCGGCCAGCAGGGCGCGCTGGCCTGCCTCGCCGATACCGGGATAGATGATCTGCCGGGCATAGCGGGCAAGGGTGGGCTCGCTCATCGGTTACGCTCCGGACATCTGTCCTGAAGCCGCATGGCTAACTGCAGACTCTTCCTCACGTGGCCTCTCCTGAAGCCTGTGCTGGCTCTGGCTCTTCAGCCTCGCGCAACTTACGCACGAGCATATTCAACAGGTCCGACTCGGTGACGATGCCGATCACCGAGTTGTCAGGCGCTACCACCGGCAGGCCGGCGATCTTATGCCTGGTCATCAGCTCTGCGGCATGCACTACGGGGGCTTCCGGGGTTACCGTGTATACCCGCCGCGTCATGATATCCTTTACCTGAAGACGGTTGAGCATGAAGTTGAGCTCATAGAAGTCGGCATTGATAGCATTTGAGATAGAAGCTTCCCGCAGGTCCCCGCGGCTGATGATCCCTACCAGCCGGCCGTTCTCCACTACCGGCAGATGGCGGATGTTATGTTGTCGCATGATGGCATTGGCCACCGGGACAGTGGTATCCGGCGTGATCACGATCGCCGGACTGGTCATGATGTCACGCACACGCGTCTTCTCCATAGCTACTCCTTGTCATCTATGCAAGATACAGGGGTCGTAACTATTCACGCCGATTGAAAATTGCCCTTCCTGGGCACTTCGTGCCAGGCCTCGCCCCGAAGGGCTCGGCCCGAGGGGTGTTGGCGGAGGCCGACACCCTTCATGTGTGCATCGCCAGAGAGGTCGGCGAAGGCCGAGTACTGGCCGCAGGCCCCAAAAGGGTGACGCCGAGGGCTCGCCCGAGGCGTGTCCCTTCTAGTCACCGCCTGAATAGTTTACAGGGGTCAAGGCGAAGGTTGCTCCCTGCCGTAACGCGGTCTTGTTGCTCCCCAGGTAGCGACGCTGGTGTTCGGGCAGATGGGCCTCCAGCGCGGCCTCCACTGCTGCCAGGGGCAAAATCGCGGTGGCGGCCAGAAAGGTCCCCAACAACACGACATTGGCCTGCCGCACATTGCCCAACTGCTCGGCGACCAGATTGGCCGGCACGGCGATGTAGCGGATGTCTTGCCGGGCCGGGCGAGCATCAATCAGCGAGCTATTATAGATCAACAGGCCACCTGGCCTGACCAATGGCTCATACTTCTCAAAGGATGGCTGGTTGAGAACGATAGCAGTCGAAGGGTGGCGCACCAGAGGCGAGCCGATCGGATCGTCCGAGATGACCACGGTGCAGTGAGCAGTGCCCCCTCGCATTTCAGGCCCATAAGAAGGGATCCAGGTAACGTGCTTGCCAACATCTAGGGCCGCATAGGCCAGCAACTGGCCAGCAAATAGCGCGCCCTGGCCGCCAAAGCCGGAGATAATGATCTCCTCATGCATCGTCAGCTCCGTTCGGCCCCCATTTCTTTCAGCGCGTCGGCCACCTTGAAATCCCCCAGGGGGAAGTACGGCACCATGGCATCGCGGATCCAGGCCAACGCCTCGGCCGGCGACAGATGCCAGTTGGTCGGGCAGCTCGAGAGAAATTCTACCATGCTGAGGCCCAATCCCGCCAGTTGCGCGCGCAGTGCCGTCACCACAGCCTTCTTAGCCTGACGGATGGTGCGGGCGTCATAGACCGAGCGGCGCACCACGTAGCAGGCACCGGGCAGGGTGGCGATCAGTTCCGACATGCGCATCGGATAGCCGTGGGTCCTGACGTCGCGGCCTTTGGGCGAGGAGGTGGTGACCTGGCCGGGGAGCGTGGTGGGGGCCATCTGGCCACTGGTCATGCCATAGACCGCGTTGTTCACGAAGAAAACGGTGATGTTCTCGCCCCGGCTGGCTGCGTGAAGGATCTCAGCCGCGCCGATGGACGCCAGGTCACCATCGCCCTGGTAGGTGATCACCACCTTATCGGGCTGGGTGCGCTTGAGTCCGGTCGCCATGGCCGGAGCCCGACCATGCGCGGCCTCCACCGCATCCACCTCGAAGTAGTCGTAAAGCAGTACCGCGCAGCCAACCGGCGCGATGATAATGGTCCTCTCCTGCAGGCCCAGTTCATCAATGGCCTCAGCGATCAGGCGATGGATGATGCCGTGGGTACAACCAGGGCAGTAGTGTGTCCACGCCTCAGCCAGAGCTCGGGGTCGCTGGAAGACCACCTTCCCTTTTTTCAGGATCTCTTCCCGGCTGATCTGAGGTACAGTGGCCATCGGATGTCTCCTCTGCCTGGGCAATGAGCCTCCGCCGCTCTTTCAGGCGGCCACGGGTTCCGTGGCCAGGACGACCCTATGCAGTGCCTCCAGGATCTCATCTGGGAGTGGGATCACCCCTCCCAGCCGGCCGTAGAACTCCACAGGGCAACGACCCTCCACGGCCAGCCTTACATCCTCCCACATCTGGCCGGCGTTCATCTCAGCTACCAGGATGGCGCGCACCCGAGCTGCCAGTTGGCGTAAGCGAGAGCCCGGAAATGGCCACAGGCTGATAGGCCTGAACAGGCCAACCTTGATACCTTGCTCACGCGCCTGGCGTAAGACGGTCTTGCTGATCCGGCCCACCATGCCGAAAGCCACCAGCAGGTATTCGGCATCCTCGGTAGCTACCTCCTCCCAGCGCTGCTCCCTCTCGGCAATCAGCCGCAGCTTGGCCTGGAGCCGCAGGTTAAGGGCCTCCAGATCCTCTTCTTTGAGAAAGAGCGAGGTAATGATGTTCTTGGGCCGGCCGGCGGCCCCGCGCACTGCCCAGGCTGGCCGCTCTGTTTCGCCAGGCAGCGGCAGCATAGGGGGCATTTCGGCCGGTTCCATCATCTGTCCCAGGGAGCCGTCGGCCAGGATGATCACCAGGGTGCGATATTGTTCGGCCAGCGCGAAGGCGGAATAGGTGATGTCTATCGCCTCCTGCACGGTGGACGGGGCCAGCACCAGGGGGTGGAAGTCGCCGTGGCCGGCAGAGCGGGTCATCTGCAGGTAATCCCCCTGGCTGGGTTGGATGTTGCCCAGGCCAGGTCCGCCCCGCATCACATTCACCACCACCGCCGGCACCTCTGAACCCGCGATGTATGAGAAGCCCTCTTCCATCAGGCTGATGCCCGGGCCGGAAGAGGAGGTCATGGCACGGGCACCACCACATGCCGCGCCATACACCATGTTGATGGCAGCTAACTCGCTTTCAGCCTGCAGGAAGACCCTGCCCAGCTCTGGCATGCGGGCTGCCATGTATTCCAGCAGCTCAGTCTGCGGCGTGATGGGGTAGCCGAAGTATGCTTCCACACCGGCTCTGATCGCGGCCTCGGCAATAGCCTCATTGCCCTTCCAGAGTTGTCTGGTCATATAGCTTCCCTGTAGATGAGTAACGGCCACTTTGGCAGTAGCCGTTACTTTTCAACGGCATAGCGATACACCGTAAGCACCACATCTGGGCAGATCAGGGCACACAGGGCGCAACCTGTACAACGCTGATAGGGGTCTACCAGTTGCACCGGCCGGTAGCCGCGGGCATTGAAGGTGTCATGGCTCATCTGCAGGATGCCCTGGGGGCAGATAGTAGTACATAGCTCGCACCCTTTGCAGCGGTCCTCATCAATAACTACAGTGCCTAGTGCCATGACTGGCCTCTCCATTGCCTGGGGAAAAACCACCGGCCAGGCAGCCTCTGGCCGGCGGGTGAAACTTCTACTGAGTGCAATTGAAGCATCGCGCTGCCAGGGCACCAGTGCTGCCGGCTGTCTACCAGCTTAGACAGCGTGCCGATTGCCGGCGCGGGTGATCGGCGCGCAGCATAATTATTCTGTTTCCAGCAAGCGGATTAGGGCATCGAGGAGGTCGGTTTCAGTAATGATGCCCACCAGCCGGCCATCGGCCAGCACCGGCAACCCCCCGATCTTGTGATCACGCATCAGGCGCGCCGCTTCGGTAATCGGAGCATCCGGCTCAATGGTCAGTGGATCTGGAGTCATGCAGGAGCCTACCTCAATGTGGTCCAGGATGAAATTGTCATACCACTTCTCCCGCACGACGAAGGGAGAATTGACGGCCCGGCGCAAATCCCGATCGGTAATAATCCCCACCAGACGGCCGCGCTCGACTACTGGCAACCGCCGGAAACCGCCTTCCCGCATAAGGTTGACCGCGGTGCGGATAGCATCTCGCGGGGTGACGGTAACCGGATTCGGCGTCATGATGTCGGCTACAGTACACATACCCTTCATGGCCCGCTCTCCCTCACAACTCTTCGGACCCGGTATTGCTGCCGGCACCAGGTGAACTAAGCCACGGTTCACAGTGGAGGAGGCTCCTGGCACCAGTGCTCTTCCGACAGTAGCCGGGCAACAACAGACGGGGCACTATCTCAAATGTCATTGTAGCACCCTGATCATTCTCTGTTTATGATGCCTGTCATGAACGCGGATAGTGTACAAGCTTTAGACGAACACTGCAATTGGCTTCAGCCGGCGGGGCATGACGGGAGGACTTACAGGTGTAGGTTTTTGTAACTTTCCCTCTGGGCTCGTCGAAAGGGTCTGCGATATAGGCCCGGAAACGAAGCTTGACGCCCGGCGCGAGAGCACCCAAGAAGACCGCTTTCCAGTCGGTGCCAGGGGCGGTGGCGAACCGGCCGCTAAAGTTAACGCCTATACCCCTCCTGCCCGGCGCCGCCGCAGCGCGCCCGGAAGGGTCAGCAGGCCACCCACCAGTGCCAGTGCGGCCCCCATTGCCATCATCATCAGGGGCAGAGCCCTCGGGATGTCCAGGTGAGTCACGATGCCCAGGATGAGGGAGAGGCCCAGGGGCAGCACCGCCATTTCGTTGTTGAGCCGCGTGATGGCCTGCTCCAACCCCATCAGGGCCGGCACCGCGCCAGCCAAGACCAGCACTCCGCCGACGGCGACCAGAATGTGGCCCAGAGCCCC
>DAOTZS010000051.1:0-19387 GCA_034434335.1 Anaerolineae bacterium
GCGGTCGGCCTTCGCCGACCTCCCTGGTGATGCACACATGAAGGGTGTCGGCGGAGGCCGACACCCCCTCGGGCCGAGCCCTTCGGGGCGAGGGCTGGCACGAAGTGCCCAAGAGGGGCGATTTCAATCGGCCTGAATAGTTACACACAGGCGTAGAAGCGGCCTGGCTTACGCCTGGAGCGGTCGCAGTCTGTCCTGCCAGCAGCCAACAGTGCTTGATGTAAAGGAGGGTCTTACCATGTCTCAACGTATCTTGTTCCTGATTACCATGTTGTCTGTGGTCGTGTTGTTGCTGGGAGGCTGCGTGCCTCCGGTAGCAACACCGGCGCCGGCCCCCGCGGCACCCCAGCCGACCGCGCCAGAGCAGATCACCCTGCTCTGGGGCTTCTGGGGCAGCCCGGAGGAGAAGGCCAGCCATGAGCGCGTGGCCGAAGCCTTCATGAAGGAGCATCCCAACATCAAGTTCGAATACTTCCATGCCCCCTGGGATGACTACTTCACCAAGCTCAAGACGCTGTGGGCTGGTGGTGATGCCAAGGCAATCCCCGACGTCCTCTTCCTCTGGCCCACCCCCAGCTACGCCGCGCGCGGAGTGCTGGAGAACCTGCAACCCTACATCGAGCGGGACAACTACAACCTCGATGACTACTGGCCCTACCTGCTCGACTCGGCGCGCTATCAGGGCGACGTCTACGGCCTGCCCCGCGACATCGAGGCCCATGCCCTCTACTACAACAAGAAGCTGTTCGATGAGGCGGGCGTGGCCTACCCCACCGACGACTGGACCTGGGACGACCTGCTGGCGGCTGCCGAGAAGCTGACCAAAGTGGACGCTAACGGCCGGGTTACCCAATACGCCCTGGGCATGGAGGGTGGCAAATGGGCCATCTGGGTCGGCCAGGCCGGCGGCATCGTGCTGGACGACCTGACCAACCCCAGCAAGTGCACGCTGGACACGCCCGAAGCCATGAAGGGGCTGCGCTTCTTCTATGACCTGATGGACAAGGGCTATGCCATGCGCAGCGCCACGCTGAACCAGCAGGGCGGCGACACGGCCGTGTTTGAGACCGGCCAGGTAGCCATGATCATCCAGAACTCCTCGCGCGTGCCCACTTTCAACATCAATCCGAACCTGGACTACGATGTGGCCGCCGTGCCCATCCCCAAGGGCGGGCAGCGCTGGGACTACAACGGTGGCGCGGCCTGGGTGATGAGCGCCGGCGCTGACAATAAGGAGGCGGCCTGGGAGTTCCTCAAGTGGCTGCAGAGCCCTGGCGGCGGCGAGTCCATCTACACCCGTAACGGCGAGATCTTCCCCGCCCTGCGCTCGGTCGCCAACTCTGAAGACTTCCTGGGGGTGCCCAAGCCAGCCAACCGCAAGGCATTCCTGATTGGCGCCGAGGCGGCCAAGCCCGGCGGCTTCGGCTACTTCCCCGAATGGGATGAGCTGAGCGGTTCGATCATCGGGCCGCAGCTCGACCGCCTGTGGGCAGGCGAGGCCACACCGGAAGAGGTGGTGCCCGAACTGTGCCAGGCCGTGAACAAGTTCCTGGCCGATAACGGCTATCCCAAGAAGTAAGACGATTGTAGGGCGAACTTAAGTTCGCCCTACAATCGCCATGCGCGAGCACTCATGTCATCTACTTCCTCTGTCAAGCCTTCGCCGGTGAGAGGGGATTTGCCATCCGACCCGGCGGAGCGTTGGCGCATCCTGCTCTACCGGTGGCAGAAACGCTACGAAGGCTACTTCTTCCTGGCCCCCAACATCACCGGCTTCCTGATCTTCACCGCCTTCCCAGTGGTTGCCTCGCTGGCCCTGAGCGTGTTTCGCTGGGACCTGTTGACACCGCCGATCTACGTCGGCACCGCCCAATTCCGCGAGCTGCTCTTCAACGACCAACAGTTCCGGCGGGTAACTCTCAACACCTTCTACTTTACCTTTGGCACTGTCCCGCTGCGGGTGATCCTGTCGCTGCTACTGGCCCTGGCCCTCAACCAGAAGCTGCGCTTCATCACGGTCTACCGCGTCATCTACTTTATGCCGGTGGTAACCTCCCTGGTGGCGGCCGCGCTGGTCTTCCAGTGGGTATTCAACGGCAACTTCGGTATCCTCAACAGCTTCCTCTGGAGCATCCGCAACCTGACCGGCCTGCCGATCCAGCCGCCCGACTGGCTGAACAGCACCCGCTGGGCCATGCCGGCGGTGATGATCCTGAATTTGTGGAAGAACGTGGGCTTCACCATGGTGATCTACCTGGCCGGCCTGCAGGCCATTCCCCAAGAGCTGTACGAGGCAGCCGAAGTGGATGGCGCGGGCATATGGCCAAAGTTCCGCCACATCACCCTGCCCATGGTCTCGCCCACCACCTTCTTTGTCATGGTGATGTCGTTCATCTGGGCCTTTCAGGTTTTCGAAGAGGCATACATCATGACCAAGGGTGGGCCGGCCTTCGCCACCACTACTGTGGTCTACTATATATACCTCAATGCATTTCGCTGGTTCCGCATGGGCAAAGCCGCGGCCATCTCGTGGCTGCTGTTTGCCGTGATCTTTGTTTTCACGTTCCTCCAGGTGCGCTATCAGCGCCGCTGGGTCTATTACGAGGCGGAGCGCGAGTGAATGGATGCTATGCCCGTTGCGACAAGAAAGCGGCGTGATCGGCCGGCCGCTGTTGCTGGCCGCCTGCTGCTGCACGCATTGCTGATCATCGGCAGCTTCTTCATGCTGGCGCCGCTGGCCTGGATGTTGTCTACTTCGCTGAAGGAGCCCGGGGATATCTTCATCTATCCGCCCCAGTGGATCCCACAGCCGGTGCGATGGCAGAACTATGTGGAGACGGTCAGCGTTATGCCGTTCGGCCGCTTCTACTACAACAGCACCGTGCAGGCCGTGGCGGTGACGACCCTGCAACTGCTGACCTCCTCCCTGGCTGCCTTCGCCTTCGCGCGGCTGCGCTTCGCCGGCCGTGACCTCCTTTTCCT
The DNA here is from genome assembly GCA_034434335.1 of Anaerolineae bacterium. Classification (GTDB taxonomy): domain Bacteria; phylum Chloroflexota; class Anaerolineae; order CG2-30-64-16; family CG2-30-64-16; genus DAOTZS01. Next base: position 2,983 of record DAOTZS010000051.1, read on the forward strand.
GCTCTATCTCGCCACCATGATGATCCCCTTTCCCGTGACCATGATCCCCAACTTCATCGTCATCCGCTTCCTGGGGTGGATTGACACCTTCAAGGCCCTGATCCTGCCCCCCTCCTTCTCGGCATTCAGCACCTTCCTGATGCGCCAGTACTTCCTCTCGCTGCCGCTAGAGTTGGACGACGCGGCCCGGGTGGATGGCGCATCCTCCTTTCGCATCTGGTGGCAGATCTTGATGCCCCTCTCGGGGCCGGCGCTGGCAACCCTGGCCATCTTTACCTTTCTGGGCCAGTGGAACAACTTCATCTGGCCGCTGATCGTTACCAATTCAGAGGAGATGCGCACCCTGCCGGTGGGGCTGGCCACCTTCCAGAGCCAATACAGCATCCAGTGGCACCTGCTCATGGCCGGCTCGGTCATCTCCCTGGTGCCCATCCTGGTGATCTACATCATCGGGCAGAAATGGTTCGTGCGGGGCATTACGCTGACAGGGATGGGAGGCCGCTGACCACAGGGCGCCCCGTGCTGCCGGGTTCGGAGTGGCATCCGACCAGGGGGCAGGCAGATGATTTCACTCGAGACGGCACGCAAGTTGAAAGAGGGAGATACAATGCGGACAACCCTTACGACAAACACCCTCAGCCTGGAGGTCACTACCCGGGACGGCCAGGTGTGGACTAAGCTTCAGGACCTGCGAACCGGCAAGATGCTTGTGGATGACGCGTATATCTACCACCTTACCACCGTGTGTCCCGACGGGCTTCTCACCTGGGTGGACCTGAGGGATGTATCTTGCGAGGCTGAAGGGGATAGCATCCGTGTCCACGGCTCTATCGCCGGGCTCCGGCTGTGCCAGACTTTCACCCTCTCGCCCAAGGCTCCGATCCTCGAAGAGCGCCTGAAGCTGACCAATGCTGGCACTGCGCCGGTGGAGCTACGGCAGATCGCGCTGGGTTTTCAGCGGTGCATCACCGACGATGCTGGCCGCGTGTTGCCCGAACTCGCCGGCCAACGGCTGACGGCCATCCCCTTCAAACACAAAGCCTCAGATCCCGAGGGGTGGGACAACAGCTTCACATTCGACGAACTGCTGGTGAAGCCGGGTGGTGAGCATCGCGCCACGCCGACCCTGGGCTATGGCTACTTTCCGGCCCTGCACCGGGCTGCCGAAGGCTGGGCGTGGGAGATGGGAGATTGCACGCTGGGCATCTTCAAGTTCAACCAGGAAGGGATGGAGTTCAGCGTGATCGCCCTGGAGCCCTACGACGACCGCGTCTGCCTGCGCTTCGGCGGGGCGGCCCTGGTGGCCGGCGATCCGCAATATGCGACGCGGATTGCGCCAGGCCAGACTGTTTCCTTCGGAGTCAGCCGTTACGAGCTCGTGTCGGGAGGATACCATCAGGCGGCTTACGCCTTTCGGCGCTTCCTCGATGAACAAGGCTGCCGTTTCCCGGCCGACTATAACCCCCCTATCCACTGGAACGAGTTATATGACAACCCTGAATGGAATGTCCAGACCCCAGGCCGGCCTGCCACCCCACGTCACCTGCGCCGGCTGACGTACACCAGGGCGCTGATGGAAGCGGAAGCTGCTAAGGCCGTGGCCTATAGTGCAGAGGCACTTTATATGGACCCCGGCTGGGACACAGATTTCGGCACGTTCCTCTGGGGCGAGGAGTGGCTGGGGCCACGACGGGCTTTTATCGAGCATATACGCAGCCACTACGGCCTTGGCGTAGCGCTCCACTGCCCCCTGGCCACCTGGATGAGCCAGGATGGCCGGGGTGTCTCGAGCTGGCCGCGTGAGGCCCTGAGGATGGACGCCAGGGGCAACCTCATCGAAGGATCGGTCTGCCTTGGCTCGCGCCAATACCTGGACGAGGCGGCCAAACGGCTGCTGGCCCACTGCGCCGACGGGGTGGTGTTTCTCATGTTCGACGGCAACTGGTGGAACGGTGGCTGCTGGAACCCCCAGCACGGCCACCCGGTGCCGTACACCATGGAGGATCACTGCCGCGCCAACCTGGAGCTGGCCCGGCGCATCCATGAGCGCTATCCCCACGTGCTAATCGAGATGCACGACATGATCACCGGCGGCACACGACAGCGTTATACGCCAGTGTACTACAAGTACGGACTCCCTCACAGCTATAACGAGAACTGGGGCTTTGAGCTGATGTGGGAGCCGATGGAAGACCTGCGCAGCGGTCGGGCCCGCGCGCTGTACTATTACAACCTGGCCAGCAATGTGCCGATCTACCTCCACATAGACCTCCGCGATGACAATATCCACTGCCTCACGCTCTGGTGGTATGCCTCCACCTGCCGACATCTGGGCATCGGTGGAACGCACCGGGATCCGCTGGTGGTTGAGGCACAGCAGCGCGCCATGCGACGCTATCGTCAGCTCAAGCCCTTCTACGCCCGTGGGGAGTTCTACGGCTCGGAAGACTGCCCGGAAGAGGCTCATTTGCATGTGCTGAGAGACCGAGGGGCATTGGTGCTGAACCTGTTCAACTTACAGGACAAGGAGCGCCTTATCACCGGTAGCATTTCCTTTGAAACCCTGGGGCTGGACCCGGACCAATGGTATGTGGTGCCCGCGCCTCACGTCTCTGTGCACGGTGGCAAGCTGTGCTGGAGCCGTCGCCTGCCGGCCTGGGGCACAGATGTGTTAGAGGTATGGCCGGTAAGCTCGCTGCAGCGTGAGTAGCCACGCGTATGCTCATGGCGGGGGACGTTTGACAAAAAAAGGCCGATCGAGTATGCTGGTGCTTGCTCTCCTGAGACTGTTTGCTTGGCAGGTGTACCTGTGGATCCTCTGGCCTATTGGATAGCCTTTAACCGTGTGCGTGGCATTGGGCCGGCACGGCTGCGTGCCTTACTGGATGCCTTCGGCAGCATCGAGGAGGCCTGGCACGCGCCGGCCGATGCTCTACAACGAGTTGGGTTAGATCGCCGTTCGCTGGAGAACCTGCTTCGGGCACGCCGCGAGCTGGACCTGGCTGCCGAGCTGACGCGCGTCAGAGAGGCGGGGGTGCAGGTCCTCACCTGGGAGGACCCACGCTACCCGCCGCGGCTGCTGGCAATTAACGACCCGCCGCCGGTACTCTATGTCCGGGGCGAGCTGAGGCCCGAAGATGACTGGGCTGTGGCCATGGTGGGCACACGCCGCGCCTCGGCTTACGGCCGGGAGGCGGCCAGGGTCCTGGCCGGCGACCTGGCGCGGGCCGGGGTGACCATCATCAGCGGGCTGGCGCGCGGGATTGATGCCCAGGTCCACCGGGCGGCTTTGGACGCCGGCGGCCGCACTATCGCCGTGCTGGGCTCTGGCGTGGACATCATCTACCCATGGGAGAACTCGAAACTGGCGCAGGAGATCGTTGCCCACGGCGCGCTGATCAGCGAATATGCCCTAGGCACACCGCCCGAAGCCAGCAACTTTCCGCCTCGCAACCGTATCATCAGCGGCCTGAGCCGGGGAGTGATCGTGGTGGAGGCAGGGGAACAGAGTGGCGCGCTGATCACAGCCGACTTTGCCGCCGACCAGGGGCGAGATGTGTTCGCCGTACCCGGCAGCATCTTCCACCGGGGCAGCCAGGGCACCAACCGCCTGATCCGCGATGGCGCGCATCCGGTGCTCAGTGCCAACGACGTGCTGGAGGCCCTCAACATGACCACCGTGGCCCAGCATGTGGAAGCTCAAATGCTGCTCCCCACCGACGCGACCGAGGCGCTCCTGCTGCAATACCTGGACCAGGAACCAATGCACGTGGACGAGGTGGGACGGGCTACCGGCCTGCCGATAGCCACGGTTTCCAGCACCCTGGCCCTGATGGAGCTCAAGGGCCTGGTGCGCCAGGTCGGTGGCATGAATTACGTCAGGGCGCGCGAACCAGGACCGATCTACAAGGTGGATTGATTCCTTATGGCAGGACGCGAGGATGACAATTGAGTAATGTTGAGATGGTTCAATTTGCCCGGAAGATGGGTTTACCCTTTTTGTGGTCGTTAGAATTGCCGCCCAGGGCCCCCACCCCTCCCTCTGCCCCTCCCCTCCCCCGCTCGCCTTTGGCGGCAGAAGAGGGGAGGGGGAGAAAAGGGTTTTTGCGGCGGCCTTCGGCCGCCGCAAAAACCCCCCTCTTAATCCCCCATCTCCCCTGGGCCTGCGGCCAGGGGAGATGGGGACAAAGGGGGGTGAGGGGCAGCGAAGGCCCGAGGGGACAGAGTGTTAACCAAATTATGAGAGAGCTCGGCGAAGGCCGACCTCTGGCCGCAGGCCCAAAAAGGGTGATTTCCGGTCACCGTTGAATAGTTACGTGCGGAGATTATAGCCTCAGATGTTATACGCTGTGATCATGGCTGGCGGATCGGGCACGCGGTTGTGGCCGTTGAGCCGCCAGGGCTATCCTAAACAAGCGCTGAGGTTGATCGGCGAGCGGACTATGTTCCAGCACGCGGTGGACCGGCTGGCCCCCCTCTTCACGCCCGATCGCATCTACGTCGTGGCCAGCGCGCAGATCACCGAGGTGCTGCGGCCTCAGGCACCTGAGCTCCCGGCCGAGAATTTCATCGTGGAGCCGGAGGGCCGCGACTCAGCACCCGCGGCCGGACTGGCAGCCATCCACCTGCTGCACAAAGACTCCGACGCCGTGATGGCGATGTTGACCGCCGACCACTACATCGCGGACACAGAGCAGTTTCGCGCTGCATTGGCCGCCGGGGCCGAGGTTGCCAGCGATGGCACCATCGTGACCCTTGGCATTCAACCCACATATCCTGCCACCGGCTTCGGATACATCGAACTGGGCCCTGCGCAGGAGATTGTGAACGGGTTTCGCGTCTACTCCTGCGCGCGCTTCACCGAGAAGCCCGACGCGGCCACGGCTGCCCGCTTCCTGGAGGACGGCCGCCATACCTGGAACAGTGGCATGTTCATCTGGCGGGCAGACAGGCTGCTGGCCGAATACGCGGCCCAGCTTCCTGCCCTGCACGCCGCGCTGACCGAGATCGCCGCCAGCATGGGCACCGACGATGCTGATCGCGACCTGCGCGAAGCCTGGGCACGCGTGCCCAAGATTTCCATTGACTACGGCATTATGGAGCACGCGTCGCGGGTGTCGGTGATCCCGGTGGACTTTGGGTGGGCCGATATCGGGAGCTGGGCCGCCCTGCTGGATGTGCTGCCGACCGACGAACATGGCAACAGCGTAGACGGCGAGTTCATCGGCCTGCACAGCAGGCGCTGCCTGGTGCGCAGCACCAACCGGCTGGTGGCTGCCATCGGCGTCGAAGACCTGATCATCGTTGAGACCCCCGACGTCCTCCTGGTCTGCTCGAAAGCGCGGGCCGAAGAGGTGCGGGACGTGGTGAAACGCCTGAAGGCGGAAGGCAAAGAACACTATCTCTAGCGCTAACCTGCGATGAGCAACGACGACCACTCACAACTGACTGCTTACTGCGTCAAATGCAAAGCTATGCGCCCAATCCACGGCGCCCAGGCGGTCTACCTGGCCAATGGCCGACCTGCCACCCGCGGGACTTGCCCCCAGTGTGGTACCAGCCTGGTCAGGATCGGGGCCACCCCAGAGCATGAGAGATTACCCCAGCCAACCCCACCGGCTGGCGCGCAGGAGGCCAAACCGGCTCCAGGCAAAGCCAGCCAGAAGGCCCGTTCCCGAAGCCAACCTGTCAAGGACAATCCATCCACGGCGGAAGCCAGGCCCCCCATAACGGGGGGCAGGCCATCCGCGACGGGGGGCCGGCTTGTCATCGTCGAGTCGCCGGCCAAGGCTCGCACGGTAGGTCGCTTCCTGGGCCGCGACTACGACGTGCGCGCTTCCATCGGACATGTGCGCGATCTATTGCGCTCCAAACTCTCGGTGGACCTGGACAACGACTTCGCCCCAACCTATCGTATTCCCAACGAGAAGAGGGCCGTGGTCAAAGAGCTGAAGGAGGCTGCTGCGCAGGCCAGCGAGATCTACCTGGCCACCGACCCCGACCGGGAGGGGGAGGCTATCGCCTGGCACCTGCTCGAGGCAGCCGAGATACCCCGCGAGCGGGCAAAGCGGGTGGTGTTTCATGAGATCACCCAGCACGCCATTGCCGAGGCCTTCGCCAACACGCGCGACATTGACATGAAGTTGGTGAACGCCCAGCAAGCCCGCCGCATCCTCGACCGGCTGGTAGGGTACCAGATCAGCCCACTGTTGTGGGATCGGGTGAAGAGCCGGCTCTCGGCCGGGCGTGTCCAGTCGGTGGCCTTGCGGCTCATCGTGGAGCGCGAGCGGGAGATCGCAGCCTTCGTGCCTGTCGAATACTGGACCCTCGACGCCGAATTGGCCCAGCAGAGCACGCGCCTGCAACAGCCGCGGCCGAGCTTCCTGGCACGGCTGGTGCGCATCCGAGGCCAGGAGGTTGACCTCAAGTCCCGCGACGATGCCATGGCGATCATCGCCGACCTGGAAGGCGCCCTCTACAACGTCAGCAGTGTCAAGCGCAGCGAGCGCCGGCGTCGGCCCAATGCCCCCTTTACTACCAGCACCATGCAACAGGACGCCGCACAGCGGCTGGGGATGACAGCTCAGCGCACGATGCGGGTGGCCCAGGACCTGTATGAGGGGATAGACATCGGGAACGGCGAGGGGCCTGTGGGCCTGATCACCTATATGCGCACCGATAGCGTACAGGTGGCCCAGGAGGCCCAGGCCGAAGCTCGCAGCCTGATCGCCGAGATGTTCGGGCCAGAATATTTGCCCCCGCGGCCCAATGTCTATCGCTCGCGGGTCAAGAATGCACAAGAGGCCCACGAAGCAATCCGGCCCACCTCGTGCCGGCGCACCCCTGAGATGTTGCGTGACAAGTTGAGCCGGGACCACTACCGGCTCTACGAGCTGATCTGGCGACGTTTTGTCGCCAGCCAGATGGCACCGGCCATATACGACACCCTCACAGTCGAGGTGGAAGCCGGTCCGCCCCCTGGAGATGGAAGCGAGCGGCCTTACCTGTTCCGGGCCAGCGGCTCAACCATCAAGTTCCCCGGCTTTCTGGTGGTCTACAGCGGAGGCGCGGCCGGCCCCGCAGGTGGCAATGGCGCCAGCGAAGAAGCCCAGCCCGCGGCCAACCAGGACAGTGGCCAGCCAACGGCAGAGGCCCGTGGCGAGGAAGGCTCCGAAGAGGGTGAGCCAGGTGAACAGAAGATCCTGCCCGACCTGGCCGTGGGGGAGCCCCTGGACCTGCTGCGCCTGATCCCCGAACAGCACTTCACCCAACCACCCCCGCGCTATTCAGAGGCCTCGCTGGTGAGGACGCTGGAGGAAAACGGTATTGGCCGGCCCAGCACCTATGCCACCATCATCTCGACAATTCTGGAGCGCGGCTACGTGGAACGGTCTGACAGGCGCCTGGTGCCCACCGAGCTCGGCTTCACCGTCAACGACCTGCTGGTCAAATACTTCGATCCAATCTTCAATGTGGGCTTCACAGCCAACATGGAAGAGCACCTGGATAGCATCGCTTCCGGCGAGGAGCAGATGGTGCCGGTGCTGCGTGACTTCTACGAATCGTTTCTGCCGCAACTGCGCGAGGCCGAGCGTAACATGGAGCGGGTCGTCCTCGAGCCAGAGCGCACTGGCGAGACATGCCCTGAATGCGGAGGCGCGCTGGTGATCAAGCAGGGCCGCTATGGGAAATTCGTGGGCTGCGAAAACTACCCGGCCTGCCACTACACCAAGCCACTGCTGATCAAGATCGGGGTTACCTGCCCTAAGGATGGCGGTGAGTTGGTAGAGCGCCGCACCCGCCGGGGCAGGATTTTCTACGGCTGCATCAACTATCCCGCCTGCGACTTCACTACCTGGAAAAGGCCGTTGACGCAACGCTGCCCACACTGCGGTGGTTTGCTTGTGGCCTCTAACAAGACCTGGGCCGAGTGCCTGGCCTGTCACCAAAGGACGCCCCTGGAGGAGAGCAAAGTCTAGCCATGGACGAAGCGCTCGACCGGTACGTCAGGTATCTGGTTGCAGAGGTCAATGCCTCGCCGCATACCGTCAGCAACTACAGGCGGGAGATCGCCCAGTTTATGGCCTATGCACGGCAACGTGGGGTGACGGCATGGGGACAGGTGACCCCTGCCCTGATCCGCGGGTGGCTGGCCGACCTGCACCGTCTGGGTTATGCCAAGGCCAGCGTGGCGCGGCGTATCTCAGAACTGCGCTCGTTCTATGCCTTCCTGGTGCGCGTGGATGCAGTGGCCGAGAATCCTGTTGAGGGTATCTCAGCCCCCAGGCTGCCTCAGCGCCTGCCCCGGCCCCTGACCGAAGAAGAAGTGCGCGCGCTCCTGGCTGCTCCCGACCCCAGCACACCTGCCGGCCAGCGCGACCGGGCCATGCTCGAGCTCCTCTACGCAGCCGGCCTGCGGGTCAGCGAGTTGCTGGGACTGGACGTGGCCGCACTGGACCTGGCCCAGGCGCAGGTGCGGGTGGTGGGCAAGGGAGATAAGGAACGGATTGTGCTCATGGGAGGGCCGGCGGTACAGGCGTTGCGGGCCTATCTGGAAGATGGCCGGCAGAAACTGCTGGCTGCAGCGGTCAAGAGCGCCCGGCCAGGCGAGTCGGCCACCCCTCCCAGATCGCGGCAGACCAATGCCTTATTTCTGAACCGGTTTGGCCAGCGCCTGTCCGTAAGCATGTTCACCCGCATCTTGCGTCGCTACGCCCGGGCTGCCGGCATCAAGCACCGGGTGACGCCACATATGCTCAGGCATAGCTTTGCCACCCATATGTTGAACAGAGGGGCTGACCTGCGTTCGGTGCAGGAGTTGCTGGGGCACGAAACCCCGGCCACCACCCAGATCTACACCCAGGTCAGCCAGACCCATCTGCGCGCCACGGTCCTGCGGGCTCACCCGCGGGCCAGCGGCTAAGAGGAGATATAGCTGCATTTTCAGGCGGTGACTGGAAGGGCCACGCCGAAGACTCGCCCGAGGCGTCACCCTTTTGGGGCCTGCGGCCAGAGGTCGGCCTTTGCCGACCTCTCTGGTGATGCACGCATGAAGGATATCGGCGGAGGCCGACACCCCTCGGGCCGAGCCCTTCGGGGCGAGGCCTGGCACGAAGTGCCCAGGGAGGGCGATTTCAATCGGCCTGAATAGTTATGCTGCATTTGCGAGGCAATACGATGACAGATTCACCTTACCCTGCCCGCCTGGCCAGGCTGCGAGCCAGGCTGGCCGAAGCCAAGGTCGACGCCCTGCTGGTCAGCCAGCCCGAGAACCGTACCTATCTCAGCGGCTTCACCGGTTCTGCCGGCTGGCTGTTGATCTCGGCCGAGCTGGCACTCTTCGCCACCGATTTCCGCTACTACGAACAGGTGGGGCTGGAATGCCCCGATTTCGAGCTGGTGCGCGTCCCGCAGAAGTTCACCGATGTGCTGCCCGAAATGTTGCAGCGCGCCGGGGTCCATCGGCTCGGCTTCGAGGCCGACCATGCCACCTATGCCGACGTGCAGGCGTGGACGAAGGCCACTCCTGGCTGCGAGTGGGTGCCACTGGAAGGCGAGGTGCAGAAACTGCGGGCCGTCAAGGACCCGACAGAGGTGGCAACCCTGCGGGCCGCCGTCCACCTGGCCGATGAAGCGCTGGCCGCGGTATTGCCTCAGGTCAGGCCTGGCATGACGGAGCGGGAACTGGCCTGGGCCATCGAGAGCTACATGCGCACCCACGGGGCTGCCGGCGTGGCGTTTGAGCTCATCGTGGCGGGAGGGCCAAACGGTGCCCGGCCTCACGCTCGTGCCAGCGATGCGCCTCTGCCCGTTGGGCAGCCGATCGTAATCGACATGGGCGCCCGGCTCGACGGCTACTGCTCAGACATGACGCGCACAATTTGTCTGGGTGAACCGGAAGACCCAGACCGCTTCTGGGACATCTATAATACGGTTCTGCGTGCCCAACAGGCAGCCGAAGCCGCCATTCGACCTGGCATAACCGGCCAGGAGGCTGACGCGATAGCCCGTGAAGTGATCACGCAGGCCGGCTATGGCGAGCTCTTCGGCCACAACCTGGGCCATGGCGTCGGACTGGCCATCCACGAGGAACCCCGCCTGGGCCGGCTCAACACAACGCCGCTGGTCGCCGGCAATGTGGTGACCGTTGAGCCTGGCATCTATGTGCCCGGATGGGGCGGAGTGCGGATTGAGGACATCGTGCTGGTTACCCCCAACGGGGCTGAGGTGCTCACCACGATGTCCAAGGAGCCGATTATCCCCCTGTAAGGGCGCATGGCCGTGGCCCCCATTCACGAGGAGGACACCATGGTGCGCAAGAGCGATACCCAACGCCCTGGGTGGTTGTTGCCCCTGGCCATGTTCGTGCTGGGGGTGCTGGCCGGCTGGTGGGGCATCGGCTGGGGCCTCTGGCCGGTGACCTGGACGAACACCTTGCCGCAGGACTTGCGAGCCACCGAGCGCGATGAATACCTGATGATGGTGGCTGAATCGTACGCAGCCACGGGTGATCTTGAGCTGGCACGGCAGCGGGTGGCGACCTGGCCTCCGGAGCAGCTTGCCGAAGATCTACAACGGCTTCAGGAGCGCCTGATCGGTGAGAACGCTCTGCGTGCCAGCCAGGTACAGCTCCTGGCTGGGGCCCTGGGGGTAGCCGCCGCGCCGGCACCCATAGCGGTAATGCCGACACCCCCTCCGCCGCCGGCTACCGAGACCCAACCTGCCTCACTGCTCCGCACCGTCTGCTCGGCCGGGCTGTGGGTGGTGTTGGTATTGGTGGGCATTGCCGTTGTGCTCATGCTGTGGAATCGCCTGCGGGCAGCCCATACGGGAGAGGCCAGGCCGGCCATTGATGAATCGTTCCGTTTCGGCAGGGGAGTGAGCGAGTCGGCGGCCGAGATTGCCGAGCGGGAGAAACAGGAATGGCCCCTTGCCGCCCCGCCATCCCGGCCAGCAACAGCGGCCGAGGCTAAGCCGGCTGGGGAGGAGCCAGAAGCTGTCGCGCCACCTGCTTTCATCGAGGGTCTGCGCATGAGCCGGCCGACGCAACCCCCCGTTATCACCCGGCCATCCCCTGGCGAAGTACGAGCTGAGCCCAGGCGCCCAGCCGAGCCCACCGCGGCTCCCGCAGAACGGCTGCCATCCCCGCCCATCAAACTGGGTGAATACACCGGCATTTATCAGATGAGCGAACCCGATTACGACGAAGCGTTCGATATCACTGACAACGCCGGCACCTACCTGGGCCAGTGTGGCCTGGGGGTCACCGATCCCATCGGCCGTGCCCGCGACCAGGCAGCCGCTCTGCAAGTGTGGCTGTGGGATACCAACGACCCTGACACCAAGGTCAAAGTCCTGATGAGCGAAGGGGCATATCGGGATACGGCGTTGCGCGATCAACTGGCTGGCGAGCACCCGGCTCTCCCTATCCGCCCGGGTACCACCTTTGAGCTGGAGACTTACAACCTGCTGCTAAAGGGCAAGGTGGAACGCCTGGAGTATGCTGAACAGGAACCCCTTTACGGTGTATTTGCCGAGGTGGTGGTGTTCATGGAAGTATTTCAGAAGGTGCAGCAGGGATGATTCAAAGAGCTGCCCCGGGCTGAAGTTCCGGGCTGAAAGAGCGAAGCCCTGCAGGCTAAGTATCCAGCCCCGAAAGCCTCGGGTCCTGAGGGAGCTTTGCTCTCTCAGCGTGGGGGTTCAGCCCCGCCCCTCTACCGATAGCTGAACACAAGCCCCTTTTCCCCCGCATCCACCATCACCTCCACCCCCTTGCGGGAGCCCTCGGCGAGCAGCCAGTCGGCCAGGGGCTCCCGCAAATGCTTCTGGATGATCCGGCGCAGCGGCCGCGCGCCCCATTCGGGATGGTCGTTCTGGGCCAACAACCAGCTCATGGCAGCCTCGGTCACCGTAAGGGCGAGCCCCTGGGCCGCCAGAAGCTTGCCCTCTTTTTGCAGCATCAGGCCCAGGATCTGCCGCAACTGGTCGGGGGTCAGGGGCAGGAAGAGGACGATCTCATCCAGCCGGTTCAGGAACTCCGGCCGCAAGCGGGCCCGCACTTCGGCCATCACCAAGGCGCGCATCTCGTCGGTCATCACCGGCTTGTCGAGATACTCCGAGCCCAGGTTGCTGGTCATGATGATCACTGCCTCGCTGAAGGAAGTGACACGGCCCTGGGCATCGGTCAGGCGCCCCTCTTCCATGATCTGCAGCAAGATATCCAACACCCGCGGGTGGGCTTTCTCGACCTCGTCAAACAGGACTACTGTATGGGGGCGCTGGCGCACCCTTTCGGTAAGCTGTCCCCCTGCCTCATAGCCCACATAGCCTGGCGGCGCCCCGATCAACCGGTTCACGGTGTGATCTTGCTGGTATTCGGTCATGTCGAGCACCACCATGGCGTCCTCTGAGCCGAACATGAAGTCGGCCAGGGCCTTGGCCAGTTCGGTCTTGCCCACGCCTGTAGGGCCCAGGAAGAGGAAGGAGCCAATGGGCCGCTTGGGGTCTTTGAGGCCCACACGGGCGATCTTGACAGCCCGGCTGACCGCCAGGACCGCTTCTTCCTGGTTGATAATGCGCTGATGTAAGGCTTCGACCATGTGGGCGTAGCGAGAACGCTCGTCCACGCCCAGCTTGCTCACCGGGATGCCGGTCATCACACTGACCGCTACGGCGACATCATCGGCGTCGAGGGTGGCGTCGGGTTGCACCTGGGGCCGGCGATCAGCCGGTGCCACAGAGAAACGGGATTGCGCGGCGAGTTTGAGCAGCGCGCCAGCCCGGTGGAGCACCGCCAGCGCCGAGGCCGGCAGAGGCGTACCTGCAACATAGCGTTTGGCCATGGTAGCAGCAGCCGACAAAGCCTCTTCGGCGATGCGCACACCGTAATCATGCTCCAACCGGCCCCGGTGCACGCCCAGGATAGCCACCGTTTCCTCCACGTTCGGCTCGGGTACCCGCAGGCGATGGCTGTATTCACGCACGATGCTGTCGCCGGCCAGGCGCTCGTTCCAGCCTGTATCGGTGGTGGTGGCGATCACGACAGGCAGGGGGCTCAGAAAGGCGCGTTGTACCGCGCGTGTGGCGCGCGGGAATTCGGCTCCGCTCAGAGGGCCAGGGAAGAAGCGTTCCACGTTGGGGATGAAGAGGATGCCATCGCGGGCCTGGTGCCGGGCTGCTTCTACGGCCTTCTCAGCGTCAGCCAGCAGAGCACTTTCGGAGACCTGTACCAGGCTGGCCAGCCCGGCCGGCCCTTTGTCCTCGGCCATCAGCAGGGCCAGACCGGCCACCAGGGAGCGCCTTCCCACCCCCGCGTCGCCTACCAGGATCACGTGCCGGTACTCGGCCAGGGTAAGCAAACCCAGGAGGTCGTGCATCAGATCAGCCCGCACATAGACGGGAGCTCCCTCCCCTGTCCGGGCCTGCGCCACCAGGTCCTGGCTGGTTAAACGCCTGGTCTGTGCCTGTTCTGCCAGGCGGTTGGCCAGCACCTCGCGCGAGATGCCATAGCGACGCAACAGGGAAGCCGTGCTGACGCCCCGTTCAGCCAGCCCGCCCAGCGCGTGCTCAGTGCCCACGAAGATCTCGTCGCTGGCCTGGGCGATGCTGCGGCCTTCGTCGAGCACGATGAGCATTTCAGTGGAAAGCCGCACAGGCTGGCCATTTTCGTCCACAAAGGTGAAGTCGGCATCCACGCCAGGGCTGGCCTGTGCCAGGGTTTCGGCTGCAGCGGCCAGCTCGTCCAGCCGGAAGCTGCGCTCAGCGGCCAGTTGAGCCAGCAGCCGATGTGCCGCGCTGCCTTGATCGCGCGCAAAGGTCAGCAGGAGCAGGGCAGGGGTCAGGAGGGGGCGCTGCATGGCGCGCATTCGCCTGGCCGCTGCATTCAGGGCCTTGGACAGCTCGGGGGACGGGATGTTCGGATTCAGGGTGGTCGCAGGCATAGGATCTCTCACCAACGGCAAGTGTTGCGGGTTTGGAATATGCCGGGTCGTTCCACCAGATGAGAGTCTGGTGAGGCAGCCATCTGGGGATTAGCGTTGGTGGTGCTGTTCAGCTTCGGGCGCCGCGCGCAACAGCTCGAGGGCGTGGGGTAGCGCGGGCAGAACGGTGGCGAGGTTCTCGGCCGCGGCCTTGGGGCTGCCAGGCAGGTTGATGATGAGGGTGTGGCCCCGGATGCCGGCCACGGCACGGCTGAGCATGGCGTGGGGGGTCAGGCGCAGGCTGGCGCTGCGCATGGCCTCGGCCAGGCCGGGCGCTTCCCGCTGAATCACCTTGCGCGTGGCTTCTGGCGTGACGTCGCGGGGGGCAAAGCCGGTGCCACCGGTAGTCAGGATCAGGTCCAGGCCCAGTTCGTCCGCCCAGCGTGTCAGGGTGGCGCTGATCTGGGCCTCTTCATCGGGCACGATGGCGGTCTCCACCACCGCGACGGGGGTGTCCTCAGGCCACTGATCGGCCAGCGCGCGCACGAGGGCCGGCCCGCTCAGGTCGGGCCGTTCACCTCGTGCGCTGCGGTCACTGACGGTTAGGACGCCAACGCGGATCATGGGGACCCCCCCAGAAGCAGCAGCGCCGGAGCTTTATCCCGGCGCTGCTGTGTCGGCCTAGCGCTTGGTGTACTGCGGAGCCTTGCGCGCGCGCTTCAGGCCATACTTCTTGCGCTCTTTGGCGCGCGCGTCGCGGGTCAAGAGGCCATTGCGTTTCAAAATGGGCCGCAGGGCCTCATCGGCCACGCAAAGCGCCCGCGCAATACCGTGTGCCACAGCGCCAGCCTGTCCCGAGATGCCACCGCCGCTCACACGAACGCTGATGTTGTAGCTGTTCCGGGTGTCGGTCACGATCAGAGGCCGCAACAGGGTCGCGATGTCTGTTGCCCGTTTGAAATAGTCTTCTAGAGGCCGCTCGTTGACCACGATGGTGCCGCTCCCAGGGTACAGGCGTACCCGGGCTGAACTGGTCTTACGCCGGCCTACTGCCTCGTAATATCTGGCTGACATCTACGCAAATCTCCTCTATTCAGGTGAGCGGGAACGGCTTGGGCTGCTGCGCCTGGTGCGGATGATCTGGCCCGGCATAAACTTTCAGTTTCTTGATCAACTTGCGGCGCAGCCTGTTGCGCGCCAGCATCCCTTTTACAGCCGCCTCGATGACCCGTTCGGGGTGGTGTGCCAACTGATCCCGCAGGCTGATCTGCTTGAGTCCGCCTGGGTAGCCGGACCAGCGATAGTAGAATTTCTGGTCCAGTTTCCGCCCGGTAACGCGCACCTTATCAGCGTTGACAACGATCACGTAATCACCACAATCCAGGCCTGGGGTATAAATCGGTTTATGCTTGCCTTTCAAGACCGTGGCGATCTGCGTGGCCAGGCGTCCGAGGGTCTTCCCTGTGGCGTCTACCACGTACCACTCACGGCTCTCTTCGACTTCTTTGGCTGTTGCGCTGTACGTTCTCACGTTTGCCCTGCTCCCGTATTCATGCATTAGACGTAACTATTCAGGCGGTGACTGGAAGTCACCCTTTTGGGGCCTGCGGCCAGTGGTCGGCCTTCGCCGACCTCTCTGGTGATGCGCCCATGAAAGGTGTCGGCCTCCGCCGACACCCCGGCACGAAGTGCCCAGGAGGGGCGATTTCAATCGGCCTGAATGGTTACCATTAGACTTCGTATTCCACCCGCATCAGGCATAGGCCACAGGCAGGGGCCGGTGGGGCTGCCGCCGCGCGATCGCGGGCGGCCAGAATCCTGGCCACCTGCTCAACAGGCCAAAGGCCTCTCCCCACCTGTAGCAACGTGCCTACGATACTGCGTACCATCCCCCGCAGGAAGGCATTGCCTGCAATATCAAAGGTAAACCAGGGGCCAGATTGTTGCCAGCGGGCCTGGCTCAGGTAGCGCACGGTGCTTTCCCCCTCGGTAGGCTGGCCAAAGCTGGCGAAATCGTGCTCGCCGAGCAAGAGCTCAGCCGCCGCCTGGAGGGCTTCCAGGTGTAAAGGCTCTGGCACCTGCCAGGCATAGCGCCGGTCCAAAGGCGAACGCAGCGGCTGGTTCAGCACCGTGTAGCGATAATGACGGCGGAGCGCACTGAACCTGGGGTGCCACCCTGGGGCGGCTGGCCCCAATTCCAGCACCACGACGTCCTCTGGCAGCACAGCATTCAACGCTCGCTGCAGGTCGGCCAGTGGATGCCGCCAGGCGACATGAAAGGCGATCACCTGGCCTCGGGCATGGACGCCACTGTCGGTGCGGCCGGCCCCCACCACTCGACTGTGGCTCTCGCTGACGCGGTCAAGGGCTGCTTCTAAGACCCCTTGCACGGTGCGCCCATTGGGCTGCCACTGGAACCCCAGGAAGTCGGTCCCATCATAGGCGATAGTGGCCCGCACATAGTGTGTTGTCATGCCCTATGCAAC
>DAOTZS010000052.1:0-10223 GCA_034434335.1 Anaerolineae bacterium
GTCTCCGAGAAGGCCGAGGGGGAAACCGGGTGGCTGTTCCCCGTAGGGGATGAGGTGCATGAACTGGGGTATCCCGATATGTTCAGCGACATGCTGAACGCTTTGGACGAAGGCAGGCAGCCCGCGGAAACCTTCTACGATGGCTATGTGGTGAACGCCATCATGGATGCCTGCTATCGCTCGGCCCGCTCAAAGCGCTGGGAGCCGGTGGAGCTGGAGATCTGGAGAGGAGTGCCGCAACCGGTCGAGGAGAAGCCACCGGTTGAGTATGGAGACAGGTTCCTGGTAGTTAAGCGCGAGCGCATGCCCGATGGCAGAACGAAACTGATCCTCAGGGATAAGGAGACCAACCGCATCGTCCAGAAAGTCATTTCCGTGGATGAGTCACCCATGTAGTGGTCGGAAGGCAAGAAGAGCGGTAACCATTCAGGCCGATTGAAATCGCCCTCCCTGGGCACTTCGTGCCGGGTGTCGGCCTACGCCGACACCCTTCATATGCGCATCACCAAAGAGGCCGCCCAGAGGTCGGCGGAGACCGACCTCTGGGCGCAGGCCCAAAAAGGGTGACTTCCAGTCACCGCCTGAATAGTTACCTATCTCCAACCTGAATCGCCTGTGACGGCAAGATATACAACGTCAGCAGCGGCTTCCAGCGAGGGGAGGCCGTTTCGCAGGGCCGGCCACGACCTCGCCGGGGACTGGGCCTCTGGACTACACGGCCCCGGTCCATGGGAACGGGTGCCGATAGGCGGGGCTCGTGATCCCCGCGGCCGGACCAGTTGAGATCAGGTAGTCCACGTGGGCGATGTGGCCTTCTGCCGATTGAGGCCGCTATGTTCATATTTACTCCTGCTTGATGGCAGAGAGCTCTTCCCTCACCCCTTCTTCTGGCATGGCCTTTACCTGAGCACTCCTGGTGGAGATCTCCAGGATCACATTCAGGCCATACCCGATGAGGGTGCTGATCAGGAGCACCGCGACCCCGCGTGCCAGCGCCCTATCCAGACTTGCCCCTCCACTGTACGCCATCAGGCCAGCCAGCAGCGCCAGGTTGATGACGGCGTAGAAAGTCAGCCGTCCCAATGGCGAGGTACCTGATTCTCGTTTGATCCTCTGTGTGCGACCCCTTTTCATCGTTTGCTGACCTCCTGGCCCAGCCAGTCTGGCCGGGCAATCACAATTGTCCGATGCGAGTTGCCGTCGGGCGGCCAACAGGTCACTAAAGTCAGCCGTTCGTCCTTCGTCGGCGCGATCCATTGGGCATTCTGCCGACGCTGCTCATCCGAAGCACCGCGTTCGGGGACGATCAAGACGTCCTCGACGCGGTAGCGGTAAAGCTGCTTGCCCACGTAGAGCTCCACGGCATCACCCGGTTGCAGGTTCCACAGCCCGGCAAAGACCTTGCCGGCGATATTGTGATGCCCCGACAAAACTGTGTTGCCGGGCCAGCCTGGCAAGGCCGAGTCGCGATGGAATCCAGCCGCATTGGCCGGTATCTGCCATTCGGGCTGGCCGGTCTTGGGATTCACTTGCCAGCCCATTACCACGACGGGCGCGTCCAGGCCCAGGGCAGGGATCACAATACGGGTTGGTGGGCTTTTGGCCGGCGCGACCGCCTTTGGTCGCGCCGGCCTGTTGGCAACCCCAACCACCGCCGAGGAGGTGCGTGCAAGAGCCTCGGGTGTCGGGGAGGGCTGCCATAGGCCTGCGCCAGGCGCCGGGGCCACCGTGGGCCGAGGCGCCGCTCCTTGCGCGGCCAGGTGCCCGGGGACCTTGCTGACTGACGTACCCTCTTCTCTCTCTATAACCACCTTAACAGGGAACTGACAACCACTTGCCATCACCTGAACCGTCAACAACACAACTCCCAAGACCACAGCAGAAGCCCGCAGCATGCGTTGTGTCAAAGCCGACATGCAGCAATCTCCCCCCGAGCGTAACTTGTCAGGCTGCAACGCGCTGAGGTCCTTTGAGATCAGCGCCTCTCCCCTGATAAAGTTGAGCCAAGGCACCGTTCCACATCTGCCCGGCGCAGGCGCAGACCACGGCCACCAGGCAGTCGCACCGCAGGAAGTTTCCCCTGGCGGATATACCGTCGTACCGTGCCCTCCCCTATATTGAGAGCGCGCGCAACTTCTTTCACCGTCTGCCATTGCCCGGGCTCAGATGCCGCGCTTTGATCAGGGGCCTCTTTGGTTGTCGCCATTGGCGGCGGGCAAACCTCACCAGCGTCCGGAGAAGTGGCACGCCTGGCCGTCTCTCCCTCAAACCGTATCACATAGGCGGCTAAAGATGGCACCTGCTGACGGAGCTCGGCCAGGCCCTGGGCCAGGTGCTCTTGTGCCAGCCAGCAGCGCGCCAGCTCCCTGGCCAGCTGATCCACCCGAGCTGCCAGTTTGTGCCACTCCTCTGCCGGCTCAGAGCACACGGCCTCTCTGCCCTCTGCTCCATTGTCACGGCTATCCTCTTCCCATACCACCATCTTGCCGGCCACTATCTCACCCTGCGGCGCCAGCGCCTCCCACACCTGGAGGGCAATAGCGCTCGCATCACGCGTCTCGGCTCTATCCATACTATGGCTCCGCCCATCTCAGCCCCACGAGCTGAAGGTGGTGAAGAGACCGGCCAGGTACGACGACTGCGACTGTACCTGGGCCAGTTGCTGCAGGAGGGTAGCGTAGCGCCTGGTCAGCATCTGCTCATAGGCGTCCAGCCTGGTGTTCATCTCGTTGATCCGGCTGGTGAGATATTCCCGCTCGTCGTCCAGCAGCTCTATGGACTCATCCAGCAGGCCGCTGGATGTGGTGCTGCCGGTAAAGAGCTCAATCCGGTGGAGCAAGCCGCTGGTTTCGCTGAGGACCGCGTCGAGAAGTTCCGCGACCCCATCCGGATTGGAAGCCAGGGCCGACTGCAAGGCGCTGCTGTCGCTGAGGGTTAGCCGCAGTTCCGTGTCGAAGGTCAACCCGATCTCGCGCAGAGAGGTGGGAGCGGTCGGGCTCAGGCCGCTTTGCGGCGTGTTGAGGTCCGAGATCAGCCCAAAACGGAGCCGGTTATAGAGGGTGTCGCCAGCCAGTGTGCCCCGCGTATAGCTCACGCCATCGGCGTTCTGGGTAACCGCGGTCTTGGCAGCCAGGTACGCGGTCACATCGTTGAAGCGCGCGATAAAAGCATTAATCTGGCTGGTAACAGCATTCGTGTTGTCGGCAACGGTGAGCGTGATGTTCTCTCCGGCCTTCGTCTCTTTCAGCAGGTTCAGGGTAAGGCCATCAATGACGTCGCTCAGGCTGGTATTGCTGTAACGGGTAATGCTCAGGCCGTTGACCTTGAAGCTGGCGGGCGAGGGGGCTGTCAGGGTCTGATCCCACCCGTCGCCGTCACCATCCCCATTGCCGGTCAGGCCCAGGCCCGAAGCTCCCAGCAGATCACCGCTGCCCTCCAACGTGTAGCCGACCCTGCTGGCCGTAAGGATAAGCTGGTTGTTGATGATCGTGGCCACAAGCCCGTTGCCATCGGCGTAGGTGGCACTGTTGATCTTGTCCCGGATGCTCTGGAGGGAATCGGTGGCCTCGATGGTGAGGGAGGCGCCTTGAGCCTGATAGGAGATTTTGGGCGCATCCGGGCGGTAGAAGCTACCTGTAGGGTCGGCATCAGCAAATGTGATCTTGAGCCCGCGGCCGGTATCGTAAACTGTGTTCCTTACATCGCTGTAGGCCTGCCATTCTGCCGTATAGCTGTCCTCGGTGCCGGCATCCGCGATGCTGACCGCCTGCCCCTGGCTGTTCACCAGGCGAAACTGCCAGACCCCTCCCGACTGGCGGAATTCCACGTAATAGTCATCGGTGCCGAGCTCGGTCTGGCTCTTTGCCGGAGCGGTGGTGTCATCGGCCTGGATCGCGACCACCGGCGCGCCCCCTTTGGCCGTCAGCGCGGCGGAGCGGGTGGTGGCACCTCCCAGCACTACCGTGCCGCTCAACCCCAGCGGCTCGTTGCTATAGGCGAAGGAACCGGAACGCACCCGATGGACCGTGGCCAGGGTCACATCGCTGATGATGTAAGTGCCCACCGCGGCTGACGCCGAGGCTGTGGCGGTGACATAGCTCTGATCACTGGAAGTGACCGTCTTCTGGCCGAACACCGTGCTGCCAGACGAAGAGATCAGCTTCTCCGCTTCTGCTTGCAGGGCCTCAAGTTTGGTCTGGAGATCGTTGTAGACGGCGCGGCGCACTTCCAGTTCATCGCGCTGAGCCTGGAGCCGCTCCAGAGGCTGGCGTTGCAGCGCCATGGTCTGGGCGATGATCTGGTTCAGCGCGCTGGCCGTGATGCCGCTGGTGCTGCCCGATCCGAGCACAGGGAGTGGGCTCATAGTGTGCCTCCAGGCTGGTCATATCTTGAGCAGGTGTTGGCCTGCTTAGCAGACAAACGTTAGCGCATCCTGAGCCGAGGAGGCCTGGCGGGCGGCATCCTCTTGCCGCACCAGCACCTCAACCCAGGCCTGGACCAGCTCTTGCAGGATATGGGCGGCCTCCTCGTACTTGCCCTTGCGGGCAAGGTCAGCGCAGTACTGGTAGAGCCGGAAGAGCCCGATGGCCACGGGTCCCTGTTCCAGGTCCAGGCTGTTGCGCAGCACGTTCAGCGCGGCAGTAGCACCTTTCAGGTCTCCTTTGCGGCAGGCCAGGATGGCTGCGTCGTAGACCATTAAGGTACGCTGGAGCGGATTGGCACTGGTTACCTGGACTTCCCGGTAGCGCTGTGAAGGTTGTCGGTAGGGATTCATGGATGACTCCTCGGGCTTACTACATGTTGCGAGCTGTAAACGGTGCGGCGCGAGCTGAAGCTCGCAGTACATGCACGGTGCGAGCAGTAGGGCGAGCTTTAGCTCGCCTGCCGAACGGCGTGGTGCGAGCTGAAGCTCGCAGTACATAAGGGGTTCCCGGGGGAACCTGCTACGTCCCCCGGGAACCTCAGGAGGAGGGACCAGCGCCAGCTCTTGCCCATGGCTTAACGGAACAGTTGCAGGACCGACTGTGGTGCGACGTTGGTCTGGGCCAGCATGGCGGTGGCTGTCTGTTGCAGGATGCTGAACTTCACGGCCTCGAGCTGCTCCAGGGCCATGTCGGCGTTCATGATGCGGTTGTAGGCCGCCTCGGTGTTGATCTTGCCCACCGCCAGGGCGTCTTCCTTGAAGCTGAGGCGGTCCATCATGGCGCCGATGTTGGCCAGCGATTCAGATACAACAGCGATAGCGTCGTCAACCTTGTCCATATACGCCCGCGCCGCGGACGCGCTGTCCAGCGACACGCTGTATGTGCCCGATTTGGTGTAGCTGATGGTGGCAGTATACGTGCCGTCCCCCAGGCCGGTTGAAAGCCCTACCTTCAGCCCAACACCAAAGTCATACGTAGCGGCTCCGCTATAAGTGAAGCTCAGCTTGTAATCCAATAGGCCACCGTCGGTCCCATCGGCGTCGACAAGGACAGGATTGCCGTTGGAATCGAGTAGTTGCAGATAGTCGCTTGTACCCAAAATCAACCTGACTGTGTAGGTGCCGCTGGAAAGCTCGCTCAGGCCAGAGAAAACAGTGTTACCTGCACTGAGACTGCCCAGGATGTTGCTGGGATCCGACACTTCCGAGGCGGTCGAGCTTCCACTGACGGTGGCCAGGTCGCCCAGGCCGGCCGTGCCGGTACCCTGGACATCGTGCGCCTGGTCTAGGACCCAGGTGGTGTACTTGTCATAGTCGGCGCTGGTCTGGAAGTCGAAGTCCGCTGTGCCATCCAGGAGTGCCAGCCCATTCCACGTGGTCTGGTTGACGATGTCGTCAATTTCACGGGCGTACTGGGCCAGATCGTTGGCGATGGTATCGCGCTCGGTCTGGCCGAGGGTCTCGGAGGCCGCCTGCTCGGCCTTGATGCGCATCTTGCTCAGGATGGCGTTGATCTTGTTCAGGCCGCCTTCGGCTACCGCGAGCATGTTCTTGGCGTCGCCGATGTTGTCAATGGCCTGCTGCAGCGAACTGGCACGCACATCGAACTTGGTGGCCAGGCCCAGCCCTGCCGGGTCGTCGGCCGCTTCGTTGATGCGCCGGCCGCTGGCCAGCCGCGTCTGGTGCAGGGCCAGGTTCTTGTTGACATCGCGCAGCGCGTTGAGGGTGTTCAGTGCCGCGATGTTGGAATTGATACGGGTGAGATCTACGGTTGCCATGGTATTGCTCCTTTCTCTAGAGTTAGTTTAGTTTGTTTGTTCCCCTGGTCTGTGATTGATAGTGCCCGGCCCTTTCGCATCCTACACTCGCTACCTGCTCACAGGGCTCCATCACCTCTTATACCGGCTTGCGGGCCGGGCAGTGGCTCTCAACGAGCCGGTACAGGATAAGGGTGGTGCCTTCTGTGGCAGCCCCTGTGCTGACTACATCTGTCTTGCCGATAGCTCACCTCCTCTGGGAAGGGATTTCCCCCACCTCCGCAAGATCGTCTTCCCCTTCGGAAGACCTTTCAACCCTGTCCTTCTGCTTATATGTATCGGCCCGTTGCCCTGGCCTCCTGTAAACTTCCCGTAAACACGGCCCCGCCTCGTGCTGCCTGTGTCGAAGTGCCCTCTCGCGCTTTGCGAGTAACTACTCAGGCGGTGACTGGAAGGGCCACGCCGAGGGCTCGCCCGAGGCGTCACCCTTTTTGGGCCTGCGGCCAGAGGTCGGCCTTCGCCGACCTTTTTGGTGATGCACCCATGAAGGGTGTCGGCGGTGGGGCGATCTTCCGGATCGCCCCACCCGGCATGAAGTGCCCAGGGAGGGCGATTTCAATCGGCCTGAATGGTTACCTTTGCGAGACCTTTACATCTCCCTTACCGGACCTTTATCCCCTTCCCTCAACACCTGGGCTATACTGCCGACAGGTAATGCCCCCACAGCCGAACCTTCCAGGTGCAGATCTGTGAAGTCTCACCGGAGCAGCGGCCGGTGAGACTTCACAGATGCCTGCCTGGCCCATCCATTGCAGACTGCAACGGCCGTCTTATCAGCGCAACAGACACTCTACTCGGATAAGGAAGGACAGGCTCCAGGGCAGCAAGTTGTGAAGGTTGAAGATGGTCCAGAGTGTTCAACAGCAGCGGTCACCCCATCCTCACCTCTCGGCATGGCCGGCAGGACCCATCAACCTGAACCAGGTCAGCGACTTCGGTGCCCTGCTCAGGCAGCTCGTGGGTGGGCTGGCCGACAGCGGTGGAAAAACCCCGGCCGGGACAGCCGGGGCGCCGGCTACGCAGGGTGGCGAGCCCCTGCCCTGGGTCAGCCCGGCCCAGAGCTTACGCTATCTGGCTGTCAGGGCCCGCCCCCTCGTCCTGCCCATCGTGCCGGCGCTGGCCAGGCCGGCCCCAGCCCAGGCAGGGAGCAAGGCGCAGCCGGCGTCCCCCATCGTGCCAGGGGTTGTGAAGCCGGCTCTCGTGGAGCCGGGCACGGCCCCGAGAGAGGCTAACCAGCCCATGGCCCTCGAAAGCTATCCGCGCCCCCCAGACGACAACGGACGGGGCGTGCACTGGATCCCCACCACCCGGCAGGCACCCGAGGTGGTAGACCGCTTTGTGGAACAGGCCAGGGCGTTGGGGGCGCGCTGGGTCACTTTTCTCAACGAACCAGGGGACCTGAGCGGAAACGAGTATCTGGTGCGCCGGCTTACGGCGGCCGGCATCATGCCTGTCATGCGCATCTACACCGATGGAGGAGCGCCCATCGGGCAGGACCTGACCCCTCTGGTCCGGCGCTATCGGGCCCTGGGCGTTGCCTACTTTCAACTCTACAACGAGCCCAATCTGCGCTGCGAGAACCAGGGGCAGGACCCAGATGTAAACCGCTACCTGGCACGCCTGATCCCGGCAGCCAGGCAGGTCATCCAGGCCGGCGGGCTGCCCGGGATTGGCGCTCTCAGCCCGCAAGGCGATGTGGATGACCTGACCTTCCTGCGCCAGATGCTGGAGGGCTTGAAGGCAAGCGCGCCCGATGTGCTGGCGCGGGCCTGGATCAGCGTGCACAACTATGGCGCAGATCACCTGCGGGTCCGCCAGTATGATCAGGTCGTGCGTTCTGTGCTGGGCCGCAGCCTGCCCCTCATCGGCACCGAGGGCGGCATCTATCCAGGTGGGGAGGTGACGGAGGCAGACCAGATCCGGATCGTCGCCGATGCCTATCGCTATCTGCCCCGGCGGGAACCGTACTACTTCGCTTACAGCCTTTGGGTACTGGCCAACAAGGCCGGTGGAGGCCAGGATGAGCGATGGGAATACCAGGCACTCTACCGCCAGGAAGGTCCGACCGCCCTGGCGCGAGCACTGGAAGGCGAGCTGCGTGTGGGTGGAAATAACCTGACCTGAGCGAAAAACTCAGGAAGAGCCGATTGAGGAGGAAAGGATGAAGCTGTTCTCCAGCATGCATATCAGTGCCTCGGCGCTTACAGCAGAACGGCTGCGCATGAACGTGATCTCCAACAACATAGCCAATGCCCACTCCACGCGGACGGCGAGTGGCAAGGCCTATCAGCGGGAGCGCGTGGTGTTCAGCCCCATTCCCCCTACAGCTTCCGGGGCGGCAGGCGGGGGAGTGAAGGTAGTAGCCATCGTGGCAGACCCCCGTCCCGGCAGCGTGGTGCATGATCCCTCGCATCCCGACGCCGATGAACAGGGCAATGTGACCTACCCTAACGTTGATATCGCGACCGAAATGGTGGACATGATCTCGGCCGCGCGCGCCTACGAGGCTAACGCTGTGGCCCTGCAGACGGCCAAGATGATGGTCAGCAAGGCACTGGAGATCACGCAGGGGTGAGGTGAGCTATGGGGCTTGATCCGCTTACTGCTGTGCGTGCCTTCCCCCTGCAGCCGCTGAGGGAAAGAACCGTCACCGGGACGGCCAAAGCCAACCAGGGGGAATCCGGCTTCGGTGGGTTGGTGGCCCGTGCTGTCGAACAGCTCGATGCACTTCAAAAGCAGGCTGACCTGGCAGCCGTCCAGGTGGCGAGGGGAGAGAACACCGAATTGCATGAGGCCCTTCTCACCATGGAGGAGGCCGGGCTGGCCTTGCAACTGGCCATTCAGGTGCGCAACAAACTGGTTGAGGCCTATCAGGAGATCATGCGCATGCAGGTCTAGCAGTAAGCGCGCTGGCTGGGCGGGGTGCTCTTGACGACTTTTGAGCACGACACCAGGTAGCAAGTAGGGAGGATAGTTCAAGGATGGATGGCCAAAAGCAGAACTGGCAGGCGCAACTGAAGAAGTTCTGGGGTGGTTTGCAGCCATTACAACGTGTTGCACTGGCCGGCACCGGCGTGCTGGTACTGGCGCTTGCCCTATATGCCATCCTGTGGGCACAGACCCCCGACTATGCCACCCTCTTCTCGGGGCTGAGTGAACAGGACGCAGCGGCTGTAGTCGAACAGCTCAAGGAGCTCAAGATCCCCTATCGCATCCTCCAGGGTGGGACCGTGATCCAGGTGCCTCAGCGGCAGGTCTACGATGCCAGGCTGGAGATGGCCAGGCAGGGCCTGCCCAAGGGCGGCACAGTGGGCTTTGAGTTGTTCGATAGCGGGCAGCTTGGCAACCTGGGCATGACCGATTTTATGCAACGGGTCAATTTCCAACGCGCCTTAGAGGGAGAGTTGGCCCGCACCATCGCCGAGCTGGAACCTGTGGCGGGTGCCCGCGTCCACCTGGTCTTGCCACAGCCCAGCCTCTTTCTGGCAGAGCAGCGGGAGCCCACTGCCTCGGTTGTCCTGCAGCTCAAGCCGATGGCCGAACTGTCGCGCGAACAGATCCGCGCCATCAACCACCTGGTGGCCAGCAGTGTCGAGGGGTTGAAGCCAGGCAATATCACGCTGGTAGATGTGCAGGGAAATGTCCTCAGCGCAGCCGGCGAGGAGGATACCGTGCCCAGCACCCTCCAGGCCAGCACAGGGCAGATCGAAGTGCAGCGGGCTTATGAGCGAGACCTGGAAACACGGCTGCAGACCATGCTGGATCAGGCCCTGGGCCCCAATCACGCGGTGGTGCGGGTGAGCGCCTGGTTTAACTGGGATCGCAAGGAAATCAACAGCGAGACCTACGCGCCTCTCGGCGATGGGACAGGGGTTGTGCGCAGCGAGCAGACTCAGGAAGAGACTTACGAAGGGAATGGGACTGCCCCAGGTGGCATCCCTGGTGTTGATAGCAACAGCGCCATTCCCACCTATCCGGCCCAG
>DAOTZS010000053.1:0-18017 GCA_034434335.1 Anaerolineae bacterium
CAGCCGGGTGAGGGCCCCATCGGCCAGGCGTATGGTGTAGATCTCCCAGTTGCCGTCGCGATCCGAGGCAAAGGCCAGCCGCGTGCCATCAGGTGACCAGGTGGGGCTGCGGTCATAGCCAGCGCCAAACGTGAGCTGCCGCGGGTTGTGACCATCCCGGCTCATGACCCAGATATGGCCAGGGCTGGTGTCATCGGGCCTGGTGTAGGCAATCCAGCGGCCATCGGGAGAGCCAACCGGTTCGTTCTCATATACTGCTGCGGTAAAGGTGAGCCGAAGCTGCTGCGAGCCGTCGGGCAACATACGGTAGATCTCGCCGTTGCCATCGCGGGTGCTGACGAAAAGCACCAGCGGTGGCGCGGCATCCTGGATCACGGCCAGGTTAGTGCTGACGTGGCTCGTCACATACACGCGATCGCGTACGCTGTCCACTGCTATCCCTTCCTCTGCGCCGGCTGCCACCGGTATAGCCGCCACCAGTGCCCAATCCAGGGTGCGATAGACCTTGACCTCATCACCACAGGCGACGAACAGATGTCCGCTGTCGGGATTGACGCCCAGTACAAAGGGTTCTCTGCCGACCGCGATCGTCCCGACGATCCTGCCAGCTACCGTATCAATCACCGTCACCGTTTGGTGCACCCCGCGATTGGCCACGTATAGGCGTCGGCTGGCCGGGTCAAATGCCAGCCCGTACGGTTCGGGCACCCCGGTGTAGAACCCCGCCACCAGGCCATCTCGCAGCCGCATCACCTGGTCTGACCCATGTAACGAGAGATAAACGTCTCCTGTAGCCGGGTCGCCGGCGAACAGGGAGGGTTCATGTCCCACGAAGAGGGTCCTGACAACGTCCAGGGTGGTGGCATCGAACACGGTCACCGTATCGTTGCCGAAGTTGGCCACATAGCCGTAGTTGCCCTGGATGATCACCCCATCCGGCAGCCAGTTGGCCGGGATGCGGCGCACCACCGACGCGGTAGCCAGGTCGACCACGGCCACGTTGGCGTTTTGGCGGTCGGCAACGGCCACCAGGCTGCTGTTCCCAATCAAAGCCACCCCATTGGGCGCGGCAGGCTCGCTGCCCAGGGAGATATCTCTGTAGACCGACAGGGGTTGGGCGCGCATGACGCGCAACAGGCCGCGGTTATCGGTGGTGCGCATACCCAGGTAGATCCACTCGCCATCCGGGCTCACGGCCACCCCGTATGGACTTCCCCCGTCTCTCACGTTGAGCCTGTAAAGCAGGCTGGGGGTAGGCCACGAGCGGGGTACGGCCGTGGGGAGGGAAGTGGCCGTCGGGGAAGGGGTCTCGGTGGGGGTGGCTGTGGCGGTTGGGGCGCGGGTGGGGGTGGCAGTCCGTGTAGGGGTCGGGCTGGCAGGCACGGCGGGGGTTGGGGTCAGGGTGGGCGCAGGGGGCATGTGATCCAGGTCGTAGGTAAATACCCCCAGGGGCGTGGTGACGTACAGCCGTGACGGCCGGCCATCCAGGAGCAGCAGGTCATTGACTTCCATCTGGTCAAACGGCTGGCCGCTGAGCTTGTACCAGATGGATGTGCCGGGATCGCGCGCATAAAGACCTCGCACGGTCCCCAGGTAGAGCCTTTGCCCGGAGTAGGGCGGGTCCTGCGCCAGCGCCAGCAGCCCATAACGGCGGTCCCCTGTTCCGGGGTCTATCACGTCCTCCAGCCCTTGCGGATTGTTGAGCCAGGTGACGCCATCATCTGGGGTGTAGAAAAATCCGTAGAGCGCCGGCGCGTAGACGCGCGCGGGCAGGGAGCGATCCACCATCACCGCTCCCAACCAGCCAGGCAGCGGATCGCCCATCCTGGGGTAGGAGATGGCCCAATTCTGGCCTGCATCGCGGCTCACGAGCACCGCGCCCCCTCCCCCTTCGCTGATGCCCCCTACCCATACCTGGGTCCAGGCCGCGCTGGCCGGCGCGATGTACTTGACATCGTAGATACCGAAGAGAGGATGCGGCTGGTGGGTGAAGGTCAGGCCGGCGTCGGTGCTGAGATAGGGGCCGTCGCAGCCGGCTGCGTAGAGCCACGCCGCGCTGGGGTGGGCCGCCAGCGGCTTGAGGTTCTGCCCGGCCGGCAACTGATGCCAGGTGGCTCCGCTATCGGTGGTGCGCCACATGGGCACAGCAGGGCCACCCATGTAGCACGGGTAGCCATCGCCGGCATACAGCATGTTGCTATCGGCCGCCAGGATGGTATGCTCGGGCCGGGCAGTGCCCGTGCGGTACCAGCTTCCTCCGGCATCATCTGAGCGGTACAGGGTGCCGTTGACGTCAGCGTAGAGAGTGTTGGAAGGCGGCCGGCCGATCACACGGCGCGCCCAGCCGGCCGGCAGGACCAGAGCACCGGCTGGTGGGCAGATCTGGATGCTCGCGTCGTCAACGTAGGTGCGGGCAAACCCTCCCAGGCCGTTGTTGTAGGTGCCAAACTGAAAGCGAATGCGCTGGCCGGCATAGCGGCTGATGTCGAGGGTCATTTGGCGCCAGGACGGATTATGGGTGCGCTCGACCAGGAGCCAGTCAATGGTGCCATCAGGATGGATGGCGATGACATAGAAGAAGTCGCTGGCGAAGGCGGTGGCGGCCAGTTCGGCCTCGTGCCGCGGCAGGCTGTCAAGTTCCATCCCCTCAACCTGCCGGTCCAGAGTGTCTCCATAGATGTTGTAACGCCAGAAGCTCAGCCGGATGGTCGAACTCGTGCTCGGGGCAGGGAGTTCGGGGAAGCTCACAGCCTGCTCGATGGGCGAGTAGCTTTCCACATTGGTCCCCCCGGCCGGGATACCGGTGCGCATACTTCGTGCACCGCCATGCACCGGCGCGGTGACGTACGTGGCCAGCACGGGGTTCGGTCGGATGACCCACCCCGCATCGGACTCAAAGTCGCCGTTGATCAACCCTTCATAGCAGGCAGGCCCCGGGGTTACCGTCTGGGTGGGCGTGACGGTGGGCTGCGGGGTGGATGTACGGGTTCGGGTCGGGGTGGATGTGGGGGTGATGCCGGCCGGGGGTGGGATGGTGAGCGGGATCCAGGTGCGGCCGCCATCATCGCTGCGCACGGTGCGGCCTCGCCAGCTCCAGTCGAAGAGGGTGACGTAGAGCGCGCCATCCCCTGGACCACCGCCTACCGCCAGCGGGATCGGCTGATAGGCTGGGGTGAAGGTGTGCACGGGCTGCCAGACTACATCGTTCAGGTTGGGCGTGTAGGCGTTGTAGCTCACGTACAAGGTGCCGTCGGTGCCGCCGATGTAAAGCCCTCGCGTGCCGGAGTCAAGCGCCAGCCCCAGGCCGGGGCCTCCGCCCAATGGGGTGCCGAAGGGCGCATTGGGGATGCGCTGCCACTGGCCGTCGAAGGTGCGCGATAGCATGGCACCCCCGCGCACACTCGCTGTAACCGCGTATACCACGTTAGGTGCCCGGGGGTCGCTCAGGATCGGGCTGACCGGGTCCTCCATCAGTTCCCCCGTCGTGGCCTGCCAGGAAAGCCCGCCGTTGTCGCTGCGTGCGATGACGGCGTTCAGTTCATTCGGCCCCACCAGCCCCGCCCAAAGGGTGTCCGGGTTCGTGAGGCCAACGGACACCGGTCCCACCGGAAGGGTGTGGATCTTCTGCCATGTCAGGCCGCCATCAGTGCTGCGCCACAGCCCCTGGCTGACCGCGCCCAGGTACAGGGTCTGGGGATGGTTGTAGTCCATGCCCACATAGCCGCGGTGGGCAAGCGGTGTGCCGGCCACTTCTGCCGGGATGGGCACTGTCTCCCAGGTCTCCCCGCGGTCGCTGCTGCTCATCAGGTACCCTTCGTTGGTGAGCCCTACCAGCCGGCCAGTTTCACCCGGCGCGACGACCAGGGAGCGCAGCCAGCGGTTGTGGAGGAATTCCGGCGTGGCCGTTGGCGAAGGGGTGGCCGTGCGGCTGGGAGTTGGCGTGCGCGTGGCGGTGGGAGTCGAGGTTGGTGTGGCAGTGCGGGTGGCGGTCGGCGTGCGGGTAGGGGTGCGGGTGGGTGTGGCGGTGCTGGTCGCGGTACGGGTCGCCGTGGCTGTGGCTGTGGCGGTCGGCGTGCGGGTAGGGGTAGGCGTTACAGTTGGGGGCACCGGGGTGGGGGCCCGGTGCCGGTTGAGAATCAGTGGCAGGTTGGCCCAGGCGACCGGCGGCACAGGTGTCGGCGTCAGAGTGGGGGTCGGGACGGGCGTTGGCTCGGGGGGCGCTTCCCAACAGATGGTCAAGGAAGCATCGTCCACGTACATGGCGGTGCTGCGGCCATCGCCATCGTTGTAGGTGCCAAACGCGATGCGCACACTGCGTCCGCGGAAGGCCGACAGGTCGAAACTGGTGCTTTGCCAGCTTTGCGCGTTGCTGCGGGTCCAGAGCAAAGAGCGCAGGATGTTGCCTGCCATGTCCAGCACGAGGGCATATTGCCGGTCGCCGGCCAGCACGCCCTGGGGCAGGGTGCCGTCGGCGACCGCTTGCAGGGTGGCCAGGTCGGGCTCGGCCGCGAGCTCAGCAGCCAGGGGCCCCTCGGCGGAGATGGGGTACCACCAGAAGCTCAGGGTGACGGTGACGGCTTCGGCTGGGATGGTCACGGGCTGGTTGGCCGAGGAGTAGCTGTAGATGTCGGGGGTGCCGTGGATGCCGGTGCGCAGGCTGCGCTGGCCGCTGTGGACAATACGGGTGCTGTAGGATGCCGTAGCTGGCGTGGTGGGCATGATCCAGCCGGCATCTACCTCAAAGCCACCGTTGGCCAGTCCTTCTTCACAAGGCGCCTCATAGTGCCAGACACCGGCCGCGGTGCCCAAATGGACGGTCAGTCCAGCCCCGGCGCGGGCCGTGACTGCCAGGTCGTACACATTGGGGTTGCCCGGCGCCGGCCCCAGGTCCACCCAGAAGTTGCCGCCGGCCAGGCCGCGGTAGAGGTTGTGGGTCAAAGGCATGACAGGCTGCCCTATGAGAGCAGTGAAGAGGGCCCGATCTGTCGCATAGCGAGGCGAGACCGCCAGGGCCAGTGGGAAAGGTTCGTACGCGCCTGGCAACCCCGCGGTGGCGAAGCTCCAGGTCGCGCCCCGATCGGTGCTGCGAAGCACCGCGCTGGACGGGGTGCCATCGCCAACTCCTTCTATCTCCCGATAGGTGTGCCAGACCGTGCCGTCGGCAGCGTAGTTGGGCGAGATAGCCAGCCCATAGGAGGGCCCCCAGGTGTTCAGGGCTTGCCACGTCAGGCCACCGTCTGTGCTGCGCCGCGCCCGCCCAAACCCTGTGGCATAGAGGGTGCGGTCGCTGGCGTAAGCTGGGGAGGCCTTGAGCTCGAAGACGAAGAAGCCCTCTTCCGGTGCAGCCAGGGGATAGGTCTGCCAGCTATGGCCGCCATCGGTGGACTTGTAGACGACATCCCCCAGGCCAACGAAGAGGGTCTGGTCGCTGGGGTAGGCCGGGGAGAGGGCCAGGGCCCGGCCCCCTCCGATCCCGTATTGGACAGTCCAGGTCTGCCCGCGATCGGTGGACTTGTAGAGCCCAACACGATAGAGAGCACGGTCTTCGAAGGTGGCGAACACAGTGCCGTCGCTGGCGTATCCCGTTGAGATGCGGACGTTGGCAAAGATATAGTCGTTGCCCGGCGGGTCACCGGCGACCATGAGTTGCCAGCTCATGCCGCGGTCCGTGCTGCGGAAGATACCGTGATCGGTGGCCGCGAAAAGGGTGCCGTCGCTGGCACAGGCAGGGGAGGCAGCCACCCCACGCGTTTCCAGAGGTCGCGGTCCCGGCAGCCAGCGCCAGGGCTGCCAGTTGTCGTCGGGGGTGGCCAGGATGCCGGTATGTGTTCCGGCCATGACGGCATGGCAGTACCCCCAAAGGGGACAGGGCGCCACCGCCCGGAAGGGGGTCTCCGGAGTGTCGGGCACCCGCTCCCATCCCCGGCCAAAGGAGAGGGAGACGAAGAGACCACTCTGCGCTGCAGCATAGATGTTATCGCCGGCGAGGGCCAGGCGGTTGACCGGTCCGCTGAGGCCCGGGCTGGGCTCCTCGTGATAGCCGCTATCATCGGGGACCAGACGCCTGACACCGTCGTTGGTGGCCAGCAGGAGGCTGCCCTCGATGGTTTCCAGGATATCGTTCACCTGGACGCCAGGCAGGTTGAGGAGGAGAGCCCAGGTGGTGCCCCCGTCAGTGGAGCGCAGCAGTCGTGTGGCACCGACGCCGTCAAACTGGCCGGCGAAGGCGATCTGGTTGAGGGAGAAGTCGCGGGAGAAGGCGCCCGCGGATACAACTGCACCGGTCAACACCTGGGTCCAGCTCAGGCCCTGATCGGTAGAGCGGAAGAGGCCACCGTTACGGGGGGCAGCCAGGATAACGCGTGAAGAGGATGCAGGGGCGGCCATGCGCTCACGGCTCGAGGTGACGCTGGCCGGCTCCGCGTTCGGTGACAGGCGTACCCAGGCGATATCGTCGGCGCTCTGGTCGTTGCCGGCCTCCGGTAACCCGCCTCCGAGCGGAGCCCAGGTCTCTCCGCGATCGGTGCTGCGCAGCAGACCGGCATCGGTGGCCGCGAAGGCCATGCCGTCGTGCACGAAATCGGGGGAGATTGCCAGATCAAAGACGGCTATGCCGTCGGAGAAGGGAACGGTGGAATGGAGTGTCCAGGTCGCCCCACCGTCGGTAGTACGGGCGATGCCGTAGCCGCCAGTTATGCGGTTGCGCCCCGTGCGCCAGCCGCCGGCCAGGGCCAGTCCATCATGGACAAAGTCGGGGGAGAGTGCCAGGGCCTGGACATCTCCTCCATAGGGGCCGGACGAGCGCCACGGAGTAGTGAGAGGAGAAGAGTCTGGCGCCACAGCCACAGGACCAGATTGCGTCATCGCCCTGCCGGGGGATACGACCCATATGGCCATGCCTAAGAGCACGAATCCGAGGATGCTGATCCATATCCTGAGCTTCATTATGATTCTCCTCCTTTGGCTTGCAGACACACCTGTACCGCCAACCCGGGTCCGCATTGGTTACGCGGCCGCCGCGGAACCCGTGCCTCACCCCTCCCCCCGCCTGTCCGCAGACGGCCGCGCGAGGGCTGTGGGTGGGGTGAAGGCTGGATATTTACCACCTATGAAGACGCAGGCTACGCGCAAACGACGCGGCAGAGAAGGTGGATAACGGCATGAGAATGGCAGGCACTCCTGACCGAAGATGGGCGGGGCTGAAGCCCCGCGCTGAGAGAGCAAAGCCCCTCTTGAGGCTGGTGGACGTGGGGTGGCGCTCTGGCGGCTAACTAGCCCGTAAGGCTTCGCCCTTTCAGCCCAGAGCTTGGGGCAGCCTGACCGCCCAGGTGGAATAGTGCCCATCCCAGGCGCCGGCCCGAGGGTCACCTGCCGCCGCGTGGGGCAATCAATGGGCTATCAGCGGGCTATCAGCGGGTCACGAGGGGGATAAATGCCTGGAGCTGGCTTGCCGGCTGGTCGCTCCGATAGAGCGGCGACTCGTTGCCGGCCTGATCGCGGAAACGCGCGTAGACCACTGGCTCGCTGGCCTGGCTGCCAGCGGGCACGGCCAGCTTGATCGGACTCATGTAGAATTGCCAGCTCAGGTCGTCAGGGTTGAGGCCCACGGCCATGGCCGAGATCCCGCTCAGCGAATCCCTGGCCGTAACGTCCACCAGCAGCGACAGGCCGTTGTTGGCGATGATCCTGACCTGCCCCACCGGCGGCAACGGGTCGTAGATGATCTGAGCAGAGCTGGTCGGGCTGGCCACACCATATGCATCGCGGTAGCGCACATACACCCATTGCACCCCGATCAACCCCCCGTCCAGCTCCCATGTGACCTGTGGCTGCACCGGCAAGGTCTGGGCAGGGCTGAACCCAGGGTTATTGGCGATCTCGAGCTGGCGAGCTGCCGCGGGCAGCTCCAGATTCAATGTCACCCGTGTCTGGTTGGTGAACGGCTGGCCGTTGTTGATGGTTACCCTGGCGGCTGGCAGGGTAACCGCCGGCGTCTGCGTGGGGGTCGCCGTTGGCACGGGTGTAGGTGTCGCGGTTGGCGTTGATGTTGGCTGCGGTGTGGCCGTGGGCTCGGGCTGGCCAACGAGCTCGATCTCGTCGCTGCTGATCACCTCCTGGCCATACGCGTTGCGTAGCTTCACGTAAACTGTGCGCGTGCCGTTGCCCGGCTCCAGTTGCCACACTCTGGTTGGCGCAAAAGGTTCCCACTGGGCACCGGCAAAATCGGGCCGGTTGGAGACCTGCATCTGCTGCGCCCAGCCCTGGCCATGGATTGCCAGCGTAACCTGGCGGGTCGTGGTGGTGGCAGCCTCAAGGTTGATGATCACCGGGTAGACGTTGTAGCGTGCGCCGAAATCTTGGGTCCAGTAGTGGAAGTAAGGCCCGCCCAGGCTGCCGTCGGGCAGGCGTACATTGGGCTGATCGTTCGGCTGGTAGAAGTACCCGACCCCTATCTCGCGCAGGTTCGGGTTCAGGATGTTGTTGCGGTGGCCACTGCTGGCCATCCAGGCCGCCATGACGGCGTCAGCGGTGCTGAACCCGGCCGCAATGTTCTCCGCGCCGGCGACCCAATTCAGATAGTTGTGAGCCACGAAGCGGTTGACCAGCGTGCCGCCGTCAGAGCTGGTGTGCCCGAAGAAATCGTTTTCGGCCATATCGCGGCTGTGGCTGAGGGCTGCGGCCATCAGGTTATCGTTGGCCTTCAGGGGCAGCAGCCCATAGCGAGCGCGCTCCAGATTTGTCAGGTAGACCACCTGGTGGGCCAGGTCAGCCCCGCTGCCATCTGGACCGATGTCAGCCGCCATCGCCGAGGCGGGCAGGGTGATCTCTTCCAGGGCACCCACTTCATGGCTATCAAGAGATGGTTGGAAGCTGAGTGCACCCCGCGCGGGAACGGCTGGCGCGGCGTGAGCAAAGCTACCACCCGCCATGGTCCAGCCCAGGCTCCAGGCCAGGACCAAAGCCAGCACAGCTATGCTACGGAGCAGTAATCCTCTCTTGAAAGGCCTCGGATATCTCATCATCCTCGCCCTCCTGACCGTAGCTGTAGTTTAGTTCGCCAGTAACTATTCGGCGGTGACTGGAAGTCACCCTTTTTGGGCCAGTGGTCAGCCTTCGCCGACCTTTCTCCTGATGCATAAATGAAGGGTGTCGGCGAAGGGACGATCCGCCGGATCGGCCCAACATCACTATCAGCCTTTACGAGTCCTTTACAATTATAAGTGCTCGACTGGGGAAAAGCAATGGTACTTTGCTACTGGCAGGGGCTCAGAATGGAGGTCTGGAGCCCAGGGGCGAGGTCTGGGAAGACGCGGTCCCAGCGATGCGAGCTATCGCACCAGCATGGGCAGAAAGGTACGGTGCGTCAGAGGGGAACCAGTCTGGTAGCCGGCGTCGAGCGTCCAGTAGAAGCAGAAGGGGCCGCCTTTCTGGCCGCCTCCCAGGTCCACATTGGGCTGATCGTGGGGATCGTAGACATAGCCCACCCCGACATCGCGCAGCTCTGGCAGCAGAAGCACGGTGCGATGCACGATGCTTTGCGACCACTGGTAGATAACCGTTGCAGCGTCAGGCTGTCCCGCCGCCAGGTTCTCACCAACCAGAGTAGCACTGTAACCGGCCCGCAGCACGCGCTCGCGAGGTGTGGAGCCATCGGACCCAATGTGATCGAAGAAGTCATTCTGCGACATGTCCTGGCTGTGTGCCAGAGCCGCGGCAGCCAGCAGTGGATGGTAGGTGGCTGGAACCAGGCCGGCGGCCTGGCGGAACTGGTTGACCGCCGCGATGAGGGCCTGGGCCTGACTTTCCGGTGTGCTGCCAGCCGGTGGCGCAGGGCACCCGCGCAGCCCCATCGGTTGACCACTATCTGGCAGGTGCCCATCCCCTTCGTCTATCGCCCAGGCCGGCGACCAGGAGCCCAGAAGGAAAAGGGCCAGGATAACAAGAAGAGGATGGAATTGCCTTTTCATCTTGTCTCTCGATATCTGCGCGCGGCAGAACGCTGCATCTCCGCTCACCAGGGCAGCTCGGCTGTCAGGCTAATTGCCTCGCCGTCAGCCACGAGACGACCGCTGCCATTGCAGAAGATCTGCGTGGCAACCGTGCCATCGAAGTTCTCGATGCCGATGGTGCCCGAGGTCAGGGGGCCCAAAGTCCTGTATTGCAGCAGTATCCGGCCGTCGCGCAGAAGCACAATTTGGAATGAATGAGGGAAGTCCCACATGTTACGCCGCATCTGATACCAGGTGATAACATAGCTGTCCTCAGCGGCCTGGTGGCCGTAGACCTGCCCACCCAGGTCTGGGTTCCAGTCCTGCCAAAGGGCATAGATGGCGTCGTTGGGCGCCGCCGCGCTGGGCAGGCAACTGTTCTGATTGTACTGGCTGGCCGTCGGCTGGCCGAAGAAGGCCAGGCCATTGTCAGAGACCCAGATGGAGCTGTAGGTGCGGCCGTAGAAGGGGATAGGGAATGGGAGCAGAAGTTGCCGGCTGCTGTTGTTGGCCAGGTTAAGGGGCTGGCCTCCGGCAGAGGGGTCTATCCAGGCAGCCCGCAGTACCCGGTTCGGCAGCAGAGGCACAAATGAGCGGCGTACCGTGTTGGTGATCAGCAGTTGAGCCCGGATGTCGAAGCTGCCGACGGGCGGATAGAGCGCTTGCACCCGGACGGTGCCGGTGTAGCTGCCCGGCGGCAGGGAGGTGGGCCCGGCGCGCAATGTCAGAGTGCTTGGGTTGCTGTAGCTGGTGGACTGGCTGGTGGGCGTGACGCTGAGCCAGGAGGTGCCGGTGATCACGCTGGCCTGCCACCAGATCGCCTGATCGCTGGGGTTCAGTATCGCCAGGCGGATGCTTTGCTGGGTAACCGGCCCTCCCAGGAGGAAGAACTGGGTCTCGGTGATCGGCCTCAGTGATGGAGGATATGCCCGGCGTACGGCCCTGCCGGCGTTCAGCCGGCCATAGCCGAAGTAGTCGTTGCGCCCACCCACATAAGGGTAGCCCCCGACCTGCTCGGCCGTGCTCTTGAGGATCTCGCTCACCTGCGTATAGGTGGCGGTGGGGGCCATAGTCCACACCAGGGACGCGGCCGCCGATACCAGGGCCGTGGCCATGGAGGTGCCGTAGCGGAAGTCGTAGCCCCCAGGCACCGTGCTCCATATTTGATCGCCGGCAGTGCCGCCAGGTGCCGCCAGCGCGATGTACGGTTTATAGCCCGAGTAGCTGGCCCAGTTGTCGTAGTGGTCAGAGGCGGCGACGGCCAGCACCCCGGGATAGGCAGCCGGATAGTAGTCGGGGTTGACCAGGTAGTTGCAGGCCCAGCCGCCCTGGGCGCAGTTGCCGGCGGCAGCCACTACCAGCGCGTTGCGGGCCATGGCATAGTCTACAGCTCCCTTCAACGTGCTGCTGGCAGCGAAGCCCCCCAGGCTGAGATTGATCACCTGGGCACCGCTGTCGGCCGCGCGGCGGATGGCGGTGGCAATGTTGTCATAAGTGCCGCTGCCGTTAGCGTCCAAGACTTTGAGGGGCAGGAGTTTGACGTTGGGGGCCAGGCCCGCCACCCCGATCGAGTTGTTGGCGGCTGCGGCCAGGATGCCCGCCACGTGAGTGCCGTGGCCGAAGTCATCGCTGGGGTCGCTGTCGCCATTGACGTAGTCGTAACCCTGCAGCAGCCGGTTGGCGAACTCCGGGTGGGTACGATCAATACCCGAATCCACAAGGGCGACCACAAGCGAATAGCTGCCCAGAGTCACTTCCCAGGCTTCCGGCGCCCCCACCCGCCGCAGATTCCACTGGTCCCCGATGAAGGGGTCGTTGGGATAGAATGAGCTGCTTTGGGGAGCCAGAGGCTCAGGATGGGGTGTACTCTCTTCGGGAGTGCGCACATAGACCAGGTAGTTCAGCTCCGCATAGCTGACCCAGGGCAGCCGCTCCAGCCGCGCGATCGCTTCCG
Source organism: Anaerolineae bacterium (assembly GCA_034434335.1). Taxonomy (GTDB): domain Bacteria; phylum Chloroflexota; class Anaerolineae; order CG2-30-64-16; family CG2-30-64-16; genus DAOTZS01. The sequence goes on from DAOTZS010000053.1 coordinate 11,944, forward strand.
CCTCCTGGCCGGCGGGCACGGCCAGACGGGCCGTGCCATCGGCGGGATGGACATCCAGCACCTTCAGGCCGGTGAGAGTGGCCAGGGTACGGGCGGCTTGCTGCCAGTCGGCGCTGGTGCGCTCCTCATCCCAGCCGGCCGGCCTGGCCCCGGCCGGGATCACCCCCGCCTGGGGATCCCAGCCGATGAGCACCTCACCCGGCACAAAGGGTTGGGGCAATGCAGCCGGCAGGGAGAACGCGGCTGTGGCGGACCGGCCGGCCAGGCAGAGAGCTATCGCCAGCCAGGCGAAGACCACTATAGCTCCCACCAGGCGCAACCAGGACATCTTGCTTATTGGCTGGAGGTGAAGGGGCTGCAGCACTTGCTCGCGTACGGCGCCAGCTCCCGCGCCTGCGTCCGTGCCATGTTGGCAGGAAGCAAGCCCGGGCGCCGGTGGGCGGGGCAAGGAGTTCAGGGGAAACGGCAGTTGCATTTCATAATCAAACAAAAGCCGCATGCGGCACGCACGCGGCTCTCATAAACGTCTCTCCAGAGGAGCCTCAACCCGACACCATGCCCACGAGTTCTGGCGAGCTCACGGGTTGAGCCGATCGCTGCGGAACCAGTTCCAGCCGGCCACCCTCACCCAGGAGCACCTTCACCGTATCACCGGGTTTGAGCTCACCGCTGAGCAGCCCCTCGCTGAGGCGGTCCTCCAGTTTGTCCTGGATCAGCCGGCGTAGTGGCCGGGCACCATACTCTGAGTTATAGCCCTCCTCGGCTAACAGGCTCTTGACCGCCTCATCTACCATTAGCCTGATGTTCTGTTCCTTCAACTGGTCCTCCACCCGCTTCAGCTCCAGGTCCACGATCTGCTTGATCTGTTCTTTTGTCAGGCTGCGGAAGACCATGATGCCGTCCAGGCGGTTGAGGAATTCGGGGCGGAAGGTTCGTTTCAGGGCCTCCATGACCTTGTCTCGCATGACGCGGTACTCATCTTCTTGCTGTTGAGCCTCATCGCGGGCGACAGGGAAGCCCAGGGCCGCGCCGTGCTTGATCAGGCCAGCCCCTACATTAGAGGTCATGATGATGATGGCGTTGCGGAAGTCCACCCGGCGTCCCTTAGCATCGGTCAGGTTGCCATCCTCCATAATTTGCAGCAGCATGTTGAACACCTCAGGATGGGCCTTCTCGATTTCGTCCAGGAGGATCACGCAGTAGGGGCGACGGCGCACTGCCTCGGTCAGCTGGCCGCCCTCCTCATAGCCGATGTAGCCTGGAGGGGCACCCACCAGCCGGCTGACGTTGTGCCGCTCCATGAACTCGCTCATGTCAAGCTTGATCAGGGCATCTTCGGAACCAAAGAGGAATTCGGCCAGGCATTTGGCCAGCAGGGTTTTGCCTACCCCGGTGGGGCCGAGGAACATGAAGGTGCCGATGGGGCGTTTGGGGTCTTTCAGGCCGGTGCGGGCCCGGCGCACTGCCTTGGCAATGGCTCTCACGGGCTCTTCCTGGCCTACCACCCGCCGATGCAGGTAGTTCTCCATCTCCAGGAGGCGGGTAGTCTCTTCGCCCACCAGACGCTGGAGCGGGATGCCGGTCCACATGCCCACTACTTCGGCGATGTCCTCTTCGGTCACGGTGGGCTGAGGTGCCAGCTCTTGCCACCCTTTGCGCAACTGCTCCAGCTTGCGTTCCAGCTCAATCTCCCGATAGCGCAGGTCCAGGGCATCATCGTAGCGTTTGGCTTCGACAGCTTCTTCCTTCTGGCGCTGGGTGCTCTTCAGCTCGCGGAAGGTTTCGCGCAGGCTGGTAGCATAGGGAGATTTATACATGCGCACCCGGCTGGCCGCCTCATCCATCAGGTCAATCGCCTTGTCGGGGAGGAAGCGATCGGGCACGTAGCGGGCCGAGAGGCGGGCGGCGGCGCTGAGGGCCTCATCGGAGATGCGCACTTGATGGTGCTTTTCGTAGGCTGGCCGCACGCCGCGCAAGATCTCTATGGTCTCCTCGATAGTAGGCTCCTCGACCAGGACCGGCTGGAAGCGGCGTTCGAGGGCAGCATCTCCTTCGATATAGCGCCGGTACTCGTCGAGGGTGGTGGCGCCAATACATTGTAGCTCACCGCGGGCCAGGGCCGGTTTGAGGATATTGGCTGCATCCACACTGCTGCCGGCTGCACCGGCTCCCACCAGCATGTGGACCTCATCTATGAAGAGGATGGCCCGGGCATTGGTGATCTCTTCGATCACCTTCTTGAGCCGCTCTTCGAACTGGCCTCGATACATGGTGCCAGCCACCAGCGCGCCCACGTCGAGCATCAGAACTCGTTTATCCACCAACGGCTCAGGCACGTCGCCGTTGACGATGCGCTGTGCCAGCCCCTCGACGATGGCGGTCTTGCCTACGCCTGGCTCGCCGATCAAAGCGGGGTTGTTCTTGGTGCGCCGGCTGAGGATCTGGATGACGCGCTCGATCTCCTTTTCGCGGCCGATGACCGGGTCCAGTTTGCCTTCCTCAGCGCGCGCGGTTAGATCGAGGCCCAGTTGGTCGGTGAGGGGAGTTTTGCTCTCGCGTTTGCGGCTGGCTTTCTCTTGCAGCTGGCTTTCCAGGATGGCCCGGTTGGTGTGGATGCGGATCTGCTCCAGGCTGGCGCCCATGCGCCGCAGTACGTCGGCCGCGATCCCTTCTGATTCTCGGATCAGGCCCAGCAACAGGTGCTCAGTACCGATATAGGGCTGGGCCATGAGCCGGGCCTCCTCAACGGCCAGCTCGATAACCCGTTTGGTGCGCGGGGTAAGGGTCGGCTTGCCAAAAGGTGGTCGCTCATTGCGCGGGGCCATGCGCTCTACAGCCCTGATAATATCAGCCGGTGAAGCTCCCAGTTCTCGCAGCACCTTTGAGGCCAGCCCGTTTTCCTCTTTCACCAGCCCCAGCAGCAGATGCTCGGTGCCGACATAGTTGTGGTTAAGCCGCACCGCCTCCTGTTGGGCAATCTGCAGCACATTGCGAGCATGTTTCGTGAAGCGTTCCAGATTGTCTGCCATAATGACCCGTCCTTTTGCGCATCACCGATAGGCATCACCGTTCCAACGATCTATCTCCCGTGCGGATGCTTGCGTGTCACCCCACCATCCAATTATACCATAAGCTCCCAAGAGCGTCGTAAGCCTGCATCCCTTGCCAGACAGGCATGATGGGGAAAAGCGATGGTAACTATTCAGGCAGTGAGAGGGGAGATCCGCCAGATCGCCCCACCTGGCTATACCCCTCAGAAGCACAAAGGAGTAGAGAGCCGCCCGGCCTCTACTCCTTTGGATCAGTGCACCAGGATAATCCCAGGTGCCTCTGATCGTTATAACAGGCCTGTACCAATGCCCTGCCGATGAAGTGCCTATCTGTAAACCGCAGCGTTACGCCCCCTGAACTAAAATGTTGGCACCAGGAGTGACCTCGACAGGGCATCAGGATTGCGGCTCGAATGCAGCCAGCACGGCTTCGTGTTTAGCGACCGGTTGCTTGCCTTCGCCTTTCTCCAGCTCCTCCTCGGCTTCCTCACGCCATTCTACATCTACATAGCTCTCTTCCGCCACCTGGCGCATACTCAGACCCAGGCGACGATGCTGGCAATCTATCCGGATAATACGCACCTGCACCTGATCCCCTTCCTGCACCACCTCTTTGGGGTGGTTCACCCGGTGGTCTGCCAATTCTGTGATGTGGATCAACCCCTCGATCCCCTCTTCGATCTTGGCGAACGCGCCGAAATTCGCCAGCCGGGTGATGGTTGCACTGACTACCTGGCCAAGGGTATACTTTTCCGTGATGAGGCTCCAGGGCTCGGGGAGCATTTTGCGCAAGCTCAGGGCAATGCGCTTGCGCTCCTCGTCCACGTTCAGGACGTAGACCTCCACTTTCTGCCCGACATGCACTACCTCGCTCGGGTGATCCACGCGATGCCAGGCCAGCTCTGAGAGGTGGATCAAGCCGTCGGCCCCGCCCAGGTCTACAAAGGCGCCGAAATCGGTCAGGCTGGTGATGACCCCTTTGAGGACATCACCCTTTTTGAGCTGTGACAACAGCTGCTCTTTGCGGTCCCGGCGCCAGTCCCGCAAAGCCAGGCGTTCTGAAAGGATGAGACGGTTTCTTTGGCGGTCGAGTTCCAGGACCTTAAGTTGCAGCTTCTCGCCGAGCAGGCTGGCCCAGCGCTCCTCAGGGTCGGCCTGGGCATCTTGCCGGGCCTGCCATCGGCTGGAAAGCTGGGAGGCAGGCACGAACCCGCGCACACGGCCTACCCGTACGATTACCCCGCCGCGATTGTACCCTGTAACTACTCCCTCGAAGACCTCTTGGGAGGCAAGCAGTTCCTCAGCCAGACGCCAGTCTTGTTCTTGCTGTGCCCGGGCCAACGAGATCACCACATTGCCGTCCCGGTCTTCAGGCTGAAGCACGTAGGCTGTGACAGGGTCGCCCACCGCCAGACTGGCCAGGAACTCGGGATCCAGGCGAGCCAGTTCACGACTGTCCACTACCGCATCGGCCTTGTAGCCGATGTCCACCAGAATTTCTGTAGGGCTGACGCTGATAATATGGCCGTCAACGATGTCGCCAGGACGCAGTTGAGGGAAGTCGAGTGCATCCAGGGGCACCGCGTCCATAGACTCGACATCCTGTAGGGCCTGGGCCGATCGCGACACACCTGGGCTTTTCATGGGGGCAGCGACTCCTCCTCCGTCAGTGGGGTAACTAAATTATAGTGGAGGTTGGGCCAAAACGCAAGCCCCGCGCGCGGGGGCAGGCCCCCCTCTTTTTTCTCCGACCCGGGGCGAAATCGGCTTTCAGCTCTGGCTGGCCAGCCCACGAAGGCCACCCTGGCCCCGTAGAAGTCACAGGTTGACTTCCTGGCCAATGCCTTTGCGCCGGGCAAGTTCGTACACCCTCATGGCAGTGGCAACATCCTGGATCGCCAGACCTACCGACTTGAAAAGGGTGATCTCTTGCTCGTTGCTGCGCCCTGGCTTGCCGGCCACAATTTCCCCCAACTCAGCGTAGATGTGGTCCGCGCTGAGCTCACCGGCGTTGATGGGAATAACCAGGTCGCCGGCTTCGGCCAGGGCCGCGCTGCGCAGGTCCACCACCACCCTGGCGCGGCGGACGGCCTCTGTGTCCAGCTCGCGCGCGTCCAGGGAGTGAGAGCCGATGCCATTGATGTGCGTTCCCAGCTCCAGCCACGCGCCGGCGAACACCGGTTCCTTGCTGGTGGTGGCTGTGATCACGATATCGCACCCCACAACTGCATCCCGTGGGTCTGAGACCCGCCGCACCGTGATCTTATGGCGGGCGGCCATCTCGGCGCAGAACTTATCGGCCACTTCTGGCACCGGATCGTAAACACGCGCCTCGCTGATCGGCCTGACCGCGCACATGGCCATGAGCTGCGTCCGTGCCTGGACGCCAGCCCCGAAGATACCGACCACCCTGGCATCGGGGCGAGCCAGGTATTTGGTGGCTACGCCGCTGGCCGCGCCAGTGCGCATGGCCGTCAGATACGCGCCATCCATGATCGCTATCAACTGGCCGGTGCGGGGGTCGTTCAACAACACTGTAGCCAGGATGGTGGGCAGGTTGTGTCGGGCTGGGTTGTCGGGATAAACCGTGACAACCTTCATGCCCAGGGCATCCAGCTGGCCCCCGATATAGGCCGGCATGAAGAGCACCAGGCCATGATAGTGAGGGATGCGGATGGGGGTGCGCAGGGGCAGTTGTACGCCCCCCAGTTGTTGCTGCCGAAACGCCTCCTCCACAGCGGCAATGGCATCGTCCATCGTAAGGGCCGACTCCACGTCGGCACGGGTGAGCAAGAGGGCCATGTTCTCCTCCACAGTATTCAGGGTGCAGGAAGGTTACTGTAGTCTGGCGGTAACTATTCAGGCCGATGGAAATCGCCCCTTCTGGGCACTGCGTGCCTGGTGTCGGCGGAGGCCGACACCCTTCATGTATGCATCATGGGAAAGGTCGGCGCAGGCCCAAAAAGGGTGACGCCTCGGGCGAGCCCTCGGCGTGGCCCTTCCAGTCACCGCTGAATAGTTACG
>DAOTZS010000054.1:0-13857 GCA_034434335.1 Anaerolineae bacterium
CGCGAGGAGGGCAGGGTGCCAGGGTGGCTTCCCGACACGGATGCCATCCGTTATGCCAACGCATACGCCACGCTCAGCGCCTGTCTGCAGGCCGCCAGCAACTGGATCAGCGCCCGCAACTATGCGGCCACTATTGTCCAGTTCATCCGCTCGCCCGAGGCAGAACCCTGGCAGCCCTTTTTGGAGGCGCTGGATGCCACCCTGGCTGCATGGCTCAGGCCCCAGGTGGCCGCCGTGCGCGAGGCCGACCCCGGCCGCCTGATCACCGTGGGGTGGAGTGATCCCCTTCTGGCCGGGCTGTGGGCTAACAGCATCCTCGACCTCCATGCCGTCAACCGCTACCCGCCCAACTCACCGCGCTGGCTGGCCTATCACCTGAACCTGGCCGCAGACCTGAAGGCAGCCTTTCCCGGCAAACCCGTGCTGGTGAGCGAATTCGGCTATCCCACCGACACTCTGGAGCCGGCCCAGGCTGCCATTGCTGAGGCTGCTGGCTGGCTGCGCGCCTTCGAGCTGGGGCTGGCGGGAACAGCCAAGTGGGCACTCTGGGACCTGCCGGCCGGCCCGAACATGCGCGAGCGCACCTTTGGCCTCTTCACTGCTGCGGGCCAGCCCAAGCCCAGCGCGCTGGCCTTGCCGGCCATCGCTGAGTTCTTGAAACCAACCCGCGGCCCACGCGGCCGGCTCGAACTGGATTCCAGCCCTACTGGCGGCATCACCTACCGCTTCAGTGCCGATGATGTGCACTTTGGCAGCGGACAGGGGCGGGCTGATGTGGGGTCGGCCCGCTGGGAAGGCCAGGGATGGGCTCAGCTCTTCGTCAACTGCTCACAGCCGGGGCTGGTGAGGGTATGGAGCACCGCCGGAGGGCAGGTCATGCTGGACGTGGGCCAGATGCTTGGCCTCTCAGACCTGAGCCGCTATACCCTTGAGGCGGACGGCCAGCCGCTGGCCCATACCCGTGCCGGCACCGTCTTAGCCTTCCCCGTCACCGCTGGCCAGCCCGTCACTTTGCGCCTCCCCCTTGATGCGGTGGATGCCAGGATCGTCATCCTGTGGCCCCATGGCGACGCGCCGGTGACTGAGGCCCGCCTGGCCAACCTCACCGCTTACCTGACCTTCCCCAACAGCCGCATCAGCGTGCCGTGTGATTTCGATCGCCCCGTGATCTTGTGGCGCGCGCTCGATAACGAGCCGGCCGAGCCGATCGCCGTGGGCGTCCGTCGCCTGGCGGAATTCAACGGCCGGCTCCTGCCTGTGTGGGACTTCAACAACGTAGATGTCAGCCTGGCCCGCGACCCGGCCCATAAGCTCTATTTCACCCTTGAGGTCGAGGGGTTCCCTTATCGGAGCAATGTGTGGGTCCACGGCGCTGATGCGCGCACCTACATGCCGCACCAGGTGGTGGCCGAGGGCACGGTAGCCGTGGCCGGCCATGACGCGCCGGCCGAGATTGATGCCATCATCCAGATCGTCTGGCCGCACGGCGGCGCGGCCGTTACCGAGGCTGAGCTTGCCAATATCACTGTGGATCTGTTCCGCCATGGCACGCGACAGCAGCTCGTGCCTGCCGCGGCGGAGGGTACGCAACGGTGGCAGCCACAAGTCTGGCTGGTGCGGGCCGTGAACAATGATGTGGGTGTGCGTGTGGCCCGGGCTACGCTGCGCCGGGAAGGGCCGGGCAGGTCACGTTGGGACTTCAACGACGTGGATGTCAGCCCCGCCCGCGACCCCACCAGCAAGGTACACTTCTGGGTAGAGGTTGAGGGGGCCCGGACCTATTCCAACTTTTGGACGCACGGTGCCGATGCCCGAACCTATCTGCCGAACCCAGATTTGCTGTTGGGCAATTGTGTGTAGCTTGGTTTGGGGTGGTTGATCTTTTTTCGGGATAGCCAGCCGCGGTTGGCAAGGAGAGAGCTCATGACCCGCATCGTCACAGATACCACGTCGGGCCTGGAGCCTGGCCTGGCCCGGCAACTGGGCATTCCCCTGATCCCCCAGATCATCAACTTCGGCCAGGAGTCGTATCGCGAGGGGGTGGATATTGACCATGCCACCTTCATGGCGCGGCTGCGCGCTGGCAAGGAGTTGCCCAAGACAGCCGCGCCCTATCCCGGCGACTTCATCGCCGTCTTCGAGGAGCTCCTGAGGCAGGGGGAGAGCATTGTCTGTATCCATCCCTCAGCCGACGTGAGCGGTACCGTCCGTTCGGCCCTCACCGCCAGGGAATCGTTCCCGGACGCCGACATCCGAGTGATTGACACGCGCACCATCGCCGGGCCACTGGCCAGCATGGTCCTGGCGGCCGACCGCCTGGCCAAGGCCGGCGCGACCACCGATCAGGTGGAGGCCCTGGTGCGCGAGATGATCCCACGCGCCCGCATCTACTTCCTGGTAGACACCCTGGAGTATCTGCGCCGCGGGGGGCGCATTGGCGGTGCTGCAGCCCTGCTGGGCAGCATCCTCCAGGTCAAGCCGATCCTCACCTTCACCGGAGGGAAGGTCCAGCCGTTCGAAAAGGAGCGCACCAAAAAGCGCGCCCTGGCCCGCTTGCTGGAGCTGGTGCGCTCAGAGGCAGCGGTCGGCCCGGAAGCGCACATCACCGTTATGCACACCGATGCAGCCGAGGAAGCCGCGGCCCTGGCCGCAGAGCTGAAAGCGCACTACGGCAACGAAATCCCCATCATGAACCTGGTGCCGGCTATCGTCACCCATGCGGGGCCAGGCGCATTGGCTGTGGGCTTCTTCACCCCCGCCTGAACCAGCCTGCTCTTGTGTCAACGCGCATTTAGGAGATGGCCTCATGGCACTCAACATTGTCCAGGTGGATACCAATTCTCGCCGCGATGTCAACCGCTTCATCCAGCTCTCCTTTGACCTTTACCGGGGCTGCCCGCAGTGGGTGCCTCCCATTGTGTCGGACCTGAGGTTGCAGCTCGACCGCCGGCGCTACCCCTTCTACGAGCATTCCGATGCCGACTTCTTCCTGGCCGAGAGGGATGGCCGGGTAGTAGGCCGCATTGCGGTGCTGGAGAACCGCCACTATAACGCTCATTGGCACAGCAAGACCGCCTTTTTCAACCTGTTCGAAGCTGAAAACGACCCGGAAGCGGCGCAGGCCCTGTTTGCCACGATTGAGAAGTGGGCTAAAGCGCGAGGTCTGACGAAAATGGTGGGCGCCAAAGGATTTCTCCAGGGGGATGGGATTGGCATCCTGGTCGAGGGGTTTGAGCATCACCCTGCCGTGGGCATTCCCTACAATTACCCGTACTATGCCACCCTGATCGAGGCGGCCGGCTACCGGCGCCAGCGCGACTTCCTCTCGGCCTATCTGTCCGGCGATACCCGCCTGCCCGAGAGGGTGCACTTGATTGCCCAGAAGATGCGAGAGAAGCGCGGCTTTACCATCAAGACCTTCACCAGCAAAAGAGAGCTACGGCACTGGATTCCTCGCATTGTCAAAACCTACAACGACACCTTCACGGAGAACTGGGAGTTCAACCCCATCACCGAACGCGAGGGAAAAGTGATCGGCGAACGGCTGCTACAGATCGCCGATCCAAAGCTGATCAAGCTGGTGATGAAAGGGGACGAGATCGCCGGCTTTCTGTTTGGGTTTCCAGATATCTCCGAAGGGATTCGGCGTGCTCAGGGGCGGTTGTGGCCCTTCGGCTGGTTCTGGATTCTGCGCGACTTCCGGCGCACGAAGTGGATCAACCTGAACGGGGCCGGGATTCTGCCCGCCTATCGAGGCCTGGGGGTCAACGCCATCCTCTATGTGGAGATGGAGAAGACCATCCGCGCCGGCAACTTCGAGCACGCCGACCTGGTCCAGATGGAAGAACACGTGCTGACGGTTAACGATGCCCAGACTATGGGAGCCAAGATCTATAAGCGGCATCGCATTTACGAGAAGGAGCTGGTGTAAAGCGTAGCTGCAGAAAAGGGGTGTAGCTATTCAGCGGTGACTGGAAGTCACCCTTTTTGGGCCTGCGGCCGGTGGTCGGCCTTCGCCGATCTCTCTCATGATGCATAAATGAAGGGTGTCGGCGGAGGCTGACACCCGGCACGAAGTGCCCAGGAGGGGCGGTTTCAATCGGCCTGAATAGTTACAAAAGAGTTATAGCGAGAGGGGACTTCTGCGGGAGGTAAAGCTGTCCGCAGGAGCCGCCTTCATGGCTTGACGGGTGCCGGGATGCGCGGCAGGGTAATGGTGACACTGGTGCCCTGGCCCGGCGTGCTGCGCATGGTAATCTCTCCACCGTGGATGTGCACCAGAGAGCGCACCATGCTCAGGCTCAGGCCCACCCCTTGCTGTTCCTGTTGGGCGCGGTTGATTTGGCGCAGGCGGTCGAAGGCGGCCTCCACTTCGTCGGGGCTCATCCCTGGCCCCTGGTCGCTAAAGGTCACCCGCACCTGCTGGCCGTTGGCCGCCAGATGCACCTCCACTGTGCCTCCGCGAGGGGAGAAGCGGATAGCATTGTCGAGCACCCGGCTGAAGATCTGGCGCAGTTGCTCCTCATGGCCCCGGACCCACGCAGCTTCGCCAAACCCCCGCCGCACCACCGACACATGGCGCTCGGCTGCCTGAGGGGCAGCCTTGATCAGGACTGTCTCCAGCACGGTTTGCACCAGCTGCGGGGCAGCCCACGCCTTGTATAGAGCCTGCGCACGGCCACTGTCAATCTGAATGGCCAGCAGCATGGATTCCACGATGTAGGAAAGCTCACCTGTGCTGCGCGCCAGCAGGTCGAGATACTCGGCAAGCCGCTCAGGGCTCAGCCGCGCCAGGTTGCTGCGCATGCTCTCCACCAGCATGCGGATCACCGAGAGGGGCGTGTTCAGCTCATGGGTGATCATAAATAGGAGCTGAGACTTGAAAGACTCCAGCTCGGCTTCGGTATAACTCTGGAGTTCCTCGGCGCGACGGAGCATCCCCGCCACTACCGCCAGCAGCTCCTGAGGTTGAAACGGCTTGGCGATAAATGCCTCGGCCCCCATTTCACTGCTCAGCGCCCGGGTTTCCGGGTCGCTCAGGGCAGTGACGAAGGCAAACGGGATCGTGCGCCAGCGCCGGTCGGCCCGGACCCGCTGGAAGACTTCGTAGCCATCCATATCTGGCATCATGATGTCGCACAGGATCAGGTCGGGTCGGCGCTTCTCCATGAGCGCCAGCGCCTCCTGGCCACTGGTTGCCGTCATCGTCTCATACTGTTTGCGACGCAGGATGGCAGATACGACTTGGGTCACCTCTGGGTTGTCGTCTACCACCAGGATCAACGGCGGCATGGTTGCCACTCCTTATTTGTGGGCTGATAGCGACTTTCGGCAAACTGGCATGACACATCATATTCTACCAGCCATCCGCCGTATGGGCTATAGGACAGAGGGCCCACAACGGGGAGCTTTTACTGCTCCTCCGCGGAGGTCCAGGCCCACCTGTCCTGGTGGCCCAGGGCATCCAGCGCAGCCTGCTGGGCAGCGATCTGCTTACTCGGCCCCTGCCCCTCGCCACAAACCCTGTCCCCGATCCACACCTCGACCGTAAACATCTTGGCGTGATCTGGCCCTTCTGCCCTGACCGTACGGTAGCGCGGGGTCAGCCCCAGGGTGCCCTGAGCCAGCTCCTGCAGGCGGCTCTTGGGGTCTTTATCGGCCACTTCAGCCTGGGCCGCGGCCAGCTCCCCTTCCATCAGCGGCAGCACGAACTCGCTTACCCGCGCCAGGCCCTGGTCGAGATAGAGCGCGCCGACCAGGGCTTCGAAAGCCGCGCAGAGGGTGGCTGGGCGCTCGCGACCACCCGTCTCTACCTCGCCATGCCCCATGAACAGGGCCTGGCCCAGGCTCAACCCGGCAGCCAGGCGGGCCAGAGTATCACGGCGGACCAGAACGGCCCGCAACGCGGTCAGCTCCCCCTCCGAGGCATTGGGGAAGCGGTGAAACAGGTACTCAGCTAACAGGAAATCCAGCACCGCATCACCCAGATATTCCAGGCGTTCATTGTCCTCCCAATCGAGATCGGGGTGCTCGTTGAGATACGAGCGATGGGTGAGCGCTGTGCGCAGGAGGGTCCGGTCCTCGAACAGGAGCCCCAGGCGGTCGGCAAGGGCCTGTACGTTTTTTTCCTCATCAACCATAGGCTTCTCTCCCACCTCTTTCACGCCGGCCAGTATAGCACAGCGCAACTGCTTTGTCATTCCTGCCCTCTCATGTATAATGTTCACGTAACTATTCAGGCCGATTGAAATCGCCCTCCTTGGGCACTTCGTGCCAGGCCTCGCCCCGAAGGGCTCGGCCCGAAGAGTGTCGGCCTCCGCCGACACTCTTCATGTGTGCATCACCAGAGAGGTCGGCGAAGGCCGACCACTGGCCGCAGGCCCTAAAAGGGTGGCGCCTCGGGCGAGCCTTCGGCGTGGCCCTTCCAGTCACCGCCTGAATAGTTACATGTTCACGACACAGTGTATGTTATCGTGCCCGGCGAGCCGCGTCGGGCAGAGTTGTCCAGCCATGGCATGCCAGGCTTTGTTCAGAACCCCAGATCCCAGCAGTCTGGGGTTTTTAACCGCCGCCAGAAGGTGGTCAGCAGGGGAGCTATGGCATGGCCGGGCAGGTGGCGATGGAAGGACAGGCAAGGAGTAAGGTGGTCACCCTTTTGCGTAGGACGCCCGCTGAGCAAAGTCAAGATGCAGCCAGGATCCAGGCGAGCCTGGCCAGGACCCGGCAGGGGTTCATGGGGCGCCTGACGGCGCTGTTCCAGGCGAATGAGATAACCGATGATACCTGGGAGGAGCTAGAGGCGCTGTTGATCCAGGCCGATCTGGGTGTCAATACCGCCATGCAGGTTGTCACACGCCTGCAGAAGGTGGCTCGTCAGGAGCACATCAAACGCCTGGAGGACCTGCGCCAGGCGTTGGCCGACGAACTGCTAAAGCTGCTGGCTCACCCAACGGCCTCGGCCATTGAGGCCCCGCGCCTGCTGACTGTGGTGTTGGTGGTGGGGGTGAATGGCTCGGGCAAGACGACCAGCATTGCCAAGCTGGCCCACTATTACAAGCGCCGCGGGAAGCGGGTGGTGTTGGCCGCGGCCGATACCTTTCGCGCGGCGGCAATTGACCAACTCAAGATCTGGGGTGAGCGGGTTGGCGTGGATGTGATCGCCCAGGCGCCGGGGGCAGACCCTGGCGCGGTGGTGTATGATGCCATTCGGGCCAGCCAGGAGAGCCGGCGAGCTGACCTTCTCATTGTGGATACTGCGGGCCGGTTGCACACCAAATATAACCTGATGAAGGAGTTGGAGAAGGTGCGCAACGTCTGTGCCCGGCAGGTGCACGACGCGCCCCACGAGACACTGCTGGTGCTGGATGCCACCACCGGCCAGAACGCCATCAGCCAGGCCAGGCACTTCAAGGACGCGGTTCAGGTCACAGGGATTATCCTGACCAAGCTGGATAGCACTGCGAAAGGTGGCATCGTTTTTGCCATCGAGCAGGAGCTGGGTCTGCCGGTGCGCTTTGTGGGCACTGGCGAGAAGCCCGACGACTTCGCCGAATTTGACCCCAAGGCATTCGTGCAGGGAATCCTGGCCTAGAGGCAGGGGAGATTGGGGCAGGAGTTACGCACTTTAGGGCGTAACTCCTGCTTCTGACAAATGTTTGGAGAGGTGTAAGATGAGCGAGATCCGTAACCAACTTAGCGAACTGGCTGAACAGATCGAGAGCATGCGGAGGCGCCTTTGACATTGCCGGCAAACGAGCCGAGATCGCCCGCTTGGAAGAGCAGTCCACCGATGCGTCTTTCTGGGACGATCCGGAGGCAGCCAGGGCCCTGATGCGCAAGTTGACCAGTTTGCAGGAAGAGGTGGCTGTGTGGGACAGGCTGGCGCAAGACACGGCCGATGCTTTGGAGTTGCTCGCCATCGCCGAGGAGAGCGACGATGAGCAGACGATTGCCGAAATCAAGGCCGAGGCTGTTCAACTGCAAAAACGCTATCAGGAGCTGGAGTTTCAGCTCGCTCTCAATGGACCCTATGACCGCAACGGCGCCATTCTCTCCATCCACGCAGGGGCCGGGGGCACCGAGGCCCAGGACTGGGCGCAGATGTTGCTGCGCATGTATCTGCGTTGGGCGGAACGGCACGGCTACGAGACCGAGATCACCAACCAGTTGGATGGGGAAGAGGCCGGCATCAAGACCGTCACCGTGGAAATCAATGGCCCGTGGGCCTACGGTTACCTCAAAGCCGAGCGCGGGGTCCATCGCCTGGTGCGTATCAGCCCCTTCGACGCGGCAGCTCGCCGCCACACCTCCTTCGCGCTGGTCGAGGTCCTGCCGATCCTCGAGGATGATATTGAGGTCGAGATCCGCCCCGAAGATATTCGCATGGACGTCTTTCGCGCCGGCAGCGCGGGTGGACAGCACATGCAGAAGAACTCCACAGCCGTACGGCTCACCCACATCCCCACTGGCATCGTGGTGACCTGCCAGAATGAGCGCAGCCAGCTACAAAACCGGGAGACGGCCATGCGCGTGCTGCGCGGTAAGCTGTATGACCTGGCGCTGCAGAAGCGGGAAGAGGAGGAGGCGCGGCTGAAGGGCAAACACGTGGAGGCTGGTTGGGGCAACCAGATCCGCTCCTACGTGCTACAGCCTTACCAGATGGTCAAGGACCTGCGCACCAACGTGGAAACAAGTAATCCGACAGCCGTGTTGGACGGCGAAATTGATATGTTCATCGAAGCATGGCTCAGGTCGCAGGTGGCAGGGAACAACCACCAGGGATAAGCAGCTCGTGAAGGCGATGGAGGAGCGGGGCAGGAGCAGGGCCCTAGAGTTGGGGCTGCCTTTCTTGCCAGAATCGCGAAAAGGGCTATAATGTATTTTGACGTGTAACAGTCAGCCACATACACGGGGTCTTGATCGTTGGCGCGGCGGGGCCGCGGCAGAACTGGTACTCACGGTAAGGACGCTGATGAGAATGGGCACGTCGCCGGGTAAAATGCCTGCCTGGGCAGGCCGGTTGGAACTCGTATCAACTGGCCGATGCCCCGAGCAGGCTTCAGTAAAGAAAAAGGAGATTTACCGTGAGTCAGTTCTCAGAGAAGACGTTGGTCTGCCGCGACTGTGGCAGGGAATTCACCTTCAGTGTTGGCGAGCAGTCGTTCTACGCTGCTCGGGATTTCAGCGAGCCAACCCGTTGCCCTGAATGCCGGGCTGCCAGGAAAGCCTCCCGCGAGGCTGCTGAATACAGCAGCTATGGGGGCGGTAGCCGAGGTGGGCGGGGCTCCTATGGCGGGACCGAACGCCGGGGCAGGTCCGGAGGCAGTCATGGCACACGCCAGTTATATAAGGTCACGTGTGCCGACTGTGGTGTGGAGACCGAGGTGCCGTTTGAGCCCCAGACGGGACGTCCGGTTTACTGTCGCGACTGCTTCGAGAAGCACAGAATGTCGCGCTAACCCCTTTTGGGGCCAATGAAGCCTGACATCAGCGGGCGCGCCGGGCTGTTGCTGTGGCAACCGTTCAGGTTGGCGCCCGCTGATAATTTAAAGTGGGTGCGTACGACCAGTGCGCTTCGTTAAACAGCTTCAACTACAGGGCTATAAAACCTTCGCCTCGCGTACCGTCTTCGTGTTCGATGAAGGCATTACCGCCATCGTGGGGCCTAACGGCAGCGGCAAATCGAACATCGCTGATGGTCTGCGCTGGGTGCTGGGCGAGCAGAGCTACTCTGTCTTGCGCGGCAAACGCACTGAAGACATGATCTTCTCTGGCAGCGATCAGCGCCCTCGCCTGGGCATGGCCCACGTCGCGCTGACGTTCGATAATAGCACTGGCTGGCTGCCAGTTGAGTTCAGCGAGGTGGAGATCGCGCGGCGCGCCTATCGCTCGGGCGAGAATGAGTATTACATTAACGGCAACCGCGTCCGCCTGCGCGATGTGTTAGAGCTGTTGGGCTCTTCCGGCCTGGCTGAGCGCACTTACACGGTCATCGGCCAGGGGCTGGTGGATCAGGCCCTCTCCCAACGGCCGGAAGAGCGCCGGAAGCTCTTTGAAGAAGCTGCCGGCATCACCGTCCACCAAAGAAAGCGCGAAGAGGCCCTTCAACGCCTGGCCGATGCGCGCGTCAACCTCACGCGTGCCCAAGACATCATCGCCGAGCTTACCCCGCGCCTGCGCTACCTCAAAGGACAGGTCCGCCGGGCCACCGAATACCAGCAACTGAAAACTGATCTGGATGCTCTGCTGCGAACCTGGTATGGCTACCAGTGGTATCAGGCGTTGCAGGTGCTCTCCCTGGCCAGAGATCAATTGGCCGAGCATACGGCTGTGACTGAAGAGCTGGCAGGTGCCCTGAACACCTTGCTGGAGCAGAGCGCCAGCCGTCGCAGCGAGGGCGCTTCTCTGAGAGAGCAACTCAGCGTGTGGCATCGCGCCAGCAGCGAGTTGCATCGTCGGGCCGAGGTGGTACAGCGCGAACTGGCTGTGCGCTCCGAACAGCACCGCTTATGGGGCGAGCAGCGTGAGGAGTTGGAGCGCGAGCTGGTACACCTGCGCGCCTTGCTTGAGGATGGTGAAGCGCGGCTGCAGGCCGCGGCGCGGGAACTGGCAGAGGCGCAACGGGTGCATCAGACACACCACTCCCTGGTTGCTGCTGCACAACAGGAGCTGGATGAGCGGGAAGAACAACGCCGGCTCCAGGCAGAGCGGCTGAATCAGGCTCAGGAGGCTGCCCTGGCCCTCAAGACCCAACTGGCCGCAAACCGCTCGCGGCTGGCCCAACTCGGCGAGCGACAGGCCGAACTGCTTGCCGCCCGCCAGACGCAGGATCAGGCTGTCCAGGAGGCAGCGGCTGAAGTGGCCAGCCTGGCCGAACAGATGGCCCGCTTATCCGAGCAGGTGGCCGCATGCCAGGCCGAGCTGGCCAGGTTGGAAGAGCAGGGGCGGTGTCAGGCGCAGGAGCTGGCAGCCGCGCAAGAGGCCGAGCAGAAGGCCAATGAGGAACTGATGGCTGCCCAACGGCTCCTGGCCCGCCTGCAGGATCAGTATGAGCTGCTGACCAGGTTGCGGGAAGAGGGTGCCGGGCTAAGCGCCGGCCCGCGCGCCGTTCTGGCCGCGCGCCGCGAGTTGCAAGGGATCATCGGTGCCCTGGGCGACCTGATCGAAGTCCCAGCCGAGCTGGAGCGGGCCATCGAGGCTGCCCTGGGCAGCCGGTTGCAGGATATCGTGGTGCAGCGCTGGGAAGACGCGGAAGCCGCTGTTGCCTTCCTGAAAAAGCGCCAGGCCGGCCGTGCCACCTTCTTGCCGCTGGACACCTTGCGCCCAGGCCAACCCGCCACAGTGCCCCACATGGCCGATGTCATCGGCCTGGCCAGCAAACTGGTCAAATGCAACGAGGCAGTACGCCCTGCCGTGGAATTGGCCCTCAACCGCACCCTGGTGGTGCGCGACCTGCCCACGGCCCGGCGCCTGCTCTCCGAAGGCGGCTGGGCTGCCCTGGTCACCCTGGAGGGGGAGATCGTGCGGCCGGGTGGCAGCGTCACGGGTGGCAGCGATAACCAGCGCCGTGACAGCGGCCTGCTGGCCCGCGGCCGGGCCCTGCGCGAGCTGCCGGCCCAGATGCGGGCCGCGGAAGCCCGCCTGGCCGCGTGCCAGGCTGACGTGTCAGCCGCGCGCGAGCGAGAGGCTGCCATTATAGCTGCCATCAATGCCCTGCACAGCCAGCGCGACGAACTGGCAACCAGGCAGACACAACTGGCAAACGAACGCAACCATGTTCAACTGGCCTGGGAGCGGGCCCGTCAGGCCCAGGCCTGGCACGCAGAGCGCCTGCGCCAGAGCGAGCAGGAAATCGCCGAGCTGGAGGCGCGCCGGCTTGAACTTCAGGCCACTATCTCCAAACTGGCCGAACAGCTTGTCGGCCAGGAAGCAGCAGTAGAAGCAGCCCACCGCGCGCTGGCGGCCCTGGCCACCGACGAACTGGTGGCCAACCTGGCCCGCTTGCGCGCCGAGGCAGCCGTCAGTGCAGGCCAGCTTCAGAGCCACCAGGCCAGGGTTGCCGAACTGGCCAATCAACAACAGGCACGCCAACAGGAAATTGCCACCAAGGAAGAACGTGTCCGTATGCTGGCAGCCCAACAAGCAGAGGCTGCGCAAGCCATGGCGGAGCTGGCTGGCACTGCTCAGGCCCTGGCCGCCGAGCTCGCGGCCCTGATGGCCAAAATAGAGCCGGCAGAGGCCAGGCTGGCAGCTCTCGATAACGAGCAGCGCGACCAGGAAACCCAGGAGCACAACCTGCGGGAACAGTTGCGCCTGGCCCAGATGCGCCAGAACCAGGCCGAGCTGGCTGTCCAGCGCGGGCGCGACAAACTGTCTCATTTGCGCAACGACATCGAGAAGGAGCTGGGGCTGGTCGTCCTGAGCGAAGCTGACGGTTGGGAGGCTTCCGAGGTCCTCGACAGCCAGATACCCCTGCCCCTGAACGGCATGGTGGTCCGCCTTCCTAAGGTCACAGAGCTGCCCGAAGGGCTGGAAGATGACGTGCGGCATCTGCGCCAGCAGATCAGCCGCCTGGGCCCCGTGAACCTGGACGCCATCAAGGAGTATAATGAGCTTGAAGCGCGCTATAACTTCCTCACCTCGCAGGCAGAGGACTTGCAGAAGGCTGTGACTTCTCTGGAAGAGGTGATCGCCGAACTGGACCGGGTGATGGAGCGGGAATTCCTGGCCACCTTCAAAGCTGTGGCCGCCCAGTTCCGGGAAGAGTTTGTCTCTCTGTTCGGTGGCGGTTCGGCGCGGCTGGTGCTCACTGAGCCCGATAGCCCCAGCACCACCGGGGTCGAGATCATCGCCAGGCCGCCAGGCAAGCGAGAACAGGGGTTGGCGCTGTTATCGGGCGGCGAGCGCGCCCTTACTGCCGCGGCCTTGATCTTCAGTATCCTCAAGGCACGGCCCACCCCCTTCTGTGTGCTGGATGAGGTGGATGCAGCTTTGGACGAGGCCAATATTGGCCGCTTTCGCGACGCCCTCAAGGCGCTCAGCAAGCAGACCCAGTTCGTCATCATCACCCACAACCGCGGCACCATCGAGGTCGCCGATACTATCTACGGTGTCTCGATGGGGCCCGATAACACCTCTCAGGTGCTCTCGCTGAAGCTGCAGGGCAATCGGGTAGTGCCTGTTTCGGCAGGTGAGCTGGGGACCTGAGGCTCCCGTTCTTGGCGAAGGAGTGCCATCTATTCCTGGTCAGCCATGGGGCAAAGTGGAAGGGAGGATCGGCGAGGAGCTGCAGAGCCTATGCGTCAACGGTTGCTTCACTGGGGCATGATCGGAGGCATGGTGGCTTTCTGGGGTGCCAGTTTCGTCTTCACCAAGGTGGCCATGAGGTGGCTGGGGCCGACCATGGTAGCCTTTTGTCGCTGGACGGTCACTGCCCTGGCTTTGCTGGGCTGGTTGGCCGCCACAGGCAAGCTATGCTCCGTTGGCAGGTTGTTGCGCCAGGATGGCCGTGCAGCAGCATGGATCGCGCTGGTCGGCATTACGCTCTTCTATGCCACCGGCAACCTGGCCCTCAGGTATACCACTGCTATCAATGCCAGTGTGCTGACCAACCTGATTACCGTCTTCATGGCCCTGATCGGCACGTTCTGGCTGGGTGAGCGCCTTGCCCTGGCTGAGTGGCTGGCCATGGCGGGCGCCTTTGTGGGCGCGGGACTGGTGAGCCAGGGAGCGGGCCATCTCACCCTGTCGGCGCCTGGTCTGCGCGGGGATTTGCTGTTGGTCCTGGGGGCTCTTTTCGGCGCTATCTACAGCGTGGGAGGTAAGCGGCTGGTTGCCACCTATCCCCCCGACGTGACC
>DAOTZS010000055.1:0-36498 GCA_034434335.1 Anaerolineae bacterium
GAGCCGGTCGTGAAAGGGGTCTTGCCGCCCGGAGTTACCCCGGAGGTCAGTCAGATATTGCCATCGGTGCAACCAATGGCGCAGAAGACGGTGAGCGGCAGTGTAAACGTAGTCCTTTTTGCTACCGACACTCCCGCCCCAACCTCTACGGCTTCGCCCACCGAGACACCTGGCCCACCTCCTACTCCGACACCAGACCTGGAGACCAACAGGCCGACGCCAGCCACTGGCCCACGGCCTGTGCCCACGCCCTATATAATTATCACCGCGGGTAAGGCGAACGGCAGGCGGGGGCCAGGCACCACATTTGAGCTGGTGGGGCAGGCGCTTCAGGGCGAAGAACTGATCCTGCTGGGTCGGACGCCGGACAATAGTTGGTGGCAGGTTTGTTGTATCGCCAACCAGCCGGCGTGGGTCGCCGCAGAGCTGGCCTCCCCGCGCGGGCCCCTAGAACAGGTGCCCGTGCTCACCCCGCCGCCAACGCCGGTCCCTACCCCGGCGCCGCCTCCGACCAACACCCCCGCGCCCACCCCTACGCCATTGCCGCCCTTTGACATCGCGCGCGGGCCGGAGTTCCCCATCCGGCGCGATAACGGCGTGTTGACAATTTGGGTGAAGGTGTATGAGGGCCGGATACCATATGAGAAGCCACTGGCGGGCTACGTCCTCAAAGTCTTCCGCGATGGCGTGGACGTGAGCAGTAACGAGCAATCTTTCGGCGACGCGCCGTTCAACAATACCAAGCCAGAGGGAAACTTCGAGTACAATCTGAAATTCGAGATGTTCAACGCCGGCGAAGCCGACTGGCGTATTTATCTGGCCAAACCGGATGGTTACCGCGTCTCGCCGATCAGCGAGTTCACGACCAAGGGAGATGCGTATCGCAATCTGGTAGTTTACATCGCCTACTGGCTGGCACGATGATAACCCAGTATGATCGCAGCAACCTGTGTCCCAAATATCGCGGCTAACCTGGTCCGCCGGAGGCTGGAAGCCGTCTTGCTACCCCAAAATAGCCAAGGAGGATTGAAGCGCATGCACTTCCGTTTCCGACTGTTGATTGTCATACTCTTCTCTCTAAGCTTGCTGGTTGGCTGCAAGAGCAATCCCTTGGGCCGGGCATCTGCACCGACCCCTTTCCCTACCAAAACCCTGCGGCCTACCTTCACCAACACCCCTGCTCAGCCGACGGCAGCGCCACCCACCGCCACGCCCCCGGCAAGCCCGACGCCGTGGCCGTCGCCCACACCGGAGCCGCCTACTGCGCCACCTCCCACCCCCACCCCCGAGCGGCCGAGCTTTACGGTCGTCGAGCCCCTGGTCAACGTGCGCAGCGGCCCCGGCACCAACTACCCCAGGATCGGGCAGGTGCGCCAGGGCCAGACGTTTGAGATCACGGGCAAAAACCCGGCCGGGGACTGGTGGCAGTTCAACTACAACGGTCAGCCGGCCTGGATCATCGGCCGGCTGGTGAGTGCCAGGGCGACGGAGAGTGTTCCGGTGGCATCCAACATCCCGGCGCCGCCACCTACCCCGCGGCCGGCGCCCACCGCCACCCGCGCGCCAACTTCAACCCCAGCCCCTGCCTACGCCTTTGAGCAGGCCGGCCAGGTCAATAAGTTCCCGAACACCAACCCGGTGATCACTGTCTGGTGTCTGGTCTGGAATCGCGCCGGGAACGGGTTGGTGGCCGGCACGCTGCGCGTCACTGGCGCTTACAACCCGCCGGATGCCCACTTTACCGAGCAACCGGCGTACAACGACCCTTTCGAGCAGGTCCCCATCAACTCGGGCTCGAAGATCGAATGGCCCTACATACCTGGCAACTATTCGGTATTCCTGGTGGACCCGGCAGGCAACCAGATCTCCCCCGCGTATAACTTCACGGTGGATGGCGAGATCCGTAAGTTCGTTTTCAAATGGAAACAGAAGTAGGCGTGGGGGGGCCAGGTGGCATGTTCCGGGCCTGCCCCCCCGTTCCCTGGCCACGGCGGCTTCTGACAACCCTGTGGCGTGCCGGAGATAAGGCTTCCTGGCTGATCCCGGTGCTCTGGCTCGCGCTGGGCCTGCGCGTGCTACGGCTTGACTTTCAACCCCTCTGGTGGGATGAAGGTTATTCGGTCTGGTTTGCCACCCAGCCGCTGGGCCAGATGGTGGAGCTCACTGCCCAGGACATCCACCCTCCTCTCTACTATGCCCTGCTGCACCTCTGGATACGCCTTTGGGGAGCAGGGCCTGTTGCCCTGCGCCTCTTTTCGGTCACAGTGGGTGTGTTGACGGTGCCCATGCTCTATTGGGCAGGCTGCCGGCTGACTGCTTTCCTGGGGCGGCCGCGTTCTCAGCAGGTGGCTGCCCTGGCCGCCTTTCTCCTGGCCATTAATCCGTTGCATATCTTCTACAGCCAGGAGGTGCGTATGTACGGGCTGGTGGCACTGCTGAGCGCAGCGATCCTGGGGACGGCAGCAGGTCTCTTTGCGCAGGGGAGCCGAGGCAGCCAGGTGCAAGGGGGTGCAGGGGCAGCATGGAGGGGCCTGGTGCCCTATGTTTTGCTCACGACGGCCGCGCTCTACACCCAGTATTACGCTGTCTTTGTGCCGCTTGGGCTGACTTTCTACGCGCTGTGGCGGTGGCATGATGATCGGCTCGCTCTGGTGCGCTGGCTGGCCGCGCAACTTGTCGTCCTGCTCCTCTACCTGCCCTGGTTGCTCTATGCCGTGCCCAGGCTGGTGCCCTATGTAAGCCAAAAGGTGGTGCTGGATGCCGATCGGCCATTGGGGCTGGGGGTCTATCTCGGCCGGCACCTGGCTGCCTTCCTGGTCGGGCACCTGGAAGGCTGGCTGGCCCCGTACTGGCCCCTGGCCTTGTTGTTGGTCCTGCCATTGCTGGCTGGCTGGGTTCTGGTGACCCCATCTAGCGTCCGTCGAGGGGGACAGGCGGGCTGGGGCAGCTCAGAGGCCAGTTTGCAGAGAGGAGCCATGAAGGCGCCCACGCAGGTGGACGTTCAACTGCAGGCACCCCAGAGGCATGTGGGTTGGTGGGGGGTTGGTGGCGCGGGGCTGGCCGGTGTGCTGGTGACGGCGCTTTTGTTGGGGTGGCTGGTGGGGCTGCGTTATCCCTTCTTCCCCCCGCGCGGAGAGCGGCTGTTACTCCTGGCCCTGCCCCCCTTCATCGTGCTCAGCGCGGTCTCGATCAAGGCTCTGGGGAAGCGCCGCCGTTGGGCTGGCTTTGGTGCCCTGGCGTTGATGGGGATGGCGGCTGCACTTAGCCTGGGGGGGTTCTACACTGTGCCCCGCTACGCGGGCGACGACTACCGTCCCTTGATCGCGCGCTCTGTCGAGCAGGGGCTGCCCGAGGATACGGTCTTCTGCGTCTATCCATGGCAGGTTGGCTACTGGCGCAGCTATGGCCATCGCGACGGCCCCCACGCCATCCTGGCTCCCGCTGCCGCCTGGGGCCCGGCCGTAGCACGGGCCCTGGACGAAGCCCTGGCCCGGGGCCGCGTGTGGTTTCCCGCCCATTTGGCGCTCGGCGCGGTGCTTGAGACGCAGATCGAAGCTTATCTGGCTCGCAGCGCGCTGCCCTTTGTCAACGAGTGGTATGGCCCGGGCACCCGCCTCAGCGCGTGGGCGGCGCTGGAGAGCCCCCCGCTGAGCCCCGCCTCGGCCCGCTTCGTGCTATCGGGCCCGGCCGACGGCAATGTGGAGCTGGTGGCCGTGGGCATTGGTAATGGCCCGGTGAGCGCAGCCAACACAG
Source organism: Anaerolineae bacterium (assembly GCA_034434335.1). Taxonomy (GTDB): domain Bacteria; phylum Chloroflexota; class Anaerolineae; order CG2-30-64-16; family CG2-30-64-16; genus DAOTZS01. Next base: position 3,754 of record DAOTZS010000055.1, read on the forward strand.
TGATCCCGCTGGCCCTACGCTGGCAGGCTACCGCGCGGCCACCTGCTCTGGCTGTCAGCGTGCGTCTGACCGATCCCCTGGGCCAGATCTGGGCCCAGCGCGATTACGAGCCGTTAGGCCGGTTGGGCGTTGAGTGTGAGGAAGGGGCTGGCTGTGAGGAAGCGGGGGGAGGTGGGTGGTCGGCTGTAGACCGCCTGGGCCTGCTCATCCCGGTGGGGACCCCCGTCGGCCGCTATGACCTTCAAGTGATGGTGCATCAGAAGGAGAGCAGCCGACCCCTGAATGTGATGGCCCAGGATGGGACGGTGCTGGGGACGGCTCTGACGCTGGCTCAGGTAGATGTAGGCCCGGCCAGCCGCGCTCTGGGCCCCGAACGACTGCCCATTGCCATGCGCCAGGTGGTAGACCTGGGTGACGGTCTGCGTTTTCTCGGCTACAGCGCTGCTGCTACCCCCGCAGCCCCTGGAGAATTGCGCAAGGTGAGCCTCTTCTGGCAGGCCACGGCCACGCCCACCGCGGACTACATTGCCTTTGTCCAGCTTCTAGACCGTGCTGGCCAGGTCGCGGCAGGGTGGGAAGCCCCTCCGGGTGCGGCCTTCCCTACCTCCCGCTGGGGCCCGGGCACCCTCATCCGCACCCAGGCTTTCTACCGACCCCCGGCCACCCTGGCCCCTGGCCGCTATCGGCTGATTGCCGGGCTGTTCCGCAACACGGACAAGGCCCGTCTGCGCACTGCGTCGGGCGCGGACCACCTTGAGCTGGGCCTGGTGACCATCCAGGGCCGGCCCCATCAGATGAGCCCACCTCAGCCGACTTATCCGCTGGACGTCCGCTTCGGCGAGCTGGCCCGGCTGGTCGGCTTTGACCTGGGGCTGGCTGCGGCTCCCGGCCCTGGAGCAACCCTGCCCCTGACCCTTTACTGGCAGGCCACGGGGACTACCGACCGGGCCTATACGGTTTTCGTCCATCTTCTGGGCGAGGATGGCAAGGTCTGGGGCTATGGGGATGCCGAGCCGCTGGGGGGGCAGGTGCCTACCACGGGATGGCTGCCTGGGGAGTACCTGGCCGACCCTCATGAGGTGAGCATCGCCGCTGATGCGCCACCTGGCCGCTATCGGCTGGCGGTAGGGTTGTACGATCCTGGGAGTGGCCAACGTCTGTTGACGGCCGACGGGAGCGATGTTGTGATCCTGAGCATCGAGGGCCTGCAGTGGTAGGTTTAGGCGCGACCTATGGTGACCTGGTGCGTATGATTGATTACAAGGAGGTGTTCCTATGTCTGATGAACCGCGAGCTGAAAAGAGCATCACGGATGAGCTGAGCAAGTTGGGCAAGCAGGTGGCTGAGGCGATCCGGGCCGCCTGGGAGAGCGAGGATCGGCGCAAGTTGCAGGCCGAGATCGCGGAGGGCCTGCAGAAGTTCGGCCAGCAGGTCGGTGAGGCGCTTGAAAAGGCCGGCGAGAGCGAGGCGGCCAGGCAACTGCGTCAGCAGGCCGAGAAGGTAGTGGCCGAGGTCCGGGAGACCGACGTGGCGGAGGAGATCCGCAAGGGGTTGCTGGCAGGGCTGGAGGCCATCAACAAAGAGCTGAGCAAGTTGTTGGAGCGCCTGGAGGCAAAGGAGGCCAAAAAGCCACCTGAGGCCGGGGATAAACCTGAATCGTCTGAGCCTGGAGAGGCAACCTAGATTCTGTCGCCTGGCGTTGCTGGCTGGCCTGGTGGTCAGTCCGAGGGTATGCCGACGGGTGGGGGCAACCCTTGTGGTCGCCCATATGCATCAAGTTAAGGAGACCAGGTAGCTGTTCTCTCTGGGGGGACGAAGACCCTCCCCTGCCAGCCCGGTACGGGCACAGCGACGCTGTGCCCGTACCGGGGCGCAGCGGGGGAGGGTGGCTTTGACCGTTAACTGATGCCAATAGGGCAACCCTTGTGGTCGCCCCCTGGGGGCAGGGACAAGCCCTGCCCCTACCGGCTTACCAGCGCGAAGTAGTTCCACACTGCCTGGGAGACCTCGCGCATTGTGGAATTGGAGAGTTCCCACTCTAACCAGGTTGGCCTATACAGGAAGACGCTGAGGATGTACGGCCCTGCCGGCCCCCAGATAGCAGCCACGTCCCCGTGAGTATCCGCAACATACCCATGTTTGTGGACGAACCGTGTGCCGGGGGGTATACCGCCCGGCAGCAATTCCTTGAGCTCGTTTAGGGCCATGTAATCCAGCGCCTGCTGGCATTCGGCCGGGGTGTATTGGTCGCCATAAGCTGCCAGCAACGTGCCCCCGCCCTGGCTACACTCCACGAGCATTTGCAGCACTAACCCGATCTCCCGGGGGGTGGTCTGCATGTAGGGGTCAGGCTGTGTATCGTAGTCGGTTCGGCTATTGGCCTCGGTCACGATGCGGGGCAGGCCGGCCAGTTTGCGGTCATAGGGCGCGGCCATAAAAGTGTTCTTCAGCCCCAATGTCCGCAGCGACTCGTTGAGTACCCGCACACCAGCGTTAGGATCCCCGTCCCCGATAATGCCCAGCAGCAGGTTGGCCGTGAAGTTGCCGCTGAGCGCCATGGTCTCACTGATCAGCTTGCTGGTCTCCACGTCGGGTGGCTCATCAAGATGGCGGTAGAGCTCGGTCACGATGGCGATTTTGAGGGTGCTCATGCCGGCATAGGCCACGTCAGCGTTGATGGCGATCTCATCGCCGGTGGGGATGTGATGCAAGAAGAGGCTGGCGATGCCGGGGAAGAGGTCAAGGCGGGCCTGGAGCAGATCGCGCAGGGCGGCAATGGTGAGGGGGGGTGGCGGTGTTTCCCGTACTACCAGGGCTGCAGAGCGGACACGCGGGTCTATCAGCGCCGCGACAACCCGCTCACGAGACGCCGGGATGTCTAGCTGGCGGCCAGGCCGGCCGGGGGCGATTGTGAGGGTCGCCAGGACAGGTTGCGGGGGCAGCGGTGCCTGGTCACAGGTAGCCGCGGCCTCGGCCAACCAGGCGTCCACGGCGTTGTGGTCCACCGTGTAGCGCAGGGGTACATCAGCGAAGGTGGGCTGGCGATTGAGGGTCTGCTCGACCAGATAGCGAAGCAGCCGGTCGGGGGTGTTGTAGGCCTGCGCTTCGGCCAGCATAGCCGTCAGGTCTACCTGGAATCCTACGGCCTGGGGGCGCAAGATCAGGCGGCGGTCGTCGTAGTATAAAGCTGCCGGCTCGGTGAAGAAACGGGCCAGCGCGGCTTCTATCTCGCTGCGGTCACCCCCGTTGATCTCCATGCCAGCCAGCCGCACCCATGGTGGCACGATCCCGGCTCTCCACCGGTAACGCAGATAGGCCGGGGCCAGCAATAGGGCCAGCACCAGAAGGAGGCTGGCCAAGACGATGATAAACCTCCGCATAGGCCGATAAACCGCTTACTCCCACTCGATGGTGGCCGGGGGCTTGGAGCTGATGTCGTAGACCACCCGATTGACCCCTGGCACCTCGTTGACAATGCGATTGCTCACCCTGGCCAGGAGATCGTAGGGAAGGCGAGCCCAGTCAGCGGTCATGAAGTCGTCGGTGACCACCGCGCGCAGGGCGATGGTGTCAGCATAGGTACGGCCATCTCCCATGACCCCGACGGAGCGCACAGGCAGCAGCACGGCGAAGGCCTGGGAAACCGCGCGGTAGAGCCCGGCCGCGCGCAGTTCCTCCAGGAAGATGGCATCGGCCTTACGTAAGGTCTCCAGCCGCTGCCATGTGACCTCGCCGATGATGCGGATGGCCAGGCCCGGCCCGGGGAAGGGATGGCGCCAGACGATTTCTTCGGGCAGGCCCAGGGCCTTGCCCACGGCCCGCACTTCGTCCTTGAACAACATGCGCAGCGGCTCCACAAGCTGAAAACCCATGTCCTCAGGCAGCCCACCCACGTTGTGGTGAGTTTTGATGGTGCGAGCCGACCGCTGCTCATCTCGGCTGGCCGATTCGATCACGTCAGGGTACAGGGTGCCCTGGGCCAGGAAAGTGGCATGCTCTCCGCGCTCGGCGGCGACCAACATCTCCGCGGCCTCGAAGGTGCGCACAAAACGGGCCCCAATGCGCCGACGTTTCTCCTCCGGATCGGTCACCCCGGCCAGGTCGGCCAGGAAGTCCTCGCTGGCGTTAATCGCCACCAGGCGCATTCCCAGGTGGCGCTCGAAAGTCTCAACCACCTGGTGGGCCTCCCCCTGGCGCAGGAGGCCATGATCCACAAAGATGCAGGTCAGGCGGTCACCGATGGCCCGGTGTACCAGTGTGGCTGTGACGGCCGAATCCACCCCACCGCTGAGCCCGCACAGGACAGCGCCGTCCCCCACCTGTTCCCGGATGGCAGCTACAGCTTCCTGGATGAGGTTGGCAGGGGTCCAGTCGGGTCGGCAGCCGCAGATATCCACGACGAAATTACGCAAAAGGTCGGTGCCTTGCGGGGTGTGGCGCACCTCAGGGTGGAATTGGACACCGTAGAGATTGCGGGCCAGATCTCCAATGGCAGCAATCGAAGAGGGGGTGCGTGCCAGGGGTATGAAGCCAGGGGGCAGCTCAGTAACGTGGTCGCCGTGGCTCATCCAGACCGGCATAACGGCTGGCAGGCCGCGCAAGAGGGGTGTGTCGGCTGCCAGCAGCTCTACGTCTGCGTGGCCATATTCGCGGCGCGCGGCCGGGTCAACGCGGCCGCCCAGCGCGTGGACCAATAGCTGCATGCCGTAGCAGATGCCCAGGACCGGCCGGCCCGAGGCCAGCACAAAGGCCGGCAAGGTAGGAGCAGCCGGTTCATAGACGCTGGCCGGCCCGCCGGAGAGGATGTAACCCTTGGGCTGCAGGCCGGCAAAACGCTCTGCTGGCGCGTTCCATGGGATCAGCTCGCAGTAGACGTGCAGCTCCCGCACCCGGCGGGCGATGAGCTGGGCTGTCTGCGAACCATAGTCGAGGATAGCAATGGTATCGTGTGACGGTTGGTGCACGCTCATCGAAGGGACGAGACTCACGCAGGCACGGGCATCAGACGATAAACACGAGCAAGCTTGCTCGCTGCAATGAGGTCTCCCGAACGCAATGCTTCCCTAACCTCATCAAGTTTCTGAGCATCCTCTAAAGACAGATAGGGGCCCCATCCTTCCGAGGATTCGATTAGCTCGACCTCGACTTCAGCGACGTACTCCCCTTCATGTACCAGCTTGGTTTGACGTCTATTGCTCATTAATCTTCCAGCACTATCCGGCCGTGTTCCATGCTGGTGATGACGGCCAGGCTCTCGATGGGCACACCGAGATCAGCCAGCGCGGCCCGGCCACCCTCGAAGCGCTTTTCGATCACCGCGCCGATGCCGACCAGGGTGGCGCCAGCTCGCCGTACAAGGGTGGCCAGGGCGCGGATCGTTTCGCCCCGGGCCAGGAAGTCGTCAATGATCAGGACATGGTCGCGCGGGCCCAGGAATTCGGGTGAGATCATCAGTTCGGTCATCACCCCTTTGGTATGGGAAGGTGCCGTGACGGTCATGGCATTGGGGTGCATGGTTACCGGCCTGGTCTTGCGGGCATAGACCACAGGGATGCCCAGGGCCAAAGCAGTTGTCAGCGCCGGCGCGATGCCGCTGATCTCGGCCGTCACGATCTTGTTGGCGCCCAGATGGGCAAAGCGGGCAGCCAGCGCGCCGCCCACTGCCAGCATCAAGGCCGGGTCCACCTGATGGTTGATGAAGCTGTCCACTTTGAGGATGCCGTGGCCCAGGTTCACGCCTTCGCGACGAATACGATCTTTCAGCAGTTCCATGCGGCAACTTCCTCCAACATAGTGTTTTTATTCTACCCTGGTGCAATAGGATGCGCAAAATAGAATGCCCTGCACGATGCGACTGCCTTCACCTGCGCCAATGGATCTCCGGCTGTCGCCAATGGCGCAGCCGCCAGGCCCAGCCGACCGGATAGCCCAACATCTTGGCTACATCGCCTACCAGGCGGATGAGGGGCACAAGCAAGATGGCCTGGGCTCGCGCCAGGGGCGAGAGGAGAGGCCAGTAGGCGCGCAGCCGGCGATAGGGGGTCCGGCAATAAGCAAGGACCCCGCTTAGCAACAATAACAGCCACAGCGGATGGTGAAGCGAAGCCAGAAGCAGTAGCCCTGGCAAGGCGATCAGGTAAGTGCTGTAGCGGATGGCATGGCGCAGCCGCCAGAGATCTGCCTTCCCATCTCCACGCGCGTAGCGATAGTACTGCTTGAAGAACGCCCTGAATGAGCCGCGGGGACGGAAATGGGCGATCGCCCGGGGCGCCCAGGCAAAAGGCCCTCGCCGAGCCCGCAGCCGCAGGTCAAAGATCAGGTCTTCGCAGTAGTCCAGCCATTCAGGGTAGCCGCCGGCTGCCTGCCATGCTTCTTTGGTAAAGGCAACCGAACGGCTGGAGGGCAGGAAGCGAGCCGGGTTGATCTCCGTCAGCGTGGGGAGAACTGTTGCCCCCATGGCCACCTCGAAGGTAGTCTGCGGATCGGGCACGAAGAAGCCCGCGACGGCATGAGCGCCGTTGGCCAGGGGGGACGTAAGTTCCTCCAGCCATTGCGGCTCAAGCCACACGCCGGCGTCGGTGGCGGCGACCACATCACCAGTTGCGGCCTGGATGGCCAGGTTGCGACCACGGGAGATGTTGGCTCCAGGCTCAACCAGCACGCGCAGGGGAAGGCGATCACCATAGGTCCGGATCACGGCCACAGTGTTATCGGACGAGCCACCATCCACGATCACCACCTCATCGGCTGGCCGGGTCTGGTTGGTCAGGCTGTCTAGCAGCCGACGGATCGAGTCTCCCTCGTTGAGCACGGTGCAGATAACACTCACGCGCATCGTTCTGATCCCAGCGTCTTCTATGGAACAGTATGCTGTGCGTTGGCCTTATCGGTTCACAAACGCCCTCTGATATGTCAGAGGCAGGTAGCAGGAAATGGGGGGCCGGAAAAAGCCGAAATCTACCTGGACCGTCTCGTGCCATGCTGTAGCCCGCATGACCGTAACGGGGGTGGTAGGCCACAATCCGGCGGGGTCCTCTACCTGCACGATGTGATCACCCGGCACAACCGCGCTGAAGTGATAGCGGCCATCCCTATCAGTCACAGCTACCTGGGCCTGTGCCGGCCCCTTTAGGTGGCCGAGGGTCGGGTCCAGCATCACCTTGAGGCCGGGCAGGCCAGGCTCATTTCCCTCACGCTTGCCGTTACGGTCACGATCTTCCCAGGCCACCCCTTCGATGGCCGAGAGTTGGGGCGTAAACGTGGGCACAGGAGATGTGGTTGGGGTGGCCGTGGAGGGCACGCCAGCCGTTGCTGTGCGAGTAGGCGTGGCAGACGGCCTTGGCGTGGGGGTTGGCGTCCTGGTTGGGGAGGGTGACGCAGTGGGGGTGGGGCTGCGGGAGGGGGTTGGGCTGGCGGTGCGGGTCGGGGTGGCCGTGAGGGTGCGGGTCGGGGTAGCGGTACGGGTAGCAGTGGCTGTGGCAGCAGCCGTTGCAGTACGGGTAGGGGTGGCGCCAGGGGTGGTCGTGGGACTGGCGGTGGGCAAGGGTGCAGCCGCATACTCGCAGGCCCCGATGTCGGGATGTGCGTCGCGTGGCCGGCCGTCGAAGTCGACCGCCGGCGCGCCGACCGTCGTGCCAGCGTCAATGGCCGGGCTGCCGGCCAGCAGGTGGGCATCGAAGGCGCTGATGGACGGGTTGGTCAGCCCCAGTGGCACGTTGCAGATAGCGTGCGCGCCAGGGCAGGCATCGTCTTTGACGTTGGCGATAGCCGAGTAGTCAAAGTCAAAGGGATCGCCGGGGATGTCTTCCTCGTAGGCCAGGCACGTCTGGTCACCCCCGAGGAAATCGGGATGCCCCTGGAAGAGGTTGTTGCGGAGCTGGACCCGCTCGGAGCCATTGCAGGTGCCTTCACAGCCAGCCACGATCAGGCAGTCCCCCTGGCTGGTGAGAGTATTGTTGGTCAGCACGGCCTGGTTGCCTGCCCGCAACGTCAGGTCGAGGGCGTTGCCGTAGGCCCGGCAGGGATCCACATTGAAGGTGAATGGCTGTCCCTCGAAATAGGCGCAGTTGCCGACAATGATCGAGTTTTCGATGATCACCGGGCCGTTGGTTTTGATCTGGTTGCCGGCGTTACCTTCGGCAATGGTGCGGCGGATCTCGATTGAGGCACCAGGCAGCCAGGCGTAAAGCAGGTCCAGGCCATCGGAGGTGTTGTGTAAGAAGGCCGAGTTCTCGATAATCCAGTGGCCGGCTGTGGCGCCCGTGCCCACGCCGTCGCCGTAGCCCCCGGCGGTCTGAGCCCAGCAGCCCATCGGTTGTCGGCCTGGCCAGCTCTCGACGCAGCCGTTCCACTCGACGGTCCAGCGCCAAAAACGCAGCGTGCCCGAGTTGGCACTGCTCCCCTCCCACAGGTCTCCATCCCAGCCTGCCCACCCGTTCCCGGCCAGGCGTACATTCTCCACCCTCCAATCGCTCAGGCGGCCAGCGTGGACCCCGGCATAAGCCAGGCCGTGGATGTCCAGGTCGTGGAGGTAGACGTTGGCCGAGTCCTCGGCGTAGATGCCCACGACGGCCCAGGGCCCAAAGGGGTAACCAGCGCGCGGGCAGGCCAGGCCGCCCGTATGGAACTCAGCGCAGGTGGCGTGGTCGGTTAGCTCCAGGCCGGCGATCTCTACGTTGCTGGCATCGGTCAGGTTGATCAGAAAGGAGATGCGCTCGGTGCCCCATAGCTCCACCGCCGAGGAAGCCCCGGGTTGCCAGCCGATGCCGGCAGGGTTTGTGGCAGCCGGCCGGCCGGCGAGGGCGGATTCGCCCATGATGCGGGTGGGATGCGCAGGGTCTGGGCCGCTGGGGATGGGGGGCATGGTGCAATCCCAGGGATAGTCGGCCGAACAGGATTCTGTGCCTGGTGCGCCATACCCCAACATATAGCTGCCGGCTTTGATGATCAGGGTGTCGCCTCCGGCCAGGCGTGGGGTGCCACCCGGCGGCAGGGCATAGAAGGGATGCTGCCAGGCACATGGCTGCCCCTGGCCGCTGCCCGGATAGGGGGCGTCTACCAGCCCGGTGCACTGCTCGGCTGAACCCCCGTCTGGGCGCACGTAGTAGGTCTTGAACGCGGAGGCCGCGGCCGCAGGCAGGGCTACGGCATGGCTGGAGCCCTTGCTATCGAGCGCGCCTGGGTATTGTGCTGCTCGCACCACGGTCAGGAAGGAGCCGGCCAGTAAGGCCAGGCAGACCAGTGCCGGGTACAGGCGAGGACAGGGGGCACTGAGCGGGTGGGAGTGTTGTCGCAGGTCAGAGGTTAGAGCAAAGCCTCCCTTTGGGGCAGTTCGCAAGTCACCATGGGTAGCCGGCGTGTGAGAGGGTGGCTTGCGCCGGGCAAAGGACAGGGCGTCGCGCAGGGTGCGTAACATGGGATCCTCCGTATATAGATTCTCTGACCCCAGCATCCACCATTATACCACCGCCACCTTGCCACCGGTAATTGCTTTTTGAACCTCGCCTCCGAATAAGGTATAATGTCATGCATGGTCGCTCCTCCGCATAGACCGTCGCTGGGCTGGTTGGCTGGCCTGCTCCTGGGTGGAGCTTTGTTGTTTATCGTTGTTTTCCTGGCCCGCGGCTTTCTGAGCAGCATGCTATTTAACCTCACCGGCGAGGAGCAGCCTGTGGCGCAACTCAAGGGGCTTATGGATCTGTCTGCCGATTTGCTGCGGCCGCGGCTGAATCTTGCCCCTGACGTGCCGGTGCAATATACAGACGTCAACCCCTTTGGGGTCAACGTCTTCCTCAACGAGGAAGTAGAGCCGGCCAAGCGGGAGCTGACCGTGCGCCTGGCTGCCGAGGCCGGTTTCCACTGGCTGCGACAAGAGTTTCCCTGGCAAGACATTGAGATCCACGGCAAGGGGGACTTCGAGGACCGGCGCACCCAACCCTATCATTCGGCCTGGGACAAGTATGACCAGATCGTCGAGCTGGCCGAGAAGTACGGCATGGAGCTGATCGTGCGGGTCAGCACCCCACCGGCATGGAGCAGGGCAGCCGGGGATGCGGTGGGTACCTTCGCGCCGCCCGACAACTACGCCGATTTTGGCGACTTCGTCTATACTTTGGTCAGTCGCTATCGGGGCCGCGTGCGCTACTATCAGATCTGGAACGAGCCCAACATCTACCCGGAGTGGGGCACCTACGCCATCAGCCCCGAGGAGTATACCGAGCTGCTGAAGATCGGGGCCACCCGAGCGCGAGAGGCCGATCCCAATGTGGTAATCCTCTGCGCAGCCCTGGCCAGCACCATCGCGCTGCAGCCGGCCGCGCCGGCCCCTTACAATGCGCTGAACGATCTCATCTTCCTGCAACGCATGTACGATGCCGGGGCCGCCCCCTACTTCGACATCATGTCCATGCAGGCTTATGGCCTGTGGTCCGGTCCTACCGACCGCCGCATGAACCCGCGTGTGATAAACTTTGGCCGGCCCCAGTTCGTGCGCGATCTCATGGTGGCCAACGGCGACGCGCACAAGCCGATCTGGATCAGTGAGATGGGGTGGAACGCCGTGCCCGACACGGTGCCCGATAAGCGTTTTGGCCAGGTGACACTCGAGCAGCAGGCCCGCTACACCCCCCTGGCCTTGGAGCGTGCGCTGAAAGAGTGGCCCTGGGTGGGGGTGATCAACATCTGGTACTTCAAACGCGCCACCGATGACTGGTTCCGCGAGGGCAGGCCAGAGGCTTACTTCCGCCTGGCTGACCCAGACTTCACCCTGCAGCCTGTCTACTACACCCTGAAGGCATACATGACCACAGCAGCCCAGGACCGGCGACCATGAACTCACCCTCCACTTCTGCGCCCTCTTCCACCCCTGCTGTTCGCCCATCTGCCTCGCAGGTGCGCCGGCTCCCCGGCCGGCGCTCACAGCGTCAGGCGGTGCTGAATTTCATGGCCCTTATGTTGATCCTGTTGGTGGCTACTGGTCTGCGCTTTTATCAGCTTGGGGGCCAGAGCCTGTGGTCGGATGAGGGTAACAGCGCGGTCATGGCTACCCGCTCGCTGGCCCAGATAGCCTCCGCCGCAGCCAACGATATCCACCCGCCCCTTTACTACTGGCTGCTGCGGTTGTGGGCCGGCATGGCGGGGCTGAGTGAAGCAGGGTTGCGCTCGCTGAGCGCGGTGTTGGGCATCTTGTTGGTGTGGGCAGTGGCCGAGCTGGGGCGGCGCCTGTACAACCCTATTACCGGCCTGGTTAGCGGCCTCATAGCAGCCCTGGCCCCATTCCAGATTTACTACAGCCAGGAAGCGCGCATGTATATACTGATGGCGTTCCTGGCCACCCTGAGCGTCCTGGCGTTTTGGTGGTATGTGTACTTCGAGCGACGTGAGCTGACAGGAGAAGCGCGGCCTTCCCCTAACAGGCGTGCGCTATGGGTTCTGGTAGCCGGCAGCTTAGTGGTGAGCTGGACCGCAGGCCTCTACACTCACTACGCCTTCCCTCTGATGATCGCCCTGCTCACCCTTCTATACCTGGGATGGGTGTGGCGCAGCCGACAGGACTGGCGCCGGCGTCTGTTGCGCTGGGCTCTGCTGCTGGGGATCACCCTGCTCCTCTTCGGGCCCTGGCTGCCGACCGCCATCCGGCAACTTACCCGCTGGCCATCAAGCACCCCTGCCATGACTCCCGGCACCGCCCTGCAAACCGCGTGCAACGTGCTGGGGTTGGGGCCTCTGGCCCGCTATCACACCGGCGCCTGGTGGACGTGGCTTTTGCCTGCGCTGGCGCTGATCGGCGCCGTGCCCTGGCCCAGCGATCGCCAGCGGCCCCTCTTGTTGAGCTGGTTTATCCCCATCGCCTGGGTCATTGCGGCCCTGGCCATGATGCTGGCCCTGGGGCTGTTCCGAGATGCCTACCTCAAGTTCCTGCTCATCGCCAGCCCGGCCTATTGCCTGCTCCTGGCGCGCGGGATACTTGTCCCGGCCGGTGAGCTGCAGGCATCCCTGCCAACGGCTAGCGAGACCACCGATCTTCCGCCGATCCGTTCCTGGCCACCGGAGCACCGCGCTGCCCAGCCGCGCGGGTTGCTGGCCGCGGCCTGGCTCACCTTTACGCTGGCCATGGTCGCTGGCTTGTCGGGCCTGGCCACCTCTCGCTACTTCGGCGACCCGGCGGTGGCGCGTGATGACTACCGGGGCATCGCTCAGTTCATCATCACTACCAGCCAGCCCAATGATGCCATCCTGCTGGATGCGCCTGGCCAGATTGAAGTGTTCAGGTACTACTATCACGGCGAGCTGCCCATCTACGCCCTCCCTCGCCAGCGGCCCCTCGACCCGGAAGCCACTCTCCAAGAGCTGAACCAGCTCCTGAACCGTGACAAGGTCTACGCCCTCTATTGGGCAACCGCCGAGGCCGACCCCGCCGGGCTCATCGAGCACTGGATGAATAGCTGGGGCTACAAGACGCTGGACCAGTGGCGCGGGAACGTGCGTCTGGCAGTATATGTCATGCCCGAGCGCCGCCTGCCCGATGAGATCGTAGATGGCCTTGATCTCTCTTTGGGCAATGAGATTACTTTGCTAGGCTACAGGGGTTGGAACCTGACCCCTACCGCTGGGCAGGTCACCCAGCTCCAGTTGCTGTGGCGGGCCGACCGGCAGCCAAGCCGGCGCTACAAGGTCTTCCTGCAGTTGCTGGACGAGCGCCAGCAGGTCATTGCCCAACGGGACGCGGAGCCGGTTGGAGACAGCCGGCCCACCGACAGCTGGCAGCCTGGAGAAGTCGTGGTGGACAACCATGGCCTGCTGATCCCCCCAGGAACCCCGCCCGGGACCTACCAGCGCATCATCGGGCTATATGACCTGGAGACCCTCGAACGCTTGCGGCTGCCCGACGGAAGTGATTTCATCAGCCTGCCACCCCTCACCGTGACGCGCGCCAAAACCCCGCCCCTATTGGCTGCCTTCAACATGCAATATACGCAAAGCTTCGACTTCGGCGGCATCACCCTGCTGGGGCATGACCGCTACAAGCGCGGCTTTGGCCACCTCCCGCGGGCCCCTCTCTACCCGGGCGACCTCCTGCACCTGACGTTCTACTGGCGGGCCAATGTCAGCCCGCGCGCCGACTGGTGGTTTGACCTGCGCTTGACCGATGAGGATGGCCAGGTGGTGGCCAGCCTCCAGGCACCCCTGGTGGCAGAAACCTACCCCACAACGCTGTGGGAACGCGGGGATATCGTGCGCGGCGAGCACGACCTCCTGCTCCCAGGCGACCTGCCCGCCGGAACCTATCGGCTTACCCTGATTCTGCTGCCCGACACCGACACGGTGGCGGGCGAGGCCTACCTGGGCACCGTCAAGGTATCCAAACCCTCGGAGTAGCTTCCATGGCGATCATCTTTGAAACCCTTGTAGTGGGGGCACTGCAGGTGAACTGCTACATCCTGGGATGTGCTCGCACCCGTCAGGCGATCGTCATAGATCCGGGCGACCATGCGGAGCGCATCCTGGAGACGTTGCGCCGGCATGGGCTTCAGCTCGTGCGCATGGTGGCCACCCATGCCCACTTCGACCACGTGCTGGCTGCCCGGCCCTTACAAGAGGCCACCGGCGTACGCCTTGACCTGCACCCGGCCGAGCAACCCATGCTGGCCCTTATGAGCCGCGCCACTCAGGCATGGCTGGGGTACGACCCTGGCCAGCCACCGTCGGAAGTTGGCGACCTGACCCCGGGCGAAGTGCTGCAAATTGGCGACCTGGCCCTGGAAGTGCGTGCCACCCCAGGCCACTCCCCTGGCGGCGTCACCTTCGTGGACCACACCTGGCGGCGAGCCTTCACCGGCGATGCCCTCTTTGCAGGCTCCATCGGCCGCACCGACCTGCCAGGCGGAGATGCCGAGATACTGCTGGAAGGGATCCGGACGCAGATCCTGACCCTGCCCGACGACTACACCGTGCTGGCCGGCCACGGGCCAGCCAGCACGGTAGGGGAAGAACGGTGCAACAACCCGTTTCTGACCACCGTCACCTCTGCGAGGTTTTGGCTATGAAACGAACTCAGGCCCACCGCCCTCTGATCTTTGCCCACCGGGGTGCATGTCGGGTGGCCCCCGAGAACACCCTGCCAGCCTTTCAGGCGGCCATCGAACTGGGCGCCGATGGGGTGGAGCTGGATGTCCAGTACAGCTCGGATGGGGGGCTGGTGGTCTTCCACAATCCCAACCTGGAAGCCACCAGCAACGGCAAAGGCCGGGTGACGGCTCACACGCTGGAGGAGCTCCGTCGCCTCGATGCCGGAAGTTGGTTCGATGCCCGCTTTGCCGGGACCCGTATCCCCATCCTGGACGAGGTGCTGGAACTTTTGCGGGGTAAGCTGCTGGTCAACATCGAGCTGAAGGCATTGGACCCTGCCACCTCCACCCTGGGCGCCGACGTGGTCAAGGCTGTGCGGGCGCATGACATGGCCGACCAGGTAGTGATCAGCTCCTTCAATCCCTTTGCCCTGCGCCGGGCCAAGCTGGCCGGCCCTGAGATCGAGGCCGCGCTGCTCCTCGCGCCTGACCTGCCCTCCTGGACCCGTTGGGGGATCACCCGGCGTTTCAGCCGCGCCGACGGGCTTCACCCCGAACTCCGCATGGTGGATGAAGCTTATGTTACCAGGGCCCACAAGGCAGGGTTGGCTGTGCGGGTTTGGACCGTCAATGAAGAGGAGGAGATGCGGCGGATGTTCACCCTGGGGGTGGACGGCATCATCACCGACCTGCCCGATCGGGCGGTGGCTTTGCGGGCTAAACTCCAGGGCGAAGCCTGACGAGGGCCGAGTCAGTCCGGGCGGGTGTTTTCGCTACCTTCGCACAGTATTACATTTGTCAGGCTGGCATGGTAGATGTATTCCTGGCCTTCTGCCACCAATACCAGGCGGTAACCAGGGGTGATGACCTGCGCGTACATCATCCCTGGTTGGGGGCACCCCAGGCTGGCATCAGGCCATTGCACAGCCTCGATCAGGCGCACTGTGATGGCGCTCTTGGAGATGCCCAGCCGGCCGGCCAGGTCAGCGATGGCCAGGTTTTGCACCCGGAACTGAGCCGCGTTGCCCCCGGCGGCCAGGATTGGCTCGCGGCCACCGGGGAAGGCTGCTGGTGAGCACGGTACCAGCCGTTGCCCGTCGCTGCGGTAGATATACTCTTGCCCCTTGGCCCGCAACGTGATCTCCTGGCCGATGATCATCCCCGGGTTGACCACCCCGCCCGTGCTTCCACACCCTAACGAGCCTACAGGCATCTCGGCCTGCTCCACCGCCACCACTTCCACCTCCTCTGGCGCCAGATTCAAACGGGCTGCCAGGTCCAGGCGGGCCTGAGCCTCCAGCGGCGTGCCGGCTGACAGGGAGGTGCCAGCCGGCCCGGGTTGAGGAGATGCCCTGGGCTGTGCCTCGGAAATGGCGGTGGGCATACTGGCCGCGGCTGGTGCCGGTGGCGCCGGAAGGGATGGAGCAGCACACCCCAGCAGTTCCAGGGCCAGCAACCCCAACGCTACACCCACAATCCTCTCAGGTAAACGCACCATGGTTGCTCTCTCTTGTATCTCGTAGGACGAGCCTAAGCTCGTCCTACGAGACGTCGTGGCGCGGCCGCGGGTTCCCCTCACAGTATGCCGAGCAGCGCGCGCACGATCACGGTGCGGGCCAGGTCGAGCAGGATCAGGGCGATGATGGGTGAGAGGTCAAGCCCGCCCAGGCTGGGGATCAGCCGACGGATGGGGTTCAGCACGGGCGCCGTGATAGCGTCCACAGCCCTCAGGATGTCGTAAGCCCATGTGGGCAGGCGGACCCGCGCCGCCAGAACCCAGCTCCCAATCACCTGCACCAGGATCAGGAAGCTGAACACCTGAAACAAGGTGTTGATGAGGCGGATCAGCGCGTAGCTCACTTTTCGGCCAACTCCCCCAGAGCTTTAGATCTTTGATAAGCAGCCCAAACAGCTTTGGAGATCACCGTGCGCAGGCCACCCTTCTCCAGTTGATAGAGGGCCTCGGCCGAAGTGCCTCCCGGCGAGGTCACCCGGTTGCGCAGCTCGGTGGGGTGCAGGCCCGTCTGGCGGGCAATCGCCACCGAGCCTTCGATGGTCTGGTATACCAGCTCCTGGGCCACGCGCCGGCTGAAACCAAGGTGTACCCCCGCGTCAATCAGGGCTTCCATGAACAGGAAGACATAGGCCGGACCGGTGCCGCTCAGCGCGGTGGCCATGTCCAGGTAATTCTCGTCTTCCACGTAGAGTTCCTTGCCCAGGGCACCCAGGATGGCCTGAGCCTGGCGGCGTTTAGTCTCGTCTACGGCCTCGGTGGCTGTCCAGACCGTCATTCCCTGGCCCACCTGGCCCGGGGTATTGGGCATGGAGCGCACGATGGCCTCCACACCCAGGCCGCGGCGGATCACGCTGATGCGCATACCGGCCACGATGCTGATCACCAGGTCGTCCGGAGCCACATTGTCGCGGATCTCGGCCATCACCTTGGGCAGGATCTGTGGCTTGACACTGAGGACCACGATCCGGCCGGCCTCGGCCGCCACCTTGTTATCGGTGACAGCGCGGATACCATACCGCCCACGCAGTTCCTGAGCCCTTTCTGGCCGCGGCCCACTGGCAATCACATCTTTGGGGTCAATCAGGTGATTGCCCAGGATGCCTTTGATCATCGCTTCGGCCATCGCTCCCGAGCCGATGAAACTGATAGTTGTATCAATCAACATATGATCTCCATTCTGGCGCTGGTTCCTACAGACGTTCTCCGAAAATGGCCCGGCCGATGCGCACTATGGTTGCCCCTTCCTCGACAGCCACCTCAAAGTCGTCGGTCATACCCATTGACAGGTGTTGCCAGCAGAGAGCCGGAAACCGCCGTGCCAAATCATCGCGCAGGGTTCGCAAGCCGGCAAAAACCGGCCGTGCCAGCTCGGGGTCGGGCACGATGGGGGCCATCGTCATCAGGCCCTGAAGGCGCAGCCCCGGCAGGGTGGCAATCGCCTCCACCACTTGCGGCACCTGGGCCGGCGTCAGCCCGTACTTGCTGGCCTCGCCCGAGATATTCACTTCCAGCAGGATGTCCAGTTCCTGCCCTGCTTCCTGGCAGAACCGGCTCAGCCGACGGGCCAGTTTCTCGCTGTCTACAGAATGGACCATCCTGGCCCACGGCAACACCTGGGCTGCCTTCCGGCTCTGCACGTGGCCAACCATGTGCCAGGTAGGCGGTGGAGCGCCGGCCAGCAGCCGGGCCACAGCCTCGACCTTGGGGCCGGCCTCCTCCACCCGGTTTTCGCCGAAGTGGCGCAACCCAGCCTGATAGGCTGCGACCACTGTCTCCGGCCCGTGAGTTTTCGTCACGGCAACCAGAGTGATTTCGTCGGGGTCTCGTCCGGCCCGGCGAGCTGCGGCTGCAATGCGCTCACGCACTGCCGCAATCCGGGCCTCTAGCTCCCTCTGCTCCATGCCTTTCCTTGCCCTCGGCCAGTCCCTACCAACCCACCAACCCCATCACCGCACCGAAGTGCCCTGTGCGACCCCTTGCAGCGCGATGGGAGTAGAATTCGTCAGTATGGCAGGCTGTGCAGAATTCGCTCACCTCGATCTTGCGCACACCGGCCTCCACAAGCCAGCGTCGGTTGGCGGCCCACAGGTCAAAGTGAGGTCGCGTCCCAGGCCGGCCCGGCAAGAGCTCATGGGGTCGGGCAAAGGCTGCATGCACAGCTTCGGCCACTTCTTCCCCCACTTCATAACAACAGGGGCCAATGCTGGGGCCGATGGCCGCCACCATGTCCACGGGCCGGCTGCCGTACTCCCGGCACAACGCCTCCACCGCGGCCCGCGTGATGCCCTGGACGGTACCCCGCCACCCGCTATGAACGACCGCCAGGGCATGATGCACGGGGTCATAGATCAGCACGGGAGTACAGTCAGCGTAACGCAACAGGAGCGGAACGTCAACCTGATTGGTGATCAGCGCGTCGTAGCCGGGCCAGACGCGGCCACGGTCGCCTGCATCCACCCGACGCACGTTGGCTGTGTGATGCTGGTTAGGGCTGACCAGGTGCTCGGGGCGCAGCCCTAGCGCTTTGCATGCTCGCCTCACGTTCTCCGCCACTGCCGCCGGGTTATCCCCCAGCGCGTAGCTCAAGTTCAGCGAAGCGTAAGGGCCAGTGCTCACTCCCCCATGACGCGTGGTCACGGCGTGCACCAGCTCCGGAAAGTTGTCCAGAATGGAAAAGGTATAGTAAACCACGCCGTTGATCTGATGTCGTATCATTGCAGCCTGCCTGGGGGCGCCAACGTAACCCTGCAGACGCCACAGGCCGCGCAGGCCAGCGCGCCAGGCGGACAGCGGTGGCCTGGCTGGCCGGCCAGCGCCAGCCGGTGCTCGCGGCGCAAGTAATCAGGCCTGACCCCACCATCCACCACCTGCCAGGGCTGGAATCCGTTAGGGTCGCGCGCTGCCAGATAGGTTTCAGCGTCCAGGCCGTGGCGGGCCAGGGCCTGGTAGAAGGAGCGTGCAGTTGGCCGCTCCATCTCCAACAAGGCAGGCGCCAGGCGCCGATCACCGCGCGCCAGCACCCCCTGTACTGCGGCCCACGACGCCGGGTCGGCATTCACGGCCACGCTATGCCGGGCCAGGGCGCGGCGCAGCCGGTTTTGACGCGCCTGGACAACCGCTGCCGGCGTCATGGCTTCCCACTGAAAAGGGGTGTGAGCCTTGGGCACGAAGGGCGTGGCGTTGATGACCAGGTTGCGGCGAAAGATGGCCCTGGCCTTGAGGGTCAGGTTGATGATAGCTTCGATATCCTCCTCTGTCTCACCGGGATGGCCTACCATGAAGTAAAGCTTGAGCTGGGGAAAGCCCAGCTTCTGAGCCAGCTCGACTGCGGCCAGCAGATCGCTTTCGCTCTGCTCCTTGCCGATCACCCGGCGCAGCCGCTCGCTGCCAGCTTCTGGCGCGATGGTCAAAGTCTGTGTGCCACTGGCAGCCAGTGCCCGCAACATGGGAATGCTGATGGGGTCGGCCCGCATGGAGCTGATGCTGATCCGCACCCCCAGCGCCTGCAGCTCTTCTGCCAGCTCGTCAATCTGGCTGTGGTCCGACACCGCGGCCGAGATCAGCCCGATCCCCGCCGGCCGAAACCCATCGCCACCCCTGGCCTCCATCCCCTCCTTCACCCACTCCAGAATGCGCGGCAGGGGCTGCTCGCGCGGCGGGCGGTAGACATAGCCGGCCAGGCAAAAACGACATCCTCGCCCACACCCCCTGGCGATTTCTACCAGATGCCGGTTGGGGAACTCGGTATCAGGGGTGTAAAGGCACGACACAGGGTGCAGGAGGCTGCTATCCCTGACCCAAAGCCGCTGAATACGCCGGCCATCCGGTGCAGGGGTGAGCCGAGAGGGCACGTAAACGCCCGGCAAGGTGTCCAGCGCATCCAGCAGTCGTTGCCTGCTCTCCCCCACCCCTTCGACCAGCAGATCGGTCAGGGCAGGGAGGATCTCCTCCCCCTCGCCGATCACGATGGCATCGAAGAAGGGTGCCATGGGCTCCGGGTTGGCGCTGACTGCCGGACCTCCGGCGATCAGCAGAGGCGTGCGCGGGGCCGCCATGGCAGCCTCCGCCTGCTGACGTCGTTCCGCCAGGGGCTCCAGGCCAGCCTGGCGCAGCATGGCCACCACGTGCAGGTAATCCAGCTCGAAAGAGAGGGTAAAAGCCAAGACATCGAATTCCTGCACTGGCGTCTGCGATTCTAGGGAAAGCAGCGGCTGGCCGGCTGCGGCCTCGTCCCAGAAAACGCGCTCACACACCACATCGGGCCGGCTGTTGAAGCCGCGATAGAGGATGTGCAGCGCCAGGCTCGACATGCCAACGTGGTAGCTGTTCGGGTAAGCAAGGGCGACTTTGAGCTTGCCTCCGTGGTCCTTATGAATGGTGCCGACCTCGCGAGCCAGGATGGCACGCAAGGCCGCGGTCTGTTTCCAGGTACGCATGAATCGGCTGCTATTGTGAGCCGGGCGTGCGCAGCGATAGCCCAGTGAGCATGGGGGTATTACCTTGTTTTCTTTACCTTACCCCAAAGGTGTAGCTTACCCCGAATGGCTGTGCCAGCCTCTGCAGGGCTTACGTTCGGGTGAACAGGTCGTGTGACACCAGGGTGGCTACAAACTGCGCGCCCAACGCTGCAGGCTTTCCAGCCACCCTGCCGGCAGCCAACCCCATTCGTTGAGCATCACCACCACGATGGAGGCAGCCTCCCGGCCGGCATAGTACAGGCGCAAGGGCAGGAAGATGCGTTCGGTTTGCGTTGACGTGGGGCTGGTGACCACCTGCACCCCTGCTCGGCGAAAGAGCCAGCGCGCCCGATACAGGTGAAGAGGGTGGCTGACCAGGATGGCCTTCTGCCAGTGGTGGGCGGCCATCACAGCCGCGGTGACCCGGGCATCCTCCGCTGTGTTGAGGCTGCCGTCGGCCGCGATCACCTGCTCGGCCGGCACGCCCAGCTCGATGGCAAACCGCCGGCAGGCCGCGGCCGCCGAAAAGGGCTCATCTTTGAAGCCACCTGTGCAAATAAGGTAGGGTGCGTAGCCGGCCTGCCAGAGGTCCACGGCGTGGTAGGTACGGCTGGTCAGGTCTGAGCCTGGCCGGCCACCGGGCTCCACGCGGGCGCCCAAGACGACGATCACGTCGGCCGGCTGCGCCTCATCGCGCCGGCCCAGGCGATCCACCTGCCAGGTGAGCAGCGCGAACCCCAGGAGGGTGAGGGCTACCAGGCCCAGCAGCACGCGCTGCACTTTCCGCGTCATGCCCCTCATGGGTTTACATTATAGCACAGAGCGCGCAGTGGTGGTATTTCAACGCATGCTCATCCACCGTTTGGGCTGCGTTTTGTTGCGTCAGGCCGGGATAGGTAAGGAAGCGGTGCTGAACCCCCGCACTGAGAGAGCAAAGCCCAGGTCGGGGCCAGAATTAGCCCGTAGGGCTTCGCTCTTTCAGCCCAGAGCTTCAGCTTAGGGCAGCTCCCCATAAACCGGCCATGAGGCAGTATCCAGAGCAGCACCCGTGGAAAACGAAAACCTCCGAGGCCTGGCGGTCTCGGAGGTTTCGCGTAAGCTCATGACTGGCCGGTCAGCCGTGCTGGCCCCATTACTTGCGGTACTTCTCCACATCCTTGGAGATGTACGTGGTCAGGGCCATCATGCTGATGTCTTCCAGCCCGGGCCAGTGCCAGGTCGCCACGCCGGTACGGTCGGGCTCGAACTCCTCACCCTTGATATAGGGTTTGTACATCCAGCCAGGGGTGCCGTGGTAGATGAAGACAGCCGGCACGTCCTCCACCAGGATGCGCTCGGCATCCTTGAACATCTGGCTGCGCTTGGCCGGGTCACCTGTGAACGATGCCGCCTGGGCAATCAGGTTGTCAAACTGCTCGTTCTTCCAGGCGTGGCGGCCGGTGGAGACCCAGATGCCGAGCATGTTGGAGGGGTCGAGGTAGTCAAAGCCGTAGGACACCATGTAGAACTGCAGTTTGTGGGCATTCAGGGTGTCCATGAAGAGCTTGGCCTCCTTATTGGACACCTCCACCTCGATCCCCAGGTTGTCCTTGATCATGGCGGCGATGGCGTTGGCCACAGCCTTGTTCAGGTCGGTCTCGTTGCGCAGCCACAGCTCCAGCTTGGGGAAGCCCTGGCCGTTGGGATAGCCGGCCTCGGCCAGCAACTGCCTGGCGGCCTCTGGATCGTACTGGTTGACATCCAGCTTCTTCAGCTCATCGGCCGAGGCATCGGGGAAGCCGGGCATCATGAAGGAGTAAGCCGCGATGCCCTGCTGCTTCACCACGTTGGCGATGATGGCATCGCGGTCAATGACCTTGGCGAATGCCTTGCGCACCCGGATGTCGTTGAACGGCGGCTCGTAGGTGTTGAAGCCCAGGTACCAGGTGCGGAAGTCACCAAAGCCAGGGTGGTACTCCTTGCTCAGCACCGGGTCTTTGGCGATCAGCTCGATGTCGGCCGGGGTGAAGTGGGAGGCGTGATCCACCTCGTTGTTCTGATAGGCCAGGAAGTCGGTGTTGGGGTCGCCAAAGATGAGGATCATCCGCTCCAGATAGGGCTTGATCTTGCCGGTGTAGTTGAGGTTGGGCCCAAAGACCATGCGCTTCCCCTTGGTCCACTCCTCCAGGATCCACGGGCTCGAGGAGACCGATGTCTCCGGCGTATTGTTGTAGTACTCACCGTACTTTTCGAAGGCCACCTTGCTCAGGGGCCGCGCGTAGAGGGCTTTGGCCGGCAGGTAGGGTGCCGGGGCCTCGGTGATGAACTGGAGGGTGTAATCGTCTACTGCCTTGACCCCGATCTCGGTGACGGGCACCTCGCCCTTCACGGCCTTATCCCAGTTCTTTAGGTCGCTCCAGAACCAGGCGAAGTCCCAGGCGTGGTTGGGATCGGCCTGATACTGGAAGGTGAAGACGTAGTCGTGAGCAGTGACCAGGTTGCCGTCACTCCACTTGAGGTTCTTGTCCAGGTAGTAGGTCCAGGTCAGGCCGTCCTCAGAGACCTCCCAGCGCTCGGCGCCGGCGGGTACGATCTCGAAGTTCTTGTTGATGCGCACCAGGGGGGTAGATAGCACGTTGCAGTAGGCCGGGTCGGTGCGCTTGTAAACACTGACGGCGAAGTCCACTGTGGTCCCTTCCCGGGGAGGGCGTGCGCAGGCCAAGTCAGGAGAGCAGTCGTTCGCCGCCCCATGCGCATCAAGTTACAGGAGTTCCGCACTTTGAGGCGTATCGCCCCATCCCCTACCCCCTTCCCCGCCTTGCGGGGAAGGGGGATCGAGATTATAGGGGTATTCTGGGCGGCTTTGCCGCCCAGAATACCCCTTTCAAAGGATTCCCCCGCCCCCAATTGGAGGTGGGGGCACAGCGTAATGCAACTGCGTAACTCCTGTCAAGTCAGCGAGGCCAGCTAGTTGATCTCTCCAGGGGGTGGGGCAGCCCCATCAAGGGGGTGTACAGGGCAAAGTAGCCGGACGGCTTTAGCCTCCCGCGATGCGCCGGGTTGGCGCCTATGGGGTTAGGCAGCGCGTGAGGGCCAGAGACGGGCTTCGCTTCTGGTAAAAAACTGTACTCGCGAAGTAGGTCTTGTTGCGCCTCAGCACTCGCTGTAGCCACACACATAGCACTTGCGACAACCTTCCATCGGGATGAAGGTCGCCTGGCCGCAGTCCGGGCACAGGTCGCCGATGGGTCGCTCGGAGATGGGCAGAGGAAGCTGCTCGGATGGCGCCATGGGTGCCGGCCGCAGGCTGATAATCCCCTCCTCTGCCCACGCGTTGGAGCTGTTGAGATGGTCCCGCAGGACCTGCGCCACCGCGTCGGGCAGGGAACGGACCCGATGGGCACCGAAGCCCAGCGAACGGCCGCCGCCTATCCCTGCCAGCTGGTCAATCACCTGCTTCAGCCGCTCGTTGGGGTCGAGCGGGGATGGCAAGCGCAGGATCAGCGAGATCAGCCGGCCCAGGGCTTCAGACACGGCCGCCACATCACTGCCGGCCTTGCCCACATTCAAGAAGACCTCGAACGGCTGATTCTCACCGTTGAGGTTGACGGTGACAAACGCGGTGCCCAGCGGCGTCTCTTTGCGGTAGGTGATGCCCGGCAGGGCCGCCGGCCGCGGGCGCTTGGCCACTACGCCCCCTTCAAAGGGAGGCGTGGAGGCAGGGGCCAGGGGAGCTACAGGGCTGGCAGGGATAGCTGGCTCCTTGCTTATCTCCTCCTTCGTTACCGCCGCCTCCTGTGGGCCGGTAGCAGCTCCCTTGCGCTCTGCCACAGCCCCGGTTTCGAGGACCACTTCCTGCCGGCTGCCGGTCACATAGACGGTCAGCCCCTTGCAGCCGAGCCGCCAGGCCAGTTGATACGCCCTGGCCACATCCTCGACCGTGGCTGTCGCCGGGAAATTGATCGTCTTGGAAATGGCATTGTCCACAAATGCCTGCAACGCCGCCTGCATGCGCACATGCTCCTCGGCGGTGATATCCTGAGCCACGACGAACACATGGCGGATCGCCTCGGGCACCTCGGGCACATCCTGACAACTGCCGGTGAGGCTGACTTGGGCGATAATACGTTGCCGGGTTGCCTCATCCAGGCCGGCGCGCTCCAGCGCCGCCAGGAAGAGGGGGCTGGTGTAGCTCAGCTTCAGGTCGCGGTCGCCGTCCTTGACCGTGCGGGTGTAGGCCAGGGCAAAGACCGGCTCACAGCCATATCCCTCACAGCCGGCCACCGTGCCGATGGTGCCGGTGGGGGCCACGGTCAGTTGGGCGGCGTTGCGAATACCGTTCTCCTTGATCCCGGCCACGACCTGGTCCCAATCGAGTGCCGGCCGACCCCAATCGCGCAGATGGGGCACGATGGGCTGGGGTGGCTGCCATGTGAGCGCCTCTGGATCGTAGATGCTGCCCTTGATGGCCGGGAAGGGGCCGCGCTCACGCGCCAGCTCAATACTGGTGAGCATGCAATGGTAACGGATGAACTCCATAAGTTGGCTGGCGAAATCCAGGCTCTCCTCGGAGCCATAACGCACGCCCAGCCGATACATTATGTCCCCCAGGCCCATGATGCCCAGCCCGATGCGCCGGGCCAGCAATGCCGCCTCCCTAAGCTGAGGCACGCCCGGCACGTACTTGTTGGCATCCACCACATTGTCCAGGAAGCGCGTGGCAACCACGATCGTCTGGCGTAGCTTCTCCCAGTCCACCCGGTTGTCCTCGGTCACGTGCTGCGCGAGATTGATAGAACCCAGGCAGCAGTTCTCGTAAGGCCCGAGCCACTGCTCACCGCATCCTCTCGACACATATCCCTCAGTAATCCAGGTGTCGCTACGCGGTTCATACAAATCGTAGACCGTCTCGACTCCTTCGGGTTCGATGGCGATAACCTGAGCTGCCCAATTCCCGCCGGTGAAGTTCGCGTATAGCGCGGCTGCCTCCAGACGTCGTTGTTTCTCGGGGTGGCTCAGGCGGATAAGCTCAAAGAATCGGCCCAGGCTTTGGCCAGAGATAATCACGTCGTACTTAGGACGATCGTTCCGGATAACCCTGCCATCCAAATCATGGCGCTCGCGTTCGCTCTTGACGATCCGACTATGGATACCAAACATCAGCAGAATAAGGCGCACCTGACGTGCCAGCTCATGGCTAGAAGTATGAAAGCGTAGCATTGGATGGTTGCTTTGCAGATCAACACTGCCATCTGTAGAAAAGAGCCCATCCAGCAATCCCGTCAGAAACTCGGCGTTACTGTTGATATACACATCGGGTAGTCGTTTGTCCGGCCCACGCGCTGGCTCCAGAGGCAGCATCTTGACCCAATCTGCGATAACTCGTCCTGGTTTGGGATCCATCATCATGGTACGGCTGCCTGGATTGACATAGGTGTACATCTTAGTGACGCCGATTCGTTGGAAGGCACGCAACAGGATATCATTCCATTCCACATCGTCCGCATGGGTACTAAGGCGCACAACATTGACAGATAGGGCGCGCGGGGTGTAGCAGCCGTCACCTACAAGCACACCGACCAGGAATCCATACTCACGGTCGGTCAGGTCCGCTGAAGTAGGTGGTAACGGATTGTTTGGCAGAACGCCCTTGAATACACGGACCCAGTCTCCGATCTTGAGCTGATCCAGTCGGCGCGGCTCAAAGAACTTAGTCCGTGAATCGCGAGCATGAAACTGATGTGCCGCAGTAGCCCGTATCGTTGCCCCGTCTGACAGGATGACTCGGTAAACAGGTACATTGGGGTAGATTTCCACACGACCTACCTTGCCAACGCCCAGAACCGTGCAGATTTCATCACCCTCTTTGATGCTGTCCGCGCGTCGCCAACCTTGCGGGGTCGCGACAAGGGTGTCGCCTGGAACGCAGGGATTTGTGGCTTCTAGCCGATACAGGTGCGGAAGCGGATTGGATCGGTTCGCAGTATCCAGGAAAAGCACCCCCGGCTCGCCATTGCGATGAGCCTGCTCAACGATGCGGGAAAACAGTTCGCGGGCACGCACCCGCTTGTAGGTCTTGATGGGCAGGCCAGCCTTCTCGGCATCTTCCAGCGTACCGCGAAAGTCGCGGTAGGCCGGGTGTGTTACATCGGGGAAGCGCAGCTCCCACTCCCCATCGGCCTCCACCGCCCGCATGAAGGCGTCGGTAATGCCCACGGAGATGTTGAAGTTGGCGATCTCCCCCTCCCGCGCCTTAGAGACGATGAACTCTTCGATGTCGGGATGATCTACCCGCAGCACCCCCATGTTGGCGCCCCGCCGCGTGCCACCCTGGGCAACTTCGCCGAACGCGGTATCGTAGACCCGCAGAAACCCTACCGGCCCACTGGCCACCCCGGCGCTGGCTGCCACAGTGTCGCCCCTCGGACGTAGCCGTGAGAAGGAGAAGCCGTTGCCACCCCCCGTCTGCTGGATGAGCGCCGCATCGCGCAGCGTCTGAAAGATGCCATCGCGCTCCTTACCCAGGTCGTCGGCAATGGGCAGCACGAAACAGGCCGAGAGCTGCCCCAGAGGCGTGCCGGCACCGGTGAAGGTAGGCGAATTGGGGAAGAAACGCAGGCTCGCCAGCAAACCGTAGAAGCTCTTCTCGGTGCTGCTGACGTCGTAACCGTACGCGGCATCTGGTTGTGCCACCACCCGCGCCACGCGGCGGAACATCTCCTCAACGGTCTCGATTGGTTGGCCATCGAGGCCCCGGCGCAGATAGCGCTTGCGCAGCACCTGCAATCCATTCTCAGAAAGACGAATCTCGGCCGGCCCCTGGATCAAGGGCTGGAAATATCTGAGCTGTCCAGACACAGAACTACTCCTTCTCCTTTTTCTGATCAGTGGCGTTCAGCCATCAGGCGATCCAATTCCTGGCGCAAGGCCTCCACATCCTCCAGCTCCAGATAAACGATGGCGAAGCGGATGTAAGCCAGAGGGTCCAACTGCTTGAGCTTTTCCAGCACCAGCTCCCCAATCAGCTTGCTGGGCACCTCTGCCTTTCCCAGGCTGAACAGGTGCTCTTCGATCTGGTCCACTACCCGTTCGATGTTCACCGTAGGAATAGGCCGCTTGGCGCATGCCAGACGGATCCCCTGCAGCAATTTCAACCGGTCGAATGGCTCTCGCCGGCCATCACGCTTGACGATCAGCAGCGCTTCCGAAATCTGCTCATAAGTCGTGAAGCGCTTCTGACAATTCTCGCACTCCCGACGTCGGCGGATCGTCTCGCCGGCTGGGCGGGTGTCCACCACGCGAGACTCGGTATGACCACAGTAAGGACAGTGCATGGCATTTGCTCCGTCTAAGGCGGCAACGGCCCCTGAGAACAGGGGCCCAACATGTGGTATATTACGGTACTGTGAGCACTAGATGTTGTGGCGACCGAGGCATCCAGAGTATACCACAGGGCGTGAAGGGGGGCCAGGCAGAAGTCGCCAGATAAGCCCAACTTTAAGGTTAGAATCAGGTTGGTCCGGCCCGCCGTCCAGGGCGGGGATCCTTAGCAGGCAGATGGCCAGGCGCAGAGGTCGCGTGAGAGGGGCTGACAGAGAAACGCGCAGGGTGTTGAAGTCACTTGCCGAATCGGAAGGGTGGTATAGAAAGGGGCTAAAGCGGCTCTAGGGGCCATCTGTGTCTGGCTGAAACCGGCCCGCGCGGCACCAGAAGGCCAGGTTGATGCCTGGCCTCTGGCGCCCCTCTCCTGGCTGGCCTGGCTGGAGAAGAGGCGCCAGAGGCCGCGCCAGCATCTTGGCCCATCCGCGGCCACCTAACCCCAGGCGACGACCATTTCCGCCCCGGCAGGGGATAGATCACGGAAGCATGAAACCCCAGTTGAGCCGTCGGGCTATGCCTGGCGAGCGCGGCGCAGGAAGGGCGGAATGTCCAGGTCGTCGCGGTCAAACGTGCGCTTCGGGAACTCCAGCGTCTTAGCTTCGCTGCCAGGAGCCAGCGCCTGCTCCTTGAGGGCATCGAACCCGGTGGCAATCACCGTGATGCGGATGCCATCCTTCATGTTGGGATCCACCACCGCGCCGAAGATGATGTTGGCGTCGGGGTCGGCGGTGCGGCGGATAATCTCAGCCGCCTCGTTAACCTCATACAGGCTCAGGTCGGGGCCACCGGTGACGTTGAACAGGATCCCCTGGGCGCCATCAATGCTCACGTCCAGCAGGGCGCTGTGGATGGCCTGTTCGGCTGCCGTCTGGGCCCGGTTATCACCGTTGGCCTGGCCGATGGCCATCAGCGCCGAACCACCCTCGCTCATCACGCTGCGCACATCTGCGAAGTCCAGGTTGATCAGCCCGGGAATGGTGATCAGTTCGGAGATGCCCTGAATGCCCTGGCGCAACACATCATCGGCCACACGAAACGCCTGTTGGATGCTGACCTTCTTATCCACGACCTGGAGCAGGCGGTCGTTGGGGATTACGATCAGCGTATCCACACTTTGCTTGAGCCGGTTGATCCCTTCCTCTGCCACCCGGCGTCGGCGGTTGCCTTCGAAGGTGAAGGGTTTGGTCACGACGCCGATGGTGAGGGCGCCAGCTTCCTTAGCCAGTTGGGCGATCACAGGCGCCGCACCCGTGCCGGTGCCGCCGCCCATGCCGCTGGTCACGAAGACCATATCGGCGCCCTTGAGCAACGCCCTGATCTCTTCGGCCGACTCCTCAGCAGCCTTCTGGCCGATCTCAGGGTTGCCGCCGGCACCCAGTCCCTTGGTGATCTTATCGCCAATGCGCAGGCGCTGCGGCGCGTTGGACAGCATGAGTGCCTGAGCATCCGTATTGATCGCTATAAACTCGACGCCCTGGATGCCTTCCTCGATCATGCGATTGACGGCGTTCGAGCCACCGCCACCTATTCCCAGCACTTTGATCTGAGCTGGGTTCTCTACGTAAGTGACCTGTTGTCCTCTAGGGTTCATACTACCGCTCCTTTTCTACCGGGATAGTGCAACATGCCAAGGCCAGATATGCTGGATAGAAAAACTCTCGGCCAATTTGCTCACATTGGAAGCAGATTACGGAGCCATTTGACGATCTTGGCCCCCAGTGCTCCGGGTGACGAAGGGGGCTCGACCACCCTGGGCACGCTACCCTGGCGCAGCCCCCACAGCAGCAACCCGACCGCCGTAGCGTATTCCGGGCTGCTCAGGTCCATGATCGAGCTGGCCACTCCATCGGGCCAGCCTACCCTTACCGGCCAGTCCAGCCGCTTTTCGCTCAACTCGGCAAACCCCGCCAGTTGAGCAACACCGCCCGTCAGTACAATGCCGGCCGGCAACAGGCCGTCGTAACCGCTACGTTTTACCTCTAGCAGGATGATGTCTACAATCTCCTCAGCCCGGGCGTTAATGATCTCGGCCAGCAGGCGCCGACGCACCGTCTGTTGAGCTGTCTGGCCAAACGCGCCGCACTGCACCTCCTGGTCGGCCGGCACTCGCTCGGGCTCAGCATGGCCATGCTCCTTGATCAATGCCTCAGCCTTGCCATACGGCATCCGCAGCAGCATCACCACATCCCGCACGAAGTGGTCACCAGCAACTTCCTTGATGACCGCATGCCAGGGGGCAGCCTCCAAATAGATGGCGATGTCTGCCGTGCCAGCACCGATATCCACCAGGGCCACCCCCAGCCGGCGCTCCTCATCGGTCAACACTGCTTCGGCTGAAGCCAACGGCGCCAGCACCAGGTCCCTGATGGCAACCCCGTTGGCCTGCACACAGGTGACCAGGTTGGCGATCGCCGAAGAAGCGCCGGTGATAATGCTGGCATCCACCTCCAGTCGGAAGCCAAACATCCCTACCGGATCGTGGATCCCACGCTGATCGTCCACGGCGTAGCAGCGCGGGATCACATGGATCACATCCCGGTTGTGAGGCAGGGCGATATTGCGTGCCTGTTCCAAAGCTCGCTGGGTATCTTCCCAGGTGATGCGACCCCCACGGCCCACCCCCACCACACCCTTGCTGCCCACGCTGTTGATATGGGAACCAGAAATGCTTACAAAGGCCGCTTCCATCACGCAGTTGGCGGAGGCCTCGGCCTGGGCAATGGCCTGGCCAATGGCAGCCGTAGCCTCGCTCGTGTTCACCACCACGCCCCGCCGCATGCCGGCAGCCGGCACCCGCGCTGCCCCCACCACGCGCACGGTATTGCTCGCGTCCACTTCGGCAATCAGGGCGCAAATCTTGGACGAGCCGACATCCAGGGCGCAGATCAGGTTATCCACCGCCACCTCCAGCGCGAGACCACCGCCACCTCACCAGACCAACGCATGCCCCTCGAAACGCAGGTCAATCACGTCCACATGCTCAGAACGGGCCAGGAGATCCCGCTCGGTGGCCTCTAGCAGGGCCAGCTTCTCACCGATCTCCCCGCGCACACCCAGGTAAACGGTCCAGCCTGCCGGGGCCCGGAAGTACAGGCCCTCCTGCTCACCGTAGTAGACATGGGTCAGCTCCGGACGGGCAGCCCGAAGCGCTTTGAGATCGGCCAGGACCTCTGGTCGCAACCCCCCCGAGCTGTCCATAGCAGCCCCGCCGGCGTCTACCAGAGTCAGCGCGGGTGGATCCCCTACCATGGGGATAGGGGTGCCGTCGTCCCCCAGCCAGACGGTGGTGGTGAAAACCTGCCAGCTAACCAGTGGCAGATACTCGCGCACCTCAATCCGCACATGGTGGGGCAGGCGCACGTGCACTGCTGCCGCAGCCACCCCCGGCAACGCGGCGAGGCGGGTCGCGGCCTCATCAGGCCTGATCCGGAAAACGCTTTGGCCATGCAGGCCACTGGCCGCATAGACCGCCTCGGCCGGGATACGCTGACAGCCGCGCACCTCAGCTGCCGTCACTTTGAAATAGCTCCCATCCAAAAGCTGAGGCAGCCCTACTCCTATAGCCAGCACCGCTAACAGCACGGCCCAGCGCCTGACCCCCAGGTGCAGGCCACCCTTCACCAGACGGACCGGCAACCCTGACAGGCTTGCCACCACGGCGGCCTGACGCCGCATCCTGGCCCGCGGCCTGGACGGCGGCCGACGCCAGGCCGGCTCCGTAGCCGGCCCAGCAGACGAGTTTTCCTTGCGCTGACGATGCGCCATAAGGACAACCTTCACCCAGGCCCGGCCAACTGCGCCGGTGACAGGGCGCCGCTATAAGTCGTCAGACAACGTGCCCGGTCGGCGTGGCGCTCCAATGCCAGTTCGATCAGGCGGTCAATCAGCGTCGGGTATGGGAGGCCGCTGGCCTCCCAGAGCTTGGGATACATGCTGATCTGTGTGAAACCGGGCAAGGTGTTGATCTCGTTCACATAGAGCTGGCCTGTAGTGCCATCCATCAGGAAATCCACCCGTGCCAGCCCCGCGCCATCAATAGCGCGAAATGCGGCCACAGCCAGTTGGCGCACCTGAGCGGCTACCTCCTCCGGTAGCGGAGCAGGGATCAGAAGCTTCGATTCGCCGGTGAGATACTTGGCAGCGTAACTATAGAACTCGTCGGAGGGGACTACCTCACCCGGCACCGAAGCTATGGGGTCGTCGTTCCCCAGCACGCTGCATTCGATCTCGCGCGCCTGGGGCACCGCCTCCTCCACCAGTATCTTACGGTCATAGCGAGCTGCCTCGGCCAGAGCTTCCTTGAGCTGCGCGCGCTCCCTGGCCTTGCTCACCCCAATGCTGGAGCCCAAATTGGCCGGCTTGACAAACAGGGGGTAAGATAGTGCCCCTTCGATCTCAGCCACCACCGCCTCGGGGTCCGCCTCCCATGCCTGCCGTTTGACAGGCAGGTTACGCACTACCGGCAGCCCATGTGCGGCGAAAACCTGCTTGCTGATCACCTTATCCATCGCCAGGGCGCTGGCCAGCACTCCACACCCCACGTAGGGCAGCCCAGCCAGCTCCAGTAGCCCCTGAATGGTACCATCCTCGCCAAAGGGGCCGTGCAACACAGGGAAAACCACATCCACAGCCGGGAACTGTTGCCCCGTTGCGCCCGGCACCAGCTCTCGCCCTATGGCGGCTGCCGTGTCCCCGGGTTCTCCTGCCGGCTCTTCTTCCCCACCCTTGCACAGCACCGCCAACGGATCACCCGTTACCAGCCAGCGGCCAGCATGGGTGATGCCGACGGGCACCACCTCATACCGCTCCCGATCCATTACCGCCATGATGGAGCGTGCCGATGCCAGCGATACTTCATGCTCGCCCGACCGCCCCCCGAAGATAACAGCCACCCGGATTTTACGCTTCACAGGCATAATTTGCAATAGGAATTATTTGTCATTGACTGCGGTCAATTTTAGACAAGAAACCACAAATGTCAAGCTTAAGCAGCCTGACATAAGCCCGTTTACGCCCTTTGTCAGAAACGTGCTCGGTTCGCCCTCACCCGGGCCGACTAAGAGCGTGTTTGAGAATTCGTTTGTAGTCAGGCACGGAGCAAAGCGGAGTGCCGTCTAGATGCCACTTTACACTACTTGCGGGCTGCCAGGAGGCATTTGGGGCCATTCAAACGCCACTCCGCTTGTACGGGCAGAGCAACGCTCTGCCCGTACGCCGTGGCTTACTACGAGCGTTTTTCAAACAAGCTCTAACTCTGCCTGACGGGCTGATAGGGAGGCCACTGAGGCCACTCGCCCAGAAACACGATCTCCGGCACCAGCTCAATGCCAAACTGGTCGTACACCCT
>DAOTZS010000056.1:0-19403 GCA_034434335.1 Anaerolineae bacterium
GCACTGCCGCACAAAATCACACACCCGCAAACACAACGCTGCGCGCACATTGACGACAAGACGCTGTGCCATAGCACGACACAGAACGCGCGCACCACTTTGCGTCCTGCTGGCGACGCGCCGCATAACTACCGACTGAGCTGCATGGGCATGATCACATGTGTGAACTCTTCGGACTCGCCAGAGGTGCCGAGCGGCCGGAACACACCAGGGCGGTCCGGCCGGGTCGTCTCAAGCACCACCTGCGGCGTGTCAATCACCTCAAGCACATCCATCAGATAGCGCACATTGAAGGCGATTTCCAGCCCACTCCCTTCCACAAGGGCGTCCAGCTCACTGACGTTGTCCCCGGCTTCGGCCGAGGTGGCCCTGATGGTCACCTGGCCTGGGATGACCTCTCCGCCGGCCGCTATCTCCAGCACCACGCGATCGGAAGCATCCCGTGCAAACAGGGATGCCACACGCAGAGCCCGCAGAAAGGCGGCCCTGTCGAGCACCGTGCGTGTGGTGTAGCTCTTGGGGATGATAGCTTCAAAATCAGGGAACCTGGCATCAATCAATTGCGAGACCAGGTCTACCTGATAGAAGGCACCGCGCTCCCCCTCTCCCTTGCCCAACAGCCGGAACAGGATCTGGTTACGGCTGGTCGCTAATGAGAGCTGGACCGGCTGGTCAGGGTCGGCCTCAGCGCTGATCCGGGCCACTTCGGCCAGGGAGCGCGCCGGCACGATGACGCTGGTGGTCTCGGCCGCGGGGGCGGAAAGGGGTGTACGTCGCACTGAAAGCCGATACCCATCGGTGGCAGCCATGGTCAGGCGACCACCGTCGAACTGAAGCAGTACACCCGTCAGCGCCGGCCGACTGGTCTCCTTGGCATCCGCCGCCGCAAAGACGACCTGATCAATGATCTGACGTAAAGTGGTGGGACTCAGCTCCAGCGCGTTCTCGCCGTCTGCCGTGGGGATAAGGGGAAACTCGCTGGCGTCAATCCCCTTGATGTTGGATTCGACACGCGCACATTTGAGGTTCATGCTCATAGTGCGCACGCTCAACTCCATCTCAATCTTCTCGGGCTGCATCGAGTTTACCCAGTCAATCAGCAGGCGAGCCGGCAGGGTGATCGCGCCATCGTCCTCGATATGAGCACCCAGCCAACAACTGACCCCTATCTCCAGGTTGGTAGCGGCAAGTTTGAGCCGGTTCTGATCGGTGCTGAGCAGGATGTTGCCCAACACGGGCAAGGCGCTACGCGATGAAACAGCCCGCCCAACGATAGATAAGCCCTTGGCGAGATTCTCTTGCAAAACGGACAGACGCACGGCGGACCTCCTCAACTCAACCCCGCACGGGGTGACTGTAAGCGAGATAACAGATTGGATGAATTGCCGATTTCTGGGCCGCAGTATACCATAGAGTGCACATCGCGTACAATCCGCGTTGATTCATCCGCTTGTCTCCCCAGGCCAGGAGAAGATGCATCGTGACCGCCGGTCGCCGGTTCACCTCATTCCCCGCAGGTCTCGTGTTGCTGCAACCAGCCATTTTCCAATCCGGCCGCCGCAAAGGCATCCAACGCATCCTGGTATTCCGCCGGTGTGATCTTGCGGCCCAAGACCGGGTCGTTGACCGCCTTATACGCCGGGAAGTACTGGTCCATGATGCTGACATGTACACGCGGGGAGAGCTCGCGCGCAATCCAGCTCAGCACCTCAGCCGTGCCGGCCAGACCCCCAGGGAGCACCAGATGGCGGATGATCATCCCCCGCCGCGCGATCCCGGCATTATCCAGGCTTAGTGTGGGCCCTACCTGCCGGAAGATCTCCCGTAGGGCAGCCCGATTGGCAGCCACATAGCCGACAAACCCCGATAAGCGACGGGCCACCTCATCGTCGGCATACTTGGCATCGGGCAGCCAGATGTCTACAACGCCTTCCAACAGTCGCAGGGTCTCCACCCGTTCATATCCGCTGGTGTTGTAGACGAGGGGGATATGGAGACCCCAGCCGGCGGCCAGGTCCACGGCAGCCAGGATCTGAGGCACGAAGTGGGTCGGGGTGACGAAGTTGATATTGTGGCAGCCGCGGCGCTGTAGCTCCAGCATCATGCCGGCCAAACGCTCAATGGTGACCCGGTTGCCATAGCCAAGCTGGCTGATGGGGTAGTTCTGACAGAAGAGGCACTTGCCGGTGCATCCTGAGAAGAAGATCGTCCCCGAGCCGCGCGTGCCGCTGATCGGAGGCTCCTCCCAGGGATGCACATTCCAGGAGGCGACCACTGGCTCAGCGCCGACACCACACGCGCCACGTTTGCCCTGTAGCCGGTTCACGCCACAGCCGCGCGGGCACAGTTCGCAGCGGGCCAGGCTGGCCAGCGCCGACCGGGCCCGCCGTCGCAGTTCCCCGCTGCGGTGGAGCTGGAGATAGCCTGGTTCCCAGAACACATGCTCGCGATCGCCCACAGCTCTTGCTGTCCTTCTCGCCCTCTTCTCGACCCCAAGATGTTAGCCAGGAAAACAGCCCTCGGACGTGCCAGCCCACTCTGCCTGCGGCCACGGCAGCGGGCAAGCTTCGCCTTGGGAGCCAGA
Source organism: Anaerolineae bacterium (assembly GCA_034434335.1). Taxonomy (GTDB): domain Bacteria; phylum Chloroflexota; class Anaerolineae; order CG2-30-64-16; family CG2-30-64-16; genus DAOTZS01. Next base: position 2,585 of record DAOTZS010000056.1, read on the forward strand.
GCAGGCTGGCACGTCAGCGCTGCACGTTCTCAAATCGGCCGAGCAGAAGAGTCCACCGGTTATCTACTATACCGGTTCTCGCTCAGGGAGTCAACCGGTTCAAGTCCCGGGGAAAGAGCGTGGCCAGTCGGATGTTGTCCAGGCCGAGGAGTTGCATGAGAAAGCGTTCCAGGCCGATGGCAAACCCTCCGTGAGGGGGCATGCCATACTTGAAAGCCTCGAAGTAGGTCGCGAAGGGGGTCAAATCACGATATCCGTAACGCGCGGCAGCTTCCAGGTAGTCCTGGTAGCGGTGCAGCCGCTGCCCGCCGGTGACCAGCTCGGTGCCGCGGAAGAGCAGGTCGAAGGAATTGGAATAGCGTGGGTCGGCGGGGTTGGGATGGGTGTAGAATGGCCGTTTGGCCATCGGATAGCCGGTGACGAAGAGGAAATCGCTGCCATACTCGGCCTTGGCCCACTCCCCCAGCCAACGCTCGTGCTGGGGGGCCAGGTCTGGTTCGCCCCGGCAATCTTCTCCATAGCGGGCCAGGATCAGCCCCTGGGCTTCAGGGAAGTAGACGGCCGGGATTTCAGGGGGGACTTCAGGCAGCTTCACCTCCAGGGTGGCCAGTTCAGGGGCATAATGGTGGCGCAGATGAGCCAGCGTCTCGCGGATCACCTGGCTCAGCACAGCCATCACGTCGCGGTGGTCTTGGATGAAGCCCATCTCGGCATCCAGGCTGACGTATTCGTTGATGTGGCGCACGGTATCGTGCGGTTCGGCCCGGAATACCGGGCCCACCTCATACACGCGTTCGAACACACCCACCATGATCTGCTTGTAGAATTGCGGGCTTTGGGCCAGGTAAGCCTGTTTGCCGAAGTAGTCCACCGCGAAGACGTTGGCACCGCTCTCGGTGGCGGAGGCAACCAGCTTGGGGGTCTGAATCTCGGTGAATCCCAGGCCATCCAGTGCTTTACGGAACCCAGCCATGATCCCGGCGGAAAGCCGGAAGAGGGCTCTCTTTTTGGGATGGCGAAGCCCAACTACGGCATGGTCGAGGAAGATTGGCAAGCTGGCTTTCAGGTCAGGCTTGTTGAGGGGGAATGGCACCGCCTCGCGTACTGGGGAGATGACTTCAAAGACAGGATGGTGGATCTCGACTCCACCTGGTGCCTGAGGCTCGACGACTACCAGCCCCTCGACGGCCAGCACACTTTCAGGAAGCAGCCCATTGAGCTGGTTCATGGCTTCAGGTGCGTGGACGACGATCTGCGCCGTGCCGCGGCCATCACGCAGCACGAGGAAGTTTATGCCACCCAGGCAGCGCAGCGCATGCAGCCAGCCAGCCAGGCGGACACGCTGTCCAATATGCGCCGCGATTTCATTCGTATAGATCCGTTCCATGCGATAGCCGTCTCCCAGAGCAAAGGATTGGCAACCACGTGCTAGCCTTCTTTCGGTTGCCGCAGCCACAACAAAAAGCGCGCTCCTTCGTCCAAGGACGAGGAGCGCGCTCGCGGTGCCACCCTGGTTCGCCGGAACCTCACGGCGCCGGCCTCAGGGGTCAGCTTCGACCCAGCCTGATAACGGGAGGCCCCGGCCTGAGCCTACCCCCGGCTGAAACCCTGCCCTCAGTCTGGCAAGGCTCCGCTCGGGCTCGACCCCGCAGCTCCGGAGTGTCTTTCCGAGGGGGCGCAGGCGGCATTCACAGCACCCAGCCGCTCTCTGTTCTGCGCTTGACCCCCGTACTCTCTCCATCATCGCTATTAGTTATGAAGGGCGAAACCAGACCTTCGCGCAAGAGGATCCAGCTTCTGCCCTGATCTGGTTCACAAGATACCACGAGAGAGCCCAGATGTCAATGTCCACCCTGCACTTTTTACGTGCTCTTACGGCGTGGTTGTAGGTTGCGCCGCGAGGGTGACCGTGACGGTAAGCTCCTCGCCGTCCCGCAAGATCTTCAGGCTGACCCGATCGCCTGGCTTCATGGCCCGGATGGTTTTGGCCAGCGCCTCGACGGTCTCCACAGGGGTATCGTCCACGGCCACGATCACATCGCCACCGACCATGACGCGTTGGCCCCCGATGATCACCGCCTTGTAGCTGCCACGCAGGCCGGCCTGGTCAGCCGGGCTCTCACTGGTGACCCTTTCGATGAGTACCCCCTTCTGGTCAGCCGGCAGGTCCATGGCCTCTGCCAGCTCTGGGGTCAGGGTTACCCCTGCGATGCCCAGCCAGGCGCCGCCAGTCACCGTGGTGGATGGTCCTGGGGCCTGGGTTGTGGGCCGGGCAGCCAGCGTGAGCGAGACCGTGGTCTCTTGGCCGTCGCGCAACACCTTCAGAGTCACCTTCTGGCCCACCTGGGCGTAACGTGCCAGGTAGGTCGTCAGGTCCTCAAAGCGTCGTACAGGTTGATCGTCAATGGCGATAATCACATCGCCACCGACCCGCACGTTCTGCCCCTCGATGACTACCTGTCGGCTGCTGCCACGCAGCCCAGCCTTGTCAGCCGGGCTTCCCTTGGTGACGTCAATGACAAGGGCCCCGCGCTGATTCTCGGGCAGGCGCATTGCCTTGGCCACTTCAGACGTCAGTGTCATGCCACTGATGCCAATCCAGGGATGCTCGAAGTGGCCGGTCTCGATCAGGCTGGGAACCACCCGTTGCACCAGGGCGGAGGGGATGGCAAAGCCCACCCCGGACGAAGCGCGCACGGGGGACTCGATAGCAAAAGGTACACCGATCAGATAGCCGTTCAGGTCCAGCAGCACCCCTCCAGAGTTGCCCGGATTGACCGGCGCGTCGGTCTGGATGAGATCGGGGATACTGTAGACCGGAGCGTCGGGCGCTGTGGTCTCATTACCGGCCGGCAGGGCCCGGCCCAGGGCGCTCACAATGCCAAAGGTCATGGTGCCTTGCAGGCCGAACGGGTTGCCGATGGCCACCACGAATTGGCCCACCTTGACCTGGGTCGAGTCACCTACTGCGACGGGGCGCAAGTCCAGGCCAGATGGGTCTACCTTGATGACGGCCAGGTCGCTATCGGGGTCGCGGCCGACCAGTTCGGCCGGCAAGGTCAGGCCATCATAGAACGTCACCTTGATCTCGTCAGCACCCTCCACAACATGGTTGTTGGTGACGATATGCCCCTGGCTGTCCCACACGAAGCCGGACCCCAGGCTTTGCGCGATCGGAGGAACCTCAGGGGTTGTGGGCTCATCAGGCAAGCTCGGGAACCCCGGTATTGAGGGCAGGCTCTCACCCGAGCGGGTCAGGCGATAGATAACGCGGATGTTGACTACCGACGGATTGACCGCCTGGTAGACGGTCTGGAGTGCTTCCTGAAGGGCATATATGCTTGCCATGTTGCCGGACAGGGCGGCGGTCACAGGGGTCGGCGTGGGAGCCGCGGCAACATGGGCAGCTCTCATCTGGTTGGCCAGGTACCCACCCACGCTGGCAACAGAGCCTGGCAAGACGGCGCTGCAGGCTGAGATGGTCAAGGCGATGACAATCAGCAAACTCAGGGCCACTAAACTGACTCGTTTCATGGTCATTCCTCCCTTACCTTACAAGTAGAGATATAGGCGCACAAGCGTCGCGTAGTGCATCTGCCACGCGTTCTTACGCGCGGTAAATTATAGCAGCCTGCGTTAGCGGCGTCCTTAAAGGGGGCTAAAAGTTTAATAAGGGTTGGATTAAGGCTCAGCGCCAAGAGTTGTATCCGTGACCTTGGTGGGGCCAGGCACCGGATGGCTGGGCAGTTATGAGGCGAGCTCTGGGGCAGTTTGCCAGGCCGCTGGCCTGGGTTTATACTTTGCCGTGAGGTTCGTGCGCCAGACGCGTTGAGCGCCGGGGTTGCCCAAGCCCCGGCGCTCAAAAAAGGAGGAGAAGGAGAGAGGGTTGTCCGTATCTCTCAAGCCAAATTGTAGCAGAATTATTTAGGTGATGCTGGACGCTCACTCCATGACAGGGCTACGGCAGTATGGTTTCTACCCCACGCTTGCTGCGCGATTCCCTGACGAAACAAGGCTGCCATGGAAGAAAGCACTTTGCAGACCGTCACGCTATGTGATCTGGGCGTTGCTGATTACGATGAGATAATGGCCCTCTGGCAACGCGCCGGGCTGCGTATCCGCCCGGAAGGCCGCGATGCTCCTCAGGCCTTCGCCCGCCAGATGGCCAGTGGCTTGCAGCGGGTTGTCGGCCTGCGCGCCAACGGCACCCTCGTGGCCGTGGTGGTGCTGACCCATGACGGGCGCAAGGGGTGGATCAACCGGCTGGCTGTTGATCCGGCCTACCGCCGGCGAGGTTTGGCCAAGCAGTTGATCGCCGAGGCCGAGCGGTGGTTCGCTCAGGAGCTGGGGTTGGAGGTGTGGGCGGCCTTGATTGAGCCCCACAACCACAACTCACTGGCGCTTTTCGCTGCCCTGGGCTATGCCCGCTACGAGCTTGTATATGTCAGCAAGCGATTGCGCCCCCAGGCTTGACCGGCACCCGGGCGGGGGGAGGCAAACCGTATGCAGGGGGTGCAGATCCGGGAGTTTGAGCCTGGGGACCAGTCAGCGGCCCGGAAGTTGATCCTGGAGGGCCTGGGAGAGCATTTTGGCTACATAGACGAGGCCTGCAATCCGGACCTTGATGACATCATGGCCTATTATATCGTGCCTGGCCATATTTTCCTGGTAGCCACGTTGGGGGAAAACCTGGTCGGGACAGGTGGACTGGTGCTGCAGGACGAGAGTTGTGCTCGGATCGTGCGTGTTTCGGTTCGGCGGGACTCTCGCCGACGCGGGATTGGCCGCGCGCTGGTGATGCGCTTGATCGCAGTCGGCCGCGAGCGCCAAGTGGCTCGGATCTGGGTAGAGACGAACGAAGATTGGCACGCTGCCATCAACCTTTACCACCGTTGTGGTTTCAGGGAATACGAGCGTCAGGATGGCTGTGTATACATGGAGCTGAACCTCTCTCGCGACTCTGACAGCGCTGTTGCGTAGAATAATATGGGCTGAGCAGATCAGCCCAAGGTATGGCGACAAACGATGGGTTGTGATGTTCACCTTTGAGGAGGCATGATGGAAGTCAAGAAGCTCTACCGTAGTCGCGATGACAGGATGATAGCTGGCGTATGTGGGGGTCTGGGCAAGTATCTGGGAATTGATCCTACACTGCTACGCCTGGCATTTGCCCTCTTGGTGGTTTTTGGGGTTGGTTCAGGCATATTGTTGTATCTGGTTCTGATGATCATCGTGCCCCTGGAACCTGCCACCCCACCCATGCCGGTAACCAGTCCCGACGAGAATACCTGGCCGGATTCTGGTGAATTGTAGAAGACACCCACATCTTGGGCCTGGCAACCTGAGAAGCACAAGACGTGAGCTTAGTAGTAGTGAATTTAGTTGCTCAGAGCGCGTCCAGAACGACTAAAGTCGTTACTACGAAGCAAAATCGCCAGTGGCCGGCCTGAGCTCCTGAAGTACGGGCGCTATCGCTGGGAATGATGTTGCCTCTGGAAGAGAGGCGCAAAACAAAAACCCGGGGTTCTGCCGAGAACCCCGGGTTTTGTGTCTGGGCCTTATATCGCGGGTTGCTCGCATCTGTGTCGTCGCTCCTGCCAGCTGACCCAAAATACAAATCCAGCAGTAGGGAGCACCAATACAGTCAGGGGCCAGTTTTGTGCCAACAGAGCCGTGGTCAGCATGGCAACCGCCATGATCTGGCCCAATGATGCTACCAGGATTGCCGCCCGCGGTGGAGCCAGGAAGAGGGCAAGAAGGGCTGAAAGGGCCCGGCCACCGTCCATAGGGAAGGCCGGCAGCAGGTTGAAAATGGCAAGCAAAGCGTTGGAAACTGCCAGGAGCATCAACATTGCCCTCGCGTTGCGCTGAACCAGTATCCCCATAACCGAAGGCCACAAGCCAGTAGCAAAAGTGTTTTCCCCTGATAGACGCCAGGCCACAATACCCAGTCCACATGCAAGCAGTGCGCTTACCAGCGGTCCACCGAGGGCAATGAGAAGCTCATGGCTGGAGCGAGACAGGTGCGGTCCGCGAATCTGCACAAACAGGCCCATGCCCGAAAGACGGACCTGGGTCACCGTAGCACCTGTCGCCCGTGCCGGCAAAACATGCCCCAGCTCATGCAGCAGGCCACAAGCGTACAGAAGCAGAATAAACAGGAGTGCAAACCCTGCACTTTCCCAGCCATGTCGGCCTGTAATGAGCTCTACCGCGGCAACAGACATAGGCAACGAGAGGGCACTGGTCTGCAAGCGAACCGGGACACCACACACGGCAAAAGGGGTAAAAACGCGGTCTTGGATGAGCAATTTCAGCATGAGGCCCCCCATATATCGGCCGGCAGGTAGTGGCAAGTTTCGAACGATGGACGCACCAGGCACTTCCATCGCATCAGTTGATTTCACCCACTACCAGCCAGCGTTCCACCGCGAGGAGAAAATCCACTGCCAGCCCCATGATAGTACCAAAGTACTATTTTGGCAAGTTGTAACCATCAGTATTCAGGCCGATTGAAACCGCCCCTCCTGGGCACTTCGTGCCGGGTGTCGGCGGAGGCCGACACCCTCATGTATGCATCATGAGAAAAGTCGGCGAAGGCCGACCACTGGCCGCAGGCCCCAAAGAAGGGTGACTTCCAGTCACCGCTGAATAGTTACGGCAAGTTTGAAAATGGTTGCTAACCACGCGCGTTTCTGGGGCAGGTGGCCTTGTGCTATACTCTGGCCATGAAGCTAATCGCCGACTTGCACATTCATTCCCACTATTCCCGTGCCACCAGCAAAGACCTGACCTTCGAGCATCTGACGCGCTGGGCGCAGATGAAGGGGGTGCACATCGTCGCCACCGGCGATTTCACCCACCCAGGCTGGTTGCAGGAGATGCAAGACAAGCTGGAGCCGGCCGAAGAGGGGTTGTTTCAGCTCAAGCGCGAACTGGCATCTGCCGTTCAGCGGCAGGTGCCGCCGGCCTGTGGGGGCCTGGTGCGCTTCCTGCTGGCGGGGGAGATCAGCAACATTTACAAGAAGGATGGTAAGACGCGCAAGGTCCACAACCTGGTCTATGCCCCTTCGTTTGAAGCAGCAGCCAGGCTGCAGGCCCGCCTGGAAAAGATCGGCAATATCCGCGCCGACGGCCGGCCCATCCTGGGCCTGGACGCGCGTGACCTGCTCCAGATCGTCCTGGAGACCGATCCTGCCTGCTACCTGGTACCGGCTCATATCTGGACACCCTGGTTCTCGTTGCTGGGCTCCAAATCGGGCTTCGACTCGGTAGAAGAGTGTTTTGGCGACCTGACCCTCTACATCTTTGCCCTGGAAACAGGACTCTCCTCTGACCCGCCCATGAACTGGCGCGTCTCTGCCCTCGACCGTTACACCCTGGTCTCCAACTCCGATGCCCACTCGCCCGACAAGCTGGCCCGCGAGGCCAACCTTTTCGATACAGAGCTGGCCTACCCTGCCCTTTTCGCCGCGCTGCGCAGCCGCGATCCACGGACCTTTCTCGGCACCATCGAGTTCTTTCCCGAGGAGGGTAAGTACCACTTCGATGGTCACCGCGGCTGTGGCATTCGTTGGGACCCATTGACGACCATGGCCCACAACAGCATCTGTCCGAAGTGTGGTAAAGAGGTGACCATCGGTGTGATGCATCGCGTTGAGCGGCTGGCCGATCGGCCCCCGGGAGTGCGGCCGGCCGGCGCGGCGCCTTTCCACAGCCTGATCCCCTTGCCCGAGTTGCTGGCCGAGGTGTATGGTGTCGGCGCAGGCACCCGGCAAGTTGAGGTCGAGTACCTGAAGCTGTTGGGCAGGCTCGGGCCAGAACTGACGATCTTGCGCGACATTCCGTTGGAGGAGATTGCAGCCGCCGGAGGTGAACGGCTGGCGGAAGGGATTGGCCGCATGCGCCGTGGGGAGATCGAAGCCGAGGCGGGGTACGACGGCGAGTACGGCCTTATCCGGGTGTTTGGCAGGGCCAGCGCAGCCGCTGAAGGACAGCTGGGCCTGTTCGCGGCTGAAGGTGAGGGCAGAGGGCAGGGTTCGGTACCCAAGGGAGAAGAATGGGCAGGAACGCATGAGCAGCCTGTGCTGTATGGCCTGGCCATAGACCAGCCGGCGGTGGAGGAGACAGCAGCAGCGGAGCAGGGAGCGGACCAGGAAGCCATGAGTCAAGCACTCCGACTCCCAGACCAGTACAGCGAGGCTGCAGGGGAGCCGGCCTGGCATCCTGGCTTGCCAGCCGTAGCAGATCGGATATCCTATGGCGCAGATGCGGCGTCCCGTCTGCTGGCGGACCTGAACCCCGAACAGCGTGCCGCTGTCCTGTGTGTTGACGCGCCGCTGATCATCGTTGCTGGCCCTGGCACGGGGAAAACGCGTACCCTCACCGCCCGCATCGCATACCTGATTGCCCAACAAGGTGTTGCGCCGGAGTCAGTCCTTGCCATCACCTTCACCAATAAAGCCGCGGGCGAGATGAGAGAGCGGCTGGAAGGGTTATTGGGCCCTGAAGTTGCCAGCCGGGTGACGATCAAAACCTTCCATGCCTTTGGTGCATTGCTGTTACGGGAACATGCCGCTCAACTGGGCCTCGACCCCGACTTTGTGATCCTGGCTGACGACGAGCGCGTTGGGCTATTGCAGGAGGCCTGCCCGGAGCTGAAGCCAGGCGAGGTGGAGACAACCTTAGAGCAAATCTCCGCCATGAAAAACCGATGGCTCGGGCGCGAAGGGACTGCCGTGCTCTCCGACCCCGGCCACTCCCTTTCGATCTACCACCGCTACGAGGCCGCTTTGCGCGCGGCTCGGGCTGTGGACTTCGACGACCTGATCCTGTTGCCCATTCGCCTTTTCGAAGAACATCCCGAAGTGCTGGCCCGTGTAAGGGCGCGCTATCGTTGGATCTCTGTGGATGAATATCAAGATATCAACGCTGCTCAATATCGTTTGCTGCGGCTATTGACCTCTCCAGAGTACCCGGTTAGCCTGCCCTCTGGTCTGGATGCCCGCCAGGCAGAGGGATTGGCCTCGGGGAGCGCGGCAACGCGAATGGCTCAAACGGTTCCTAACCTCTGCGTCATCGGCGACCCCGACCAGGCCATCTATGGCTTCCGGGGAGCCGATCGGCGCTTTTTCCTGCGCTTCGCAGAGGATTACCCTGGCGCAATGCGGCTGACCCTCAGCCGCAACTATCGCTCGACCCAGCTCATCCTCGACGCCGCGCAACAGGTCATCAGCCGCAGCCCCAGCCACCAGGCATTGCAGCTCTTCTCGGACTTCGCTGACCAGATCAAGCTCGACGTTCAGCATGTCGCCACCGATAGGGCTGAGGCGGAATACGTAGTTCACCAGATCGAGCAAATGGTAGGTGGCACCAGCTATTTCTCGCTTGACTCGGGCCGGGCCAGTGGCCAGACCCCGGCCGCCGCATATACCTTTGCTGACTTCGCTGTTCTTTACCGGTTGGCAGCACAAAGCCGGCTCCTGATCGAGGCTTTCGAGCGCTCTGGCATTCCTTATCAGACGGTCGGGCCAGCACCGCTTACTGCGCACAGGGCCGTACGCGAGGTACTGGCTTATCTGTGGCTGTTGCATAACCCCCGTTCGCGTGCTCACCTGGCCCTTGTGCTTATGGGCGGGCAGGGTCTCGATCAGGTCTTGAAAGAGCTTGAGGCGGTGCCGGGATGCTCGCTGGCTCTCGCGCTGGAGCGGGTGGCTGGCAGGGCGGGGCTCTCCGACGCGCAGCGCCGCCGGCTGGCGGGGCTGGCTGCCTTCTGGCGACAGTTAGACCAGGCCCGCGCGAGCGTGCCTATCGCTGAGCTAATCCAACTGGTGGCCCAGTTCATCTCAGCCCGTGATGCTGATATTGCACTCCTATCCCAGCTCAGCCGGCGTGCGGCTCCCTATGGCAGCCGCTTGGACGAGTTTCTGGAGGCGATGGCTCTGCAAAGCGAGACGGACGTTTATGATCCGCGCGCCGACCGCGTGGCCCTGATGACACTCCATGCGGCCAAAGGGTTGGAGTTCCCGGTGGTGTTCATCGTGGGGTGCGAAGAGGGGCTGTTGCCTTATATCCGACAGGGCGAAACACCCGATGTGGAAGAGGAGCGGCGCCTCTTTTACGTGGGGATGACGCGGGCGCGGCAACGGCTGATCCTTACCCACGCCCGCGTCCGTTTTCTATTTGGCCGTGAGATGCGCAACCCTCTCTCGCGCTTTGTGGAAGATATCGAGGCCGCGCTCAAAGAGGTACAGGAGATCCGGCACGCGCGACAGAGGAAAGCCCAGGAGGGGCGGCAGCTAAGCCTGTTCTGAACTCGAAGAGCTGGCCAGGGCTGCCCTAAAAGCTTCTTCCCAGAACTGTACTGTCCCATCCTTCATCAAGACGGCGGCGGCTTCCTGAACTGCCTTCAGCCCGCCATCGGTGATCTCCTTCCCTGCGACCAAGGGAATAGCCAAGCAGCCGGCTTTGCGAAGCAATTGCGCGCGGCGCTGTGCGCGTTCGACGTCCCCGCGGTCGATCTTGGACGAGATTTCCACGGCCAACCACGTTTTCGGCTGGCTGGGCACCAGTTTGGCCAGACCCCTGATCAGCAGATCCAGCGAGCGCAGGTCGTCGACTTCTGCCTCTGAGAGCGCCGCTTCCAGCCACTCCTCAATCTCCTGGAAGGGAACAACTCGCGCCCGGCGCAGGAGGCCGCCGAAGTAGCTATGAGCATGTTCGCGGTAGCGCCGTTCGAGCTGCTCACCGATCAGCTCATCCAACTTGCGCTCCATGCGATCTTGCCGGATGATCAGCGCCTGTAGCGTTTCCTCCGTGCGCCTCTGGGCCTCGGCCAACTCCTCGACCCGCTGCTCGGTACGGCGTTGAGCCTCGGCCAACTGCTCGACCCGCTGCTCGGTACGGCGTTGAGCCTCGGCCAGTTCGGCGAGGGCGATCTCCAGCCGGCCCACGCGTTCCTCCGTGCGCCTCTGGGCCTCGGCCAGCTCCTCGACCCGCTGCTCGGTACGGCGTTGGGCCTCGGCCAGTTCGGCGAGGGCGATCTCCAGCCGGCCAACGCGTTCCTCCGTGCGCCTCTGGGCCTCGGCCAGCTCCTCGACCCGCTGCTCAGTACGGCGTTGGGCAGTAGCCAACTCCTCAACCGTCGTGCGCAGAGCATCGAAGTCTTCACGGCGCACCGCCAGTTGAGCGCGCATGTTGTCTTCAACGGCTTCTATCAGCCCCAACATCGGCAACCGCAGCTCTTGGGGCAAATTCTGTAAGGCGGCTGCGTAGCGCATAATCCCTCCTCTACGACAATTATACCCCAAATGGGCCTGAAGGCCAACGTGAAGGCAGGCCTCAAGCCAGCCTTGCTTCAGCTCATCAGTCAAATCCTGTGAACCCTTCTGGTGGGCGCATACCACGGACATTATCCCTCAACCGCTCAGTGAGCTCCGCAGCCTCGACGAACCCCATCGCTTTGTAAAACTCAACATCGTAGGGACGCGTCTGCACGACGACCGGCATGGGCACCGCATGGCCCAGGATCAGAGCCTGCTCACGCGTATCGAGCCGGGCCAACACCTCTCGCAGCGCCTCCCCGCCACTGACCCCCGACAGCACTGCCTTAATGTCTTCGGGGTTGTCCAATAACAGGGTCACGCGTGTGCCGATCTGCGACATGACTTCACTGTCTATGCCGCTGGGGCGTTGGTCCACGATGAAGAGGGTGACGTTATACTTGCGCAGTTCGCGTGCGATGGTGCCGAAAATGGTGTTGCTGGCAATGGTTGGGTCGAGGAACTTATGCGCCTCTTCAATGGTGATCACCAGTGGGGTTGGCTCCGCTGCGCCTCCGAACGATGCCTCCTTCTTTTCCACATAGAGCCGGTGGATGCGCCGCGTCAGGAAATTGGCCACCAGGATGTATGCCCCCAGATCATTGCCGTAGCGGCCAAACTCCAGTACGACGCTCGTCCCTGCCTCCAGGTATTTCATGATCCGCCCCACGGAGTCGTCTATGGCTTTGGGCTTGAGAAAGCCATAGTTGCGCATGCGTTCGAAGCGCCGGCGCAGGGCAGCCAGGGTCTGCAGGCCCTGGCCAGTATCATCCGCCAGGGCTTTGAGGCCCGATACCGGCTTCTCGGCATCGGTGGAGTAAGCCGTATAGCTATCCACCCACGCATCGTCCAGGAAATGGACCAACCAATCTTTGCCGAACCGACGATGAAGCGCGTAGACCGCACCGATTTGCGGCTCCGAGAGGTCCAGGATGCCGGCCAGCATTTCCAGGTCTTCTGGCACGATCTGGTCATAGCCGATGGTGACGGTATAGTCGGGGTTAGAGCCACGGCGGCGGGAAGATTCGTCGTCCAGGGTAAAGATGCTGACGCGGCCCGGGAAGATCTGTTTCAGCCCTTTGACGCGGTGGACGTGCTCTGCGCCGGCCTCCCAGCCATATTCATTGTGCATGTCGAAGATCAGGTTGACTGCCACCCGTTGCTGGATCACGCCGGCCAGCAGCAACCGCGCCAGGAATGTTTTGCCTGTGCCCGACTTGCCGAAGACACCGCTTGACCGCTCGACCAGCCGCTCCAGGTTCAGGGTGATCTTGACGTTCTCCATATCCAGCGGCGCGCCGACGTGGAAGAAGTGGGCGATCTTGCCCCCCACCCGGCGTTCCCCCTCCGGGCCGAAGACCTGGTCCACTTCCGCCTGGCTGGCCTCGTAGACCGGCGCGAAGTGTTCGGGCACAGTCTTGACCGGTTTCACCTCGTCTTTGCCTTCTTCGAGCAGCAGCAAGGGGCTGAGATGGGCTGTGCCGAAGGTGGTGGTGCCTTGATAGACCGCGGCCAGGAAGGGATCGCTCAGGTCCGGCGGTTGCCTCCCGATCTGTGGGTTGGTGCTGTCAAGTGCCACGTCGGTGATCATGCAGAAGAAGCGGGCGCGCCGGCCGCGCACCACCACATAGCGACCTACGGCCAGGTCTTCGGGCGAGACGTCCCGATCGAGCTTGACGTCCAATCCCCCAGACAGCGACCCGCCGACGATCACTCCCAGCCGGCTTGCGCGCTCTCGTTGTGCGCGCAAGGCAGCGCGTTCTTCGCGGGCCGAAACGAGTTGAGCGAACTCGGCATCAGAGGAATACGAAGGCTCAGACATGACCCCCTCCAACGGTTTCGGAATGGTGATATTCAGCCCTCACCTCTCTCGTCCACCTTCAGCGACAGGCGAGGGAAGAGGCGAAAAGAGGGGTTCTGTGGCGGCTGCCGGCCGCCACAGAACCCATTTCCTGTTCCTCTCTCCCCCCGGCCACTTACTCTTCTCTCCGCACCCCATATAGCTCCCCGTACTTCTCCCACAGATAGCAGACGTACGGTTCGATACGCATGGGCTGGCCCGTCACGCGCTCGACCAGCTCGGCCGCGGTAAACTTGCTGCCATGACAATAGATGTGCTCTCGCAGCCAGCCGTGCAGGGTGCCACACTCGCCGGCCGCGATCTGGACGGGGATCTCCGGGTGGGCCTGGAGCGCAGCCTGGTAGAACTGGGCGGCCAGGATGTTGCCCAGGGTGTACCCCTGGAACATGCCGCCGATCGTCCCGGCATACCAGTGCACATCCTGCATTACACCATCTTTATCGTCAGGCGGCGTGACCCCCAGGTCCGCCCGATAGCGCTCACGCCACGCTTCGGGCAGCTCGCGCACGGCCAGGCTGCCCTCCAGCAGGGCGAGTTCCAGATCGAAGCGGATCATGACATGGAGGTTATAGGTTACCTCGTCGGCCTCGGTGCGGATCAGGGAGGGCTGGACGCGGTTGATGGCGCGATAAAATGTCTCCAGGGATACTCCCCGCAATTGTTCTGGGAAGGCTGCCTGGAGTTTGGGGTAGTAGAACTCCCAAAAGCCCCAACTCCGGCCCACAACGTTCTCCCACAGACGAGACTGGCTCTCGTGCACCCCCGCAGAGGTGCCCTTGCCCAGAGGAGTGCCCTCATATTCGGGTCGGATCCCCTGCTCGTACAGGCCGTGGCCGGCCTCGTGCAGGATGCTGAACAGCGCTTCCCCCAGGTAATGCTCATTCACGCGCGTGGTGATGCGCACATCGCCGATGGAGAACTTGGTGGTAAAAGGGTGGTGAGTTTTGTCCAGCCGGCCGCGCTCGAAATCGTAACCGATCCCCCGGGCCATCTCCAACCCCAGTGCCCACTGCCCTGCTTCCGGAAAGAACTGCCGCAGACAGGAGTCATCGGCAGGCGCCTGCGCCGTTAGCGCCTTCACCAGGGGTACCAGCTCGGCCCGCAGCCGGGCGAACAGGTCACGCAGCGTTGCCGCCCTTACACCGTAGTCGGCTTCGTCGATCAGGGGATCGGCAATGTGTTCGTAGCCGGGGAAGAAGTCCGCGTATTGCCGGCTGAGATCGAGCGTCTTTTGCAGATACGGTTGCACGCTGGCGAAGTCGTTCTCGGGCCGGGCTTTGGCCCATCTCTGGTAGGTCTCGATCTGGTGGTGGCCCAATTGAGCCACAAAGTCGGCCGGCACCTTGATAGCGCGTTCGTACTCCCGCCGCGTCACACGGATGAGGCTGGCCTCATCGGAGTCATAGGGCAGGCTTTCCTCATAAGGCCGCAACGCATCCAGCAGCCTGCCGATCTCGGGGTCGGTGAACTTTTCGTGCGCCAGCCGGCTGAGGGTGGCGCATTGCCGGGCCCGGGCTGCGGCGCCCCCTGGTGGCATATAGGTCTCCTGGTCCCAGACCAGCAAGGCGTTGGCCGATTGCAGGTCGTTGACCTCCATCAGGCGAGTTTTGAGCTCATTCAGTTTGGCTTCCATGTAGTCTCTCCATTGCTCTGGGTTTCAGTTGTTTGAGGATGCTTTCCAGCCGCACCAGATCCTGGCTCAACATCCGCGCCAGCTCGCGTCCAACCTCGACCAGATAAGGCTTCTGGTGTTCTGGCGGCCTGGCCTGCGCAGCCGCCTCGACAGCGGCCACCACCAGTTGATCCGCTGGCACATCCCTGGCATCCAGCACCATGCGCAGCCAGACATGCTCTGCGGTGAAACGGATCAGTTCAGCCGGGTTGCAGGCATAGATTGGCGCCAGGGTCGGCGGTGGCTGCGCTGGCAGCCGGTGGAAAATGGCCTCTCCCCGGCCATACCCTACTACAAGGACATCCACCACCACCGGCACCTGGCGCTTCTGGCGCTGATCCTCGATGATCTCCGCGCTCTCGACCCCTGCCGCCACCAGTTGGCGCACAAAAGCATCGTCCTCGATCGTCACATTGTAGATAAGCCCGTAGATCGTCTCCCTCTCGCCCACGCTGGCCCTGACAAGGGTGCCGAAGCGGGGCATGAATCGTTGTCGTTCCAGGCTCAACGGTTGACAGCCAACCGTGAAGGCGGGTGTGCTGGAACGCAGGACACGCCCTAGTGGGATGGAGTTGTCGGTCATGGAGTTTATCTCCTGGCAGTGAGGAATTTGCTCTGGGCCTTGGGCGACACTGTTGGGATGAGGTGGTTCCTGAGCATCGCCTGGAAGAGCATGGCTTCGAGATCGGCCCGCTCGGCCTGGCCCACCAGGGCCAGTTCGTGAGCGCGCGTCAACACGTACGGGTAGCCCGTCGGTTCGCAGTTGGCATAGATGGCCGCCTGGGCGATATCCAGGAGCTCGGGCTGGGCTGCAACCCAGCCGGGGACTTCGAGGCGGACAATTATGCTGTTGGAAGGCCCGGGCCTGCGGGCCACATTGACGTAGACAAAAGCAATGCGATCCCCTCCAGATGCCTGCTCATAACGGTCGTTGGCATCCGAGTTGGAGGTGAACAGCGCGCTCCGCTCGTTGGGAGCCAGGTTGTTGAAGAGAAGCCTGTCGGTCAACTGGCGGAAACGCCCCTGGCGCAATGTCTCCCGGCTGATCTCCTCGGCAGAGAGCTCCAATAACTCGAGGATGCGCAAGACGTAGGCACTGCCAGGCCGGTCCACGTAACCAACCGGGACAGCATGTGCGCGGCGCAGACGCTGCATCTGATGCACGAAGAAGTCTACCTCCTCAGTCAGCGCTTCACCCTCTTCGGCATCCTGGCGCATCCAGGGCAGGAGAGGGCCGTCTACCATGGCGATGATGGGGAGGGCAGGGTCGCCCCCTGTTCTGGACCGCTCGGCCTCGGCCAGGTCGGCCAGGATGGCGATTTCCCGCCGGCTGCGCTGGGCGTTGATATACTCGGGCGGGCGAAGCTGGCCGTCGGGGTCGAAGAGGTCGCGGTCATCGAAGAAGAGCTCTGGGATGGTGGAGACGGTGGGGGCCTGGCCGCTCCCCAGGCGCAGCACGATGCTGCCGATGTTGAGCAGATAGTAGGTGGCAATGCCGTGTCGGTCGGGATAGATCTGGCTACCATCCACGGCTATCAGGGTCACCGGGCTGGTGAGGGGAGGGGGTATTCGTCGCTCGTTCAGGTGCGCGGCCAGGGGCAAGGCGCCACGGCGCCACTCGTCAATGGCGCGGGCCCTGGCTATCTTCTCGCGCAGCGCCTCGGTAACCAGGGAGTGTCGGCCAAGCAGCTCGCGCGCGTGCGCCAGGCGCTCCTGCAGGTCTTCCTGGCGTTGGGCCAGACAGCGGCCCATAGCCTCCACCCGTTCTGCTAACTTGTTCAGCTCGAGCATCGGTTTTCTTCCCTCCCCGATCAGAACCTGCGCAGCGACCGCACGCCGCTCACAGAATGTACGTGGTAGAGTGATGAATGACAGCAGTTACGCAGTTGTACTACGCTGTACCCCCCGCCCCCAATTGAGGGTGCTTAGAAAGTCAGCGAGATACAGGGGGAGAGGCTTGAAAGA
>DAOTZS010000057.1:0-9535 GCA_034434335.1 Anaerolineae bacterium
TTGCCCATCAGGATGCCGATGGGCACGGCAAACAATGTGGAGAGCAACCAGCCGACCGTAATCCGGTACAGGCTGGCGGTGGCGTCCTGCCAAAGGATGCCAGTTTGGATCTGTCGCAGCAACTCCTGCCACACGGCAGCCGGTCCGGGCAGGAAGATGCGCGAAACCAGGCCCGACGAAGTGAGCCACACCCAGGCCAGGACAAAGATGCCGATGAAACCAAGCCCTGCTCCCCAATACCACAGCGGTGGGATAGAGCGGCGCAACTCGAGCAGTGGAGGCCTTTCTGGCTCTACGACATGGCACGTTCGTTTCACAGCTTTCTCCTCCGGTGATGATTCAGCCCAAGCCACCTCCACCCCTCTTCTTTCCCGCGCTGGCCCTGACCGGGGCAGCACAGGAGAGAGACCGGCAGAGAAATGGTGGTGGGTTTGTGCGGCAGCGGCTTCGCCGCTGCCGCACAAACCCACATGGGCCCAGCGATGCTGCGCCTCTCCCAGGCGGTTCAAAGAAGACCAGTAGCGGAGACGGCAAGGGAGCGGCTCTCTACGAAGTTACCTCAGGAAGGAACCATCTACCATTGCCTGCAAGTCGGGGATGGCCTCAATCAGGCCGATGGATTGGGAAACGTTGGCCACGTCCTGGATGGTAGCAGCGAAGTCACTGGCCAGGCTGGTGCGGTTATCGTTCAGATCGTAGAAACGTACACCATCGAAGGCAGTGGCTAATTCTTCCATCGAACTGCCCACCGCGTTGGCGATGATCGTCTTGGCCTCCTCGGGATTGGATTTGTAGAAGGCCATCGCCTCATCCCATACCTTGAGCAGGCGGCGCACAGCATCAGGATTCTGTGTAGCCAGCTTGCCGCTCACCACTAACACATCCGAGATAAGGCCAGGGCGTTCGCTGGCGGTATAGAGCAGATGTACCTCTGGTTTTTCAGCCAGCGCTGCCGAAATGTACGGCTCATAGGTCACTGCAACCTCCACCTGGCCAGCAATGAGTGCCGAACCGGCATCTGAGGCCGGCATAGGGACAGGCTTGATATCAGCCAGGGACATGCCATGTTGCGCCAGAGCGTAGTTCAGCAGCAGATCGCTGGTGGATCCTTCCTCATAGGCAACTGCCTTGCCACGCAGATCGGGGATGGTCTGAATCTCCGCGCCGGCCAGGATGGCATCCGCCTCATACGAGGCATCTTCCAGCAGGACTACCCTCAAATCCACACCGTTGGCGAACAGCTTGATAGCGGTATGGGTGGCGAGGTTGGCCGCGTCCATTTCGCCCGAAGCAAAAGCCGCGTTGACCTCGGTATCCTGCACGAAGTCCACCAGTTCGACTTCGAGCCCGTGCTTGGCGAACAGCCCCTTCTCCTTGGCAATCCACCATGGCCCATAGCCGATCCACGGCTGTGTGCCGATGCGGAGCTTGACCTGCCCGGTGGGTATCGGCACGCAGGCACTGAGCACCAGCAGAACGACCAGCGTAGTGATAGCAAAACGTAAAGCGCGCATGTCCTCCTCCTGAGATGGTGTGGAAACCGTTTTTGGAACTATGGATGTCTCTTCAGGGCAAAGCGATCGGGCGGGCCAGAAATGCCTTGAGCAATGCGATAGCAGCTTCCACATCGCGGCGGTCCACGATCTGCGACGGCGTGTGAACATGCCGCGAAGGGATCGAGAGCGCACTGGCGGGCACCCCCTGTCGTGCCACTTGCATGCTATGGGCATCGGTTGTGCCGCGATGCAACACCTCAAGCTGATAGGGGATCTTCTCCGCCTCGGCAGCAGCGATGAGCAATCGGTTCAAGCCCGGATGGCTGATCATGCCCGAATCTTTAACCTTGATCGCCACTCCGCGGCCCATATACACCTCCATCGCCGGTGTCGCGTAAGGGCCGTCACCCGTCAAGGTCACGTCCAGAGCAATGGCTACGTCAGGGCTGATGGTGTAGGCCGAGGTAGTCGCCCCGCGCAAGCCGACCTCTTCTTGCGTGGTAAAGACGGCATAGAGGTCATGGGAGATCTCCGCTCCTTTCAGCTCACGCAACAACTGGGCCAGGACCACGCACCCAATGCGGTCATCCATCGAAGGAGCAAACCAGGCATTGCCCTGGGCAGCAAACGGATACCAGAAGACCGCCACATCCCCCACCCTCTGCCTGACCTCCGAACGGGATGTGGCGCCCACGTCTATATACATGTCGCTGAGGGCAGGCACTTTATCGTCGCGGCTCACCCGGCCATCAAGTCCCACCGTGCCCACCGAGCCATCGGCAAAACGCACCTGGCTGCCCCAGCACGACAGCGGAAGGATGCCACCCACGGGCGCAAAGCGTAAGTAGCCCTTCTCGTCAATATGGGTGACCATCAGGCCGATCTGGTCCATGTGGGCAGCCAGCATGACCCGCTTGCCTGGCTCAGCCCCGCCGGCGCTACCGCGGCGATAGGCCACCAGGTTGCCCATCACATCCACATGCAGCTCATCCACCACATCGGCGATTTCCTCCCGGATCACCGAGCGGACTTCTTCTTCATAACCTGAGGCGCCAAAGGCCTCGGTCAGTTTTCTCGCCAGCTCAATCACGATGACCCCTCCCGAGCGGTATCACATGCGCGCCAGATGGGCGCGTTCGATGCGCCGTAACGCGGCAGCCACCAGCCGCAAGACGTTTTCCAGGTCGTTGAGGTTCAGGATACTGGCCGGGCTGTGGATGTAGCGGCAGGGGGTCGAGACAACGGCGCTGGGCACCCCGCCGCGGGTCAGATGAATGGCCCCCGCATCGGTGCCTCCAATAGCAGGCGCTTTGTACTGAATAGCGATGCCCTCAGCCTCGGCGGTCTCCTGCAAAAGCCGCAGCAGTCCAGGATGCACCACCACGCTGCGGTCCATCAGGGACAGGGCGGGGCCATGCCCCAGCCGCGTCACCGGGGTAGTATCCTCGTCCTCCGGCCGCGGCAGGTCGTCACAGACTGTGCCCTCGAGGGCGATAGCCGCGTCGGGCTCGACCCGGTAGGCGGCCGCCCGTGCCCCGCGCAGCCCCACCTCTTCCTGAACGGTGAAAACGGCCACCAGGTCTACGGGGTAGCGTTCGGCCAGTAGACCGGCCAAGACAGCGCAGCCGGCACGGTCGTCAAAAGCTTTTCCGCGCACCGTCGGCCATCCCTTGTCGCGGCTCAAGACAGTAAAGCGCGTGGCGAAGGTCCCGTAGTCACCCACCTTGACCTTGGCCTCAGCCTCCTTGTCATTCTCCGCGCCGATATCAATAAACAGCTCATCCAGCCCAACCGGCTTCCCGGCCTGGGCCTCGGTCTGCAGGTGGGGAGGGGGTGCGCCAATCACCCCGGGTATCCGTTCATCGCCGATCACCAACCGTTTGCCCAGCAGAAGCCGGCTATCGAGCCCGCCAACCGGCCGGAACTTGAGCGCGCCATTCTTCTGGACCTGGGTGATCATTACCCCTACTTCATCCATGTGCGCCGCCACCATCACCCTCAGCCGTGGGGCAGGACCAGTACCCTCCTTGAAGGCGATCAGGTTGCCCAGCGCATCCACCTCGATGCGGTCCACCTGGCCGGCGATCTCTTCTCGGATCAGGGCACGCACGCTGCGCTCGCGACCGGAGGGGCCAAACTCGTTGCTCAGCCGTTCGAGCAGGTTGCACAGATCGGGCATTGTCACACCTCCTCGGGCAGGCCGGCCAGGAACGAGGTATCCAGACGGCTGATGAAAGCAGCTACCAGGCGGGCTGCGCGGTCAACATCGGCCAGGACTACTACTTCGGTGGTCGAGTGCATGTACCGGATGGGGATGCTGACCAGGCCAGTGGGGATGCCTTCGCGCGTCACCTGCACTGCCCAGGCATCGGTGCCCGAGTTGCCCGGCACCGGCTCCATGACATACGGGATCTCCAGCGCATCGGCCACCTCGCGCAGGCGCTTGACGATGCCGGGATGCAAGTTGGGGCCCCAGCCGATAGCTGGGCCCTTGTTCATGGGCACCGTCTTGCCGTTGTCCAGGCCCGGGGTCTCGCCAAAGGTCACATCAATGACCAACGCTAGATCGGGCGCCACACCGAAGGCGCTGGTCATAGCACCCCGCAAGCCCACTTCCTCCTGGACCGTAGCAACCGCATAGACATCCCAACTGTGCCGCATCTCGGTCAGGTAGGCCAGCGCGGCCAACATTGCTGCCACACTGGCCCGGTTATCAAGGGCCTTGGTCGCCACGCGGCCGTTCAACAGCTCGGTGTACGGCCCACGCATCACCACCCGGTCGCCCACCCGCACCAGCCCTGTTGCCAGGGCTGCTGGAGGCAGGCCCAGGTCCACCCGCAGCTCATGCAAGGGGATCACCTTCTCCCGCTCCTGCGGTGCCAACAGGTGAGGCGGCCGGCTGCCGATATAGCCGGGCAGCCCGTTGGGGTAGGCCTCTGAGCCCGGCCCGGTGGGGTACACCGTCACTTCCTGGCCGAGTGCCCCGCGTGCGTCTACACCGCCGACCGCCTCTACATGGAGAAAGCCGTCCTCCACCTTGGTCACCAGAAAGCCGATTTCATCCATGTGAGCTGCCACCATGATGCGCGCGGCCGGCTCGAGAGTTCCCCGCCGCCAGGCGATCACGTTGCCCAAGGCATCGGTCTGCACCTGGGTGGCCATGGGCCGGACCGTCTCTGCGATCAAGGCAGCCACGGGGCCCTCCGCGCCTGAAGGGCCATCTAGCGATACCAATTGGCGCAACAACTGGCCGACGCCAGCCTTGTCCATGCCTTTAGCTCCTCCTTGCGTCTATCCAGAGAGGATAACGCCATCGCTGCCAGGACGGCAAAACAGAGCCCATTCTACATCCATCCCCAAGCCACGTCAAACAAAACCCGCCAAAACGAATGAAGCCCTTCTGGCCCGATGAAACCGCCAACGCTAACCGTGCAGTCGTCTCAATTCATTGGCAAAGATGCGGCGCAAGATCGCGATACTGCAGGCATAAGTGGCGTCCACCCCGAAATAGCTGAGGCTTTTGCTCAGCAAGGTCTGGCGCCGGCTGTACGGGGTGTCTGAGGCATAGTGCAGCACGCCAATATCGTAAGGCGCGTTGATAAAGAGGTTGACGATCTCGTTGACAGGATAACGCTGAGGGTAGATGTCCTCATAGACTGCGCTCAGGTAGGGGCCGGCCTCCATCTCCAGATCGGTATAGCCCTCGCGATAGAACACATGCATGAACTCGCGGTTCTGCAAAAAAGTGCCACGCACGGTGACCGCTTTCTGGTTATCGAAAACCGTGCCGTGCAGAAGGTAAGGGGCCACATCCTGCGCCAGGAAGCAGTTCTTGAACAGGAAGGTGTTGCGCGAATGCTCGTCGTAGACGACATTGGGGATCATCACATCACCGATGCGGCCGTTGAGGGTGGCTGCCTTGCCCATGATATATACCCCCAGCAGGTCCGTCACGCTGGAAGCTATCTGCGAGAGGAGGTGATAGGCAGCAAACCCCAATGGATAGTCCACGTTGACGATCAACGCCTTGCTCTTGCGCAGCGCCTCCAGCCCAGGCATATGCAGCCGGGGGTCAAAACGCGCAGGGTCCAGCTCATGCAGGTCGATCACCTGGGCGCCGATGTCCAGCGCGTGGGGCTCGTCAAACCGGTACACGCCGGCTATAGCCTCTGCCTGCGCCCAGGCACGCCGACGGGTCTCATCGCCCCTCAGATAGAGCCGCAACAGATAGTACAGACAGTTGGCCTGGGCCCCATGGTCGCCGAGGGCTTCCAGTCGCTCCCATTCTTCCGCCAGCCCCTCCGGATTGCCCTCACGCGCGAACTCCACCAGCACGTCGCGCAGGGTCAGCGCGTAGCCCGAGAGCAGGTTGGGGATGCTGTGAGGGTTGCTGGAGATGAAATAGACGGGCCGGAAGGGGAGATAAGTGGCATCGGCGACCCGCTCCAGCTCGTCCCACCACATCTCAACCGCCTTGCGATAGTCATTGAACCCGCTGGCCAGGGAATTGATGCGCAAATCCATGGGGTGAGAGGCCAGGGCCTGTATCTTGGCATCCCAGCTTCGCGCCCAGACCTGTTGCAATCCACCCCATCCCTCGTCGCTCACCCCAAGCGCCTGGCGCAGCGGCTCTGCCACCTGCGACGCCTGCACCCGGCCGGCAGCCAGGTCGTGGCCCAATTGGGTGCCGGCCAGCCGACGATGGAGTTTGTTCCATTCGATCTGGAAGGCGGTCAAGCAGGGGATCAGGTCATCAATGTCCGACACGCTGGACACGAACGCGGCCACTGTATCGGTGCCGTTGAACAACATCCGCCGCCGCCGCGCCGGCGCATCCACGCGCTGCCAGCGGGAGATGTCGTGCAAGCCCCCGCGCACAAACACCTCCTCCGACTGCCCCATCACCACCCGGCGTACGGAGTCCATGCAGTGGGGCAACCGCAAGACCGTGTAGAGGAAGGCAGAGGCGTCGAACTCCGGCGACTCGGCACCCAGGTGTAGGCTGGAGCGCATCCCCTCGTGCGTCTCTTCCAGCGAGCGGATACGGATGTCGCCCGAGCTGCGCAACAGCGAATAGTAGGTACGAATGTACAACTCAATTCCCTCACCGCTGACATCAGGAACTGTGCGGATCATCGAAAAGCCCTCCCTGCATGGAGCAACATAAGTGTCGCCGTACACTCAATTGTAATAAAAGATTTTAGCCCACCCTACGCGCGAAGGCAAAGCTTCAACCATGGCGGCCACTTGCGAGCCATCCGCGTTTCAGTTACAATACGCTCGCACGCCGAGACGCCAGCGTCGATCTCATGGCCAGGAGTAGATAATGGACAGTGTAGCCCAGCTTGAGCCAGTTGCTCTCGCCAACTTCGAGTTATCAGCCCCCGAGATCACCCTCAAAGAGCCCGAGCTATATCTCAACCGCGAGTTGAGCTGGATCGAGTTCAACCGCCGGGTGCTAGAAGAAGCTAAGGACCCGCGGCATCCCCTGCTGGAGCGGGTTAAGTTTCTGGCCATCTTCAGCTCTAACCTGGACGAGTTCTTTATGATCCGCGTCTCGGGGCTAAAGGATCAGGTGACGGCCGGGGTTACCAACACCCCACCCGACGGGATGACGCCGGCCGAGCAGTTGATGGCCATCCGGGAAAGGGTACTACCCCTGATGCAGGAGCAGCGCCACTACTTCTACACCGAGATCATCCCCGCCCTGGCGGCTGCCGGTATTCATCTCTTGCGCTATGAGCAGCTTACTGCCCAAGAACAGGACCGACTCCGCGCCTACTTCCAGGCCGAGATCATGCCCGTGCTGACCCCGCTGGCCTTTGATCCCGGCCGGCCGTTCCCGCATATCTCCAACCTGAGCCTCAACCTGGCCGTGATCGTGCGTAGCCCCCAGGGCACTGAACACTTTGCCCGCATCAAAGTGCCCAACACGCTGCCTCGCCTGATACCGCTGGAAGAGGGGCGGCGTTTCGTGTGGCTGGAAGAGGTGATCGCCGGCAACCTCAGCTTCCTTTTCCCTGGCTACGAGGTGGTCGAAGCCTACACCTTTCAGGTCATCCGCGATGCCGATATCGAGATCCAGGAGGATGAGGCGCCCGACCTGCTGGAGACTATTGAGCAAGGGTTGCGGCAACGCCACTTTGGACCTGTAGTGCGCCTGGCAGTTGACGCTGCCATGCCCGAACGCCTGGTGGCCTTGTTGCGGGAGAATCTGGAAGTTGGCCCTGAGGACATCTACCCTTTGCAGCCGCCGCTGGGGATGAGCAGCTTGATGAGCTTGACGTCTCTAAACCGGCCAGATCTGAAGGATCCGCCCTTTGTGCCAGCAGTGCCGCCCCAGCTGCGCGGGCTGGAGCGTGCCCAGGACATCTTCGCCGCCATCCGTCAACAAGACATCTTGCTTCACCACCCATACGACTCCTTCGCGCCGGTACTGGATTTCGTACGAGCTGCGGCCATAGACCCCCAGGTGCTGGCTATCAAACAGACCCTCTACCGGGTGGGGCAAAACGCGCCGATCGTACAGGCCCTGCTCGAGGCGCAGCGCAACGGCAAGCAGGTGGCTGTGCTGGTAGAGCTGAAGGCGCGCTTTGACGAGGAAAGTAACATCGGCTGGGCACGCGCCTTGGAAACCGAAGGGGTACACGTGGTATATGGCCTGGTGGGGCTCAAGACCCACAGCAAGATCACCCTGGTGGTGCGCCGCGAGGAGGGTGGCCTGCGCCGTTACCTGCACCTGGCTACCGGCAACTATAACGCGGTCACAGCCGGCATCTACACCGATCTGGGGCTCTTCACCTGTGACCCAGACCTGGGCGCCGATGCCACCGAGCTATTCAACACCCTCACCGGCTACTCGACCCAAACCTACTACCGCAGCCTGCTGGTGGCGCCGGTCGCAATGCGCGAGCGCATCCTGGCCATGATCGAACGGGAGGCTGATCACGCGCGGGCCGGCCGGCCGGCGCGCCTGATCTTCAAGATGAACTCCCTGGTTGATGAGCGATTGATCCGGGCTCTTTACCGGGCTTCTCAGGCAGGGGTCAAGATTGACCTGATCGTGCGGGGCATCTGCTGTCTGCGGCCAGGGCTGCCTGGGATCAGCGATAACATCCAGGTGATCAGCATCGTGGGGCGCTTCCTGGAACATAGCCGCATCTACTACTTTGAGAACGCCGGCAACCCTGAGGTTTACGTGGGCAGTGCCGATCTCATGCCCCGCAACCTGGATCGCCGGGTGGAAACCCTCTTCCCGATCAATGACCCGCACATCCGGTCCTATATCCGAAACACGATCCTGGAAGTGGAGTTGCACAACAATGTCCGGGCCCGGGTTCTGCAACCCGATGGCACATACGTGCGTCGGCAGCCGCGGCCCGGTGAACCGGCCATTGATAGCCAAGCCTGGTTACTGGCCCATCCCAGCCTGGGCGGCCGCGGCGCTCCTTTCCGCTGGCCGGTCGCCAGTTGAGGGCTATGAGTCAGCGAACTGGCGTTCGTACAAGGTACGATATACCCCACCTTTCGCTAACAGTTCGGCGTGCGTCCCCTGTTCCACGATGCGGCCATCCTGCACCACACAGATCAGGTGCGCGTTGCGCACTGTGCTGAGCCGGTGGGCGATGACGACTGCAGTACGTCCTCGCAGAAGCTGCGCTAACGCCTCCTGGATTAACTCTTCGGTCACGCTATCCACATTGGCGGTCGCCTCATCCAGGATCAGAATGCGCGGGTCGGCCAGCGCGGCGCGGGCTATACAGATGAGCTGGCGCTGTCCCACCGACAGGTTGGCACCCCCTTCGTAAATCGGCGTCTGATAACCATCGGGCAGGGCCGCGATAAAGGCATCGGCGTTGGCCAGCCGCGCCGCGGCCACCACAGCCTCGTCCGGGGCATCGGGCCAGCTAAAGCGGATATTGTCTGCGATAGTGCCGGAAAACAGGAACGGGTCCTGAGGCACCAGGCCGGTCTGGGCCCGTAGTGACCGCTGCGCTACGTCCCGCACATCTATGCCGTCTATACGCACAGCTCCTTCA
>DAOTZS010000058.1:0-8528 GCA_034434335.1 Anaerolineae bacterium
TCTGGTAATTGACGCCCGCGTCCTGTTGCGCCAGCCACTGGCATGGGAGGGCCTCAAACAGGCTCTCCGCCACCGCCGCATCCGCATCGAGGACCTGAGCCAGCGCCTGGGCCTGCTGGCCACCACCACCCTCACCCCCGAACCCATCCCCCTCGACGTCAAGGTGGTCCTGATCGGCGACCCGCTCACCTACTACATCCCCTATGCCTATGATGAGCAATTTGAGAAGCTGTTCAAGGTGCGGGCCGACTTTGCCACCGAAATGGACTGGACCCCCGAGAACGAGGCCCAGATCGTCCGCTTCATTCGGCACCACTGTCAGGAGGAAGGGCTGCCGCACTTCGACATGAGCGCGGTGGCCAAGGTCGTGGAGCACAGCGCACGCCTGGTCGAGAGCCAGCGCAAACTCACCACCCGCTTTGCCCACGTCAGCAACCTGGTTTGGGAGGCCGCCTTCTGGGCGCGACGGGCCGGCCATGAACTGGTGACCGCCGAGGATGTAATGAAGGCCATCGAGGAGGGGGTCTATCGCTCCAACCAGCTCGAAGAGCGCCTGCGCGAGATGATCGTGGATGGCACCATTATGGTGGATACGCAGGGGTGGGCGATTGGCCAGGTCAATGGCCTGGCAGCGATCGAGTTGGGCGACTACATGTTCGGCAAGCCCAGTCGCATCACTGCGCGCACCTTCCAGGGCCGGGCCGGCGTGATCAACATCGAGCGCGAAGCCCGGCTCAGCGGCCGGGTGCACGATAAGGGTGTTCTGATTCTGTCGGGCTTCCTGGGTGGCCGCTATGCCCAAGATAAGCCGCTCAGCCTGTCGGCCAGCCTGGCCTTCGAGCAATCCTACGAGGGAGTGGAGGGCGATAGTGCTTCGGCTGCGGAGCTTTACGCGCTGCTCTCCAGCCTGGCCGAGGCCCCCGTCCGCCAGGGCATCGCTGTCACCGGCTCGGTCAACCAGCACGGCGAGATCCAGGCCGTGGGGGGTGTGACAGCCAAGGTCGAGGGTTTCTTCGATCTGTGTCGCGCCATGCCCGGGGGGCTCACCGGCGAC
This sequence comes from Anaerolineae bacterium, assembly GCA_034434335.1. Lineage (GTDB taxonomy): Bacteria > Chloroflexota > Anaerolineae > CG2-30-64-16 > CG2-30-64-16 > DAOTZS01. The sequence goes on from DAOTZS010000058.1 coordinate 1,055, forward strand.
CAGGGGGTGATCATCCCCGCGGCCAATGTGCCCAACCTCATGCTGCGGGAAGATGTTATTGCCGCGGTGGCCGAGGGCAAATTCCACATCTATCCTGTCCGTACTGTGGACGAAGGGATCGAGATCCTCACAGGCATCCCGGCCGGCCAGCGTGGCCCGGACGGCACCTACCCGCCCGACACCATCAACGGCCGGGTAGACCACAAGCTGCGCGAGCTGGCCGAGAAGCTCCAGCGATTTGGAGAGGCACCACGGGCTGAAGAGGGCCAGAAGAAGGAAGAGGAGGAACCGGAAAGGCAGGAATAGATCAGCAGGGGACTCCGTGCTTCCAAATTCAGCGTGGGCCAGGACTTGCCCGTTATGCTCTCCGAGAAGGGAGCCAATATGGGCCACTTGTTGCGCACCAAAATCGTCTGTACCATCGGGCCGGCCAGCCGCGAGCCGGAGATGCTGGTCCGCCTGATGCGGGCCGGGATGGATGTGGCGCGGCTCAATCTGTCGCATGGCGACCGCTCGTATCATGCCGAGAACATCCGGCGCATTCGCGAGGCGGCTGCCAGGGTGGATAAGCCGGTGGCCATCCTCTGTGATCTCCAGGGGCCCAAGCTGCGTGTGGGCACGATGCAGGAAGGAGGCGTGCCCCTGATCCCAGATGAGACAGTTGTGTTGACCACGGAAGCCGTCACAGGGGTGCCAGGGCGTATCCCGGTGCAGTACGAGGGCCTCCCTCAAGTTGTGTCGCCCGGTGACCGCATCCTGATTGACGATGGGTTATTAGAGCTGCAGGTTACCGGGGTATCGGATCATGAGATCACCGCGCGCGTGGTGGTGGGCGGCGTCCTGGAATCAAACAAGGGTTTGAACCTGCCACGCGCCTCTTTCTCCATCCCTGCTATCACCGATAAAGATCGTGAAGACCTGGCTTTTGCCCTCTCCCAGGGCGTGGACTGGGTAGCTCTTTCCTTTGTGCGCTCGTCCGAGGAGGTGCTCCAACTCAAGGACTACATACGGGAGCTCTCGGCCTTCGGCCGGCCCACCCCAGTCATTGCTAAGATCGAGAAGCCCGAAGCAGTGGACCGGATAGATGAGATTATCGCAGTGGCCGATGGCATCATGGTCGCGCGCGGGGATCTGGGCATCGAGACCTCGCCGGAAGCTGTGCCCATGACCCAGAAGATGATCATCCAGAAGTGCAATCAGGCCGGCCGGCCGGTGATCACCGCCACGCAGATGCTCGATTCCATGATCCGCAACCCACGGCCCACGCGCGCCGAGGCGAGCGATGTGGCGAATGCCATCCTGGATGGCTCGGACGCCATTATGCTCTCCGGGGAGACGGCCGTGGGCAGGTATCCACTGGAATCCGTGGAGACGATGGTGCGCATTGCCCGGGCGGCCGAGCAGACCCTGCTCGCGACGCGCTGTGGACAGATCGCGGCGCTGCCAGGGCGCACTTTTGCCGAGGCCGTGGCCCATGCTTCGGTGGAGACCGCCATAGACCTCAACGCGGCGGCCATCGTGGCGCCCACCAATTCCGGTCATACAGCCCGGGTTATCTCCCGTTTCCGCCCTCCCTGTCCGATCGTGGCTGTCACCCCCAGCCCCTTTGTGCAGCGTGAGCTGATGCTGTTCTGGGGCGTCTACCCGCTGTTGTCACCGCGCGCTGCTACCACCGATGAGGTGATCGCTGCGGCAGTAGAGGCGGCCCAGCGGGCTGGCTATGTCGGGGAGGGCGACGTGTTGGTGGTGACTGCCGGCTCGGTGGAGAGCGGGGTGGGTGCTACGAACCTGATGAAGGTTCACCTGATCGAGCGCGTGCTGGCGCGCGGGATCGGCGTTGGCGAGCGCAGGGTAATCGGCCGTGTGCGGCGCCTCGTGCCCCCTCTGGGAGAGGATGTGCGGGTGGAGCCGGATGAGATTGTGGTGACCCCCTACACGGACCGCACTTTCGTGCCCGTGCTGCGCCGGGCAGCCGGGCTGGTTTCTGAAGCCGGCAGCCCCGACGCGCATTGTCGGCTGCTGGCCCTGGAGATGGGGTTGCCGGCCGTGGTAGGGGTGCAGGAAGGGCTGGAGAGGTTGGAGGACGGCATGCCAATTGTCCTGGATGCGCGGCGTGGGGTTGTCTATGAACGGCCGTCGGCCCTCTGGCAAAGAGGTTCTCTTGAGGAGGGCAGGTCAGGGACGGACCAGAGGCCACAGGCGAAGTATTGAAAAGGCAAACCTGGCTCTATCTCTCCTCGCGCGCATACGGCTGCATCAGGGCCGCCGGCGCGCCCAGCCGCTTCCGCATTGTCTCCCCCGCGCTGAACAGGAGCACCAGGATGGTAAAGATGAAGGGGAGCATGTTCAGCAAAGGCGGCGAGACACCCTGGCCCTGCAGCCGGTACTGAAGAATGCGTACCCCACCGAAAAGGTATGCCCCCAAGAGCGCCCGCAGGGGGTCCCACATCGCGAAACTGGTCAGGGCAATGACGATCCAGCCCGCGCCAGCCGTCATCCCCTCAATCCACGCCGGCGTATAGACAATGGGCAGGTAGGCTCCACCGATACCAGCCATCACCCCACCAAAGAGAACAGCCAGGTAACGGACGCGGAAGACGTTGACGCCCATGGCGTCGGCTGTGGCAGGGTCTTCCCCCACCGAGCGCAGGGAAATCCCCCAGCGCGTTTTGTAGAACATGAACCAGAGGGCAGGAACCAGCAGCAAAGCAATGTAGACCAGAATATCATGCTGGAAGAGGAGAGGACCCAAAACCGGGAGGTCGCTCAGAAGGGGGATGGGAACCGGCTTCAACTGGACGCGCGGGGGCATCCCGATGAACTTCTTGCCCATGATGCCACTGATCCCTGTCCCAACCATGGTCAGCGCCAGCCCCGCGACGACCTGATTGACGCGCAGGCTGATGCTGGCAAAGGCATGGATCAGGGCCAGCAGCGCGCCCACCAGCGCCGCCGCAGCCAGGGCCAGCCAGACATTCCCTGTGGTCTGCGTGACGCCGAAGGCAACGACAGCCCCCATGATCATCATGCCCTCCATCCCCAGGTTGACCACGCCGGAGCGCTCGGCGCTTACCTCGCCCAGGGTACCATAGAGCAACGGTGTGCCGGCAGGGATGGCAGCTTGTAGTGCGGAAAGAATGTAAGCCCAGATAGTCATATAGTGGCCTCCCTTTCCGGCTGGGCCGAACGGCGCATGGCCCGGCCAGGGAATTCCACGCGGACCCGGTAGCGGGTGAAGAGATCGCCCCCCAGCACGAAGAGCAGGATAACGCCGTTGAAGAGATTGACGGTCGCCGCCGGAAGGTTTAGCGCCAACTGAATGGCGTCTCCGCCGACAAGCAGCCCGCTGATAAGGAAGCCGGTCAGCAAGACCGCCAGAGGATTGAGCCGGGCTAACCAGGCGACGATGATGGCAGTGAAGCCATAGCCAGGAGAGATGCCCGATGGATAACGCAACCGGTAGTGAATGCCTGCCACCTCCCCGACTCCTGCGACACCAGCCAGCGCGCCGCTGATCGCCAGCACCATCAGGACCGTCCGGAGATAGTTCATCCCCGCATAGCGCGCTGCCTGGGGGTTCTCACCCGTCACCCGGATCTCAAAGCCCCAGCGCGTACGCTGTACGAGCAGGTAGGCCAGCACAGCGGCCACGATGGCCAGGATGAGCGTAGGGTAGTGAATGCGGGTTACGCCCAGCCGGGGGAGTTGCGCTGAGAGGGGGAACTTGTCCGAATATGGGAAGCCCGACTCGCGCAGTCCCTTCCACGGGCCATACACCAGGTAGTTGACCAGTTCACTGGCGATGTAGACGGTCATCAGGCTGGTCAGTACCTCATCAATGCGCAGGCGGGCCTTCAGGATGGCCGGGACCAGGGCCCAGAGCGCGCCACCCAGCGCGCCGGCCAGGAACATCGCCGGGAGGCGCAGCGGGTCCGGGATACCCGGTACGAAGAGGGCCACGCCGGTCCCACAGATGGCACCCACCAACAGTTGCCCCTCCGCGCCGATGTTATAGATGCGGGCGCGGAAAGTCACTGCCAGTCCCGTCCCGCAGAGGAGCAGCGGGATGGCCTTGGTGACGGTCTCCGAAAGCCCGTACAGGCTTCCGAAGGCACCGGTGAAGATACGGTAGTATGCCAGGAAGGGGTTCACGCCCAACAACCAGAAGACCCCGGCGATGACGGCCAGCGCGGCCAGGACGGAGAGGCTGGGCGTCGCCACGCCCAGCCAGCGCGGGGTATCCAGCCGTTTCTCCAACCGGATGCGCAGCAGGCCGTTCATGATCCCTCCCGATGGATGCCAGCCATCATCATACCGATGACCTCCAGGTCGGCGCGCTCGGCTGGCAGGATGCCCATGATTTGACCCCCGTACATCACTGCAATGCGGTCGCTCAGTTGCAGAATCTCTTCCAGATCTTCCGAAACCAGCAGGATGGCTGTCCCCTGTTCGCGTTGAGCCAGCAGAGTCTGGCGGATGTACTCCGTCGCGCCGACATCCAGGCCGCTGGTAGGGTGGGCGGCGATGAGCAGGCGAGGCGCGCCGGACGTCTCACGTGCCAGGATGGCCCGCTGGATATTGCCACCGGAGAGCAACTTAAGGGGTGTTTCTGGGCTGGGGGTAGCCACGCCGTACTCGGCGATCAACCGATCGGCATGGGCCTCAACCGCGGCACGGTCCAGGAAAAGCCTCCGGCAGAAGGGCGCCTGGTCGTAGGCTTTGAGGATGAAGTTCTCGGCGACGCTCAAGTTGGGCACGGTGCCTACCACCCGTTCGGCAGGTACATAGCAGACGCCGCGTCCGGCCAGGAGGCGAGGGGACTGGTTGGTCACGTCCTCTCCCTCTAGAAGCACTCGACCTCTGGCCACAGGTCGCAGCCCGGCCAATGCCTCCACCAGCTCCCGCTGCCCATTCCCTGCCACTCCGGCAATCCCCAGGATCTCCCCTGCGGCAATGTGGAAGGAGGCACCCTTCACGGCCATGAGTCCTCGATCACCCAGGACATCCAGGTCGCTCACTTCCAGCACCTTTGGGCCAGGTTGCACCGGCCTTTTCACCAGCCGGAAGAGCACTTCGCGCCCCACCATCAGGCGGGCCAGCTCCAGCTTGTCGGTCTGGGAAGTGTCCAGGGTAGTGACGACTTTTCCCTGCCGCAGTACCGTCACCCGGTCACTGGCAGCGAAGACCTCGTTCAGCTTGTGGGTGATGAAGATAACGGTCTTCCCCTCGGCGGCCATCCGGCGCACAGTGCTCATCAGTTCGCCAATCTCCTGCGGGGTGAGCATGGAGGTTGGTTCATCCAGGATGAGGATATCGGCGCCCCGATAGAGGGCCTTGATGATTTCCACCCGCTGTTGCTCACCGGCGGAAAGCTGCCAGAGGCGCGCGTCTGGGTCTACGGCCAGGCCATATCTTTGGGCAAACTCGCGTAGTTTCTGGCGGGCCGGCCGGTCGGGGAAGAGAAATGGTCGGGGCAGGCCCAGCACTACATTCTCTGCCACCGTGTGGGAAAGGACCAGACGGAACTGCTGGTGGACCATCCCGATGCCCAGGCTGATGGCATCGCGCGGGGAACGGATATGGACCCGTTTGCCCTTGAGGTAGATTTCTCCCTCGTCGGGGTGATAGATGCCGTAGAGGATGTTCATCAGGGTGGTTTTGCCGGCACCATTCTCACCCAGGAGGGCATGGACCTCCCCGGAGCGTACGGCCAGGTCCACGTGGTCATTGGCCAGGACGCCCGGGAAGCGCTTGACGATGCCGCGCATCTCCACTGCCAGAGCGGGATCAGGCACGGGAAGACCTCCGAAGAAACCTCCGGGGTATGCGTGGTAAACACGGATGTGCCAGGCACCTCAGGTGCCTGGCACATCCGCATCACGTTTTCTGTTACGGGAGCTGGCCGATGTTGCCTTCTATGAGCCAGTTCATGCTGGTCAGTTCAGCAAGGCTGAGGCGCTGGCCTGCTTTCACCCGTTCCTGGCCGGTCTGGTCCTTAATGGGGCCCGTGAAGGGATCGAAGAGGACGGCTGGGTCCGTCATCTGTTCCATCCGCTTGAAGACCAGGTCGTAGACGCTCAGCTCGCCCAACAGCGGATCGGTGACCTTCACGGCCTTGAGGGGTTCCTCAAACTTGGGGTTGATTGGCACGCCGAAATTGCCACCCATCTCTACACCTTTATCCCCCAGCAGATACCAGTAATCCACATTCTCCAGGTTCTGGTTGGTGTAGAGTCCCAGATAGACCTTTGTCACGATATCCTCGTAGATGCGCTCCCAGTGGACCAACTGGCCGCTGACGAGGGAGTTGGGGCCGAACTGGGCCATCGGGCTGTAGTGGCTGAAGGAGTAAACCGGCTGTCCCTTGTTGGTGTACTCTTCGGCGACCTGGACCACAGTGGGGGAGTCCTCGGTGAAGGCCAGGACGTCCACGCCCTCAGAGATGAGCGCCTCGGCGGCCTGGCGAGCCTTGGCAGGATCGTACCAGGAGAAGATCCAGCGGACATCCACCGTGGCATTGGGGTTCACCTCTCGCACGCCACGGGTGAAAGCGTTCATGTGGCGAATAACTTCGGGGATCGCGTGGGCGGCCACATAACCGACCTTGCCGCTCTTGGTCAGCGCGCCGGCCATCAGGCCATTGAGGTAATATACCTGGTAGAAATCGGCCATGTAGGTGCCCATGTTGGGGGCCCGCTTGTAGCCGGAGCAGTGGAAGAAGACTTTATCGGGGTACTTCTGGGCCGCCGCCAGGGTGCCGTCCATAAAGCCGAAACTGGTGGTGAAGACGATGTCGCACTTCTCCTCCACTATGAAGCGGTCCAGGAACCGCTCCACATCAGCCTCTGGCACTGACTCGGCGTAGGCGGTCTCCAGCCAGGGAAACTCCTTCTCCACGATCTGGCGCGCCTGATCGTGGGCATGGGTCCACCCAATGTCACCAATGGGGCCTACGTAGATAAAGCAGGCCTTGAGTTTCTTCTCGGCAACCGGGGTCACTTCGGCCGGGGCCGGCGCAGGTTGGGTGGGTTGGACCTGCGGGGCCGGCACAGGTGCGCAGGCTGCCAGGATGATGGCCAGGGCGATCAACAGAACGAGCGAGACCCAAAGCTTCTTGTGACGCATAGAGACACCTCCTTTTGGTAAATCGGTGGGGAAACCAGAACGTAACTATTCAGGCAGTGATTGGAAGTCACCCTTTTGGGGTGATGCATACATGAAGGGTGTCGGCGTAGGGGCGATCCGCCGGATCGCCCCACCTGGCACGTGCCCAGGGAGGGCGATTTCAATCGGCCTGAATAGTTACAAATCTGTCTCCATCTGCGTTTGTCCGCGTCCTTCCGATATGGTCTTATGAACGGGAGGCGATTATGGAAGAGGCCTTTGAACCCCGAATTCTGGCCTTCTGCTGCCACTACTGCGCCTACGCGGCGGCCGACCTGGCCGGGGTGATGCGCCTCAACTACCCGACAGG
>DAOTZS010000059.1:0-3542 GCA_034434335.1 Anaerolineae bacterium
TCGCCGGGATGGTTCAAAATTGGTTAACACTTTCTGCCCCCTCGGGCCTTCACAGCCCCTCACCCCCCTTTGTCCCCTCTCTCCCCTGGCCTGCGGCCAGGGGAGAGGGGGGATTGAAGAGGGGGGTTTTGTGGTGGCGGCCTTCGGCCGCCACCACAAAACCCCTTTTTGCTACTCCCTCCCTTCTCCCGCCGCCGAAGGCGAACGGGAGAGGGGAGGGAGCAGAGGGTGGGGTGAGGGCCCTGGGAGGCAATTCTAATGACCGCAAAAAGTGTAAACCAATTTTCCCGGCAAACTGAACCATCCCGCTTCATCGCCCAGAATACCCTTTTCAAAGGATTCCCCCGCCCCCGATTGGGGGCGGGGGCAGAGCGTAGTACAACTGCGCAACTCCTGTCATGTATGTATCATGAGAGAGGTCGGCGAAGGCCGACCACTGGCCGCAGGCCTCAAAAGGGTGACGCCTCGGGCGAGCCCTCGGCGTGGCCCTTCCAGTCGCCGCTGAATAGTTACAAAGAGATAGCCATGGAAGAACATCGTGATCCAACCTCTTGGGCGCTGCTCTGGGCCCTGCGCGGGCTGGCCCTGGCCCTCATCGCGCTGCATCTGGCCACACCCTGGTTTACAGAGAGTATGGCCTGGGGGCTGTGGCCGATCACTTACCTGCCGGCCGGTTGGCGGTGGGCGCTGAGCCTGCTCGCCCTGGCCGCGGTGTTAGGCGGAGACCGGCTGCCGACAGGCCTCCTGCGCTGCCCCTCTGCCGCTTCCCCTCTCATCGGCTGGGGCCTGGCCCTGGCTTCGGCCATCCCCTTCTACTTCTTGCGCATCCGCCATCTGCGCTGGGGAGATGCCAGGCTGCTGGTGGAGGCCATCCCTCACCCCGATTTCCGGCTCACTTATGTCTGGCAGGCGCCTTTGGACGTCTTTGTTCATGCTAAGGCCTGGGCCTTGGGGAACCGCGCCTTCGGGTGGGCCGACCCCCGGCCTGTGTACTGGATCCTGAGCACCGCGGCAGGGGTGGTCTTTGTCAGGACCCTGTGGGGGCTGGCAGGATGGCTGGGGCGAGACCGCCTGGAACGGGGGTTGCTGCTGGGGCTGGTGCTCAGCCTGGGCACCATCCAGCTTTTCTTCGGCTATATCGAGAATTACAGCCTGATGACGGTTGGGGTGTTGGCCTATGCCTGGCTGGCCATGCGCACCCTGCAGGGGAAAATGGCATTGCGCTGGCCGGCGTTGGCGCTGGCCCTGACCCATGCCTTCCACCCTTCGACCCTTATCCTGGTCCCCAGCCTGCTCTACGCAGGGTGGATTGGCTGGCGACAGGAAAGGGGCGCCAGCTCCAATGCCTCCTCGGCTTTCTGGCGCCGGCTGGCCGAGATAGCAGTGCCATATACACTGGTGTTTGTGGCTGTGCTGGCGCTGATGACGGCCGGCGGGCATGGGTTGGATGCGCTGTTGGGGGTGGATTTCCCTGGGGGCGGAGATCGGCGCTGGTTTGTGCCTTTGTTCGAGACGACTACCCGTTTCGAGCGCTATACCATGTTTTCCCTGGGGCATCTGGTGGATGTGCTGAACCAGCAGCTTCTGGTGGCGCCGGTGGTGTGGCCGGCGCTGCTGCTGGGAGCGCTCCTGAGCTGGGGGCGTTTGCCCCGGCATGATCCCCTGTTTCGTTTTCTGCTGGCTATGGCGGGATGTTATCTCCTGCTCACCCTGACCTGGAACCCTGATTATGGCGGCCAGCGCGATTGGGACCTCTTCGCGCCGGCTGCGGTGCCGGCAGCTCTGCTGCTGGCCTATACTCTGCCCAGGCTCCTGCCAGAGCGTGCGGCTCTGCGAGGTGCTGGCTGGGCGCTGGTAGCGGCCCAGGTTTTGCACACCCTGGCCTGGATCTATCGTAACACCTTGCCGGCATAGCCCAGCCAAAGGGAGTGCGGTAAGAGTATGTCTAAAACGCTCGTAGTAAGCCACGGCGTAGGGGCAGAGCGTTGCTCTGCCCGTACGAGCGGAGTGGCGTCTGAATGGCTCAAAATGCCTCCTGGCAGCCCGCAAGTACTGTAAAGTGGCATCTAGACGGCACTCCGCTTTGCGCCGTGCCTGACTACGAACGAATTCTCAGACACGCTCCAAGGGTTGCCAAATGCACGGAGGACATGGGGTGATAGCGACTTTGAACAAAATCGCCAGGGCACTGATTCTGATCGCGGTTGTGGCGAGCTGTATGATGTCAGAGCCGGCCACGCGCTCTCCTGAGGGTGTTGAGCCTTCGCTTATGTCGCCCTTCCCACTATCAACGCCTGTCATAGAACCCTCGCCGGCACCATCTCCGGGTTTGCCACCTGCCACCTCGACAGCGACACCGCCTGGCCTGCCAGCTCCGGGCACCGAGCAGCCAGGCAGCCCCCTCTCGGCAACCATGCCCTGCTCCCCGGCGGAGAGCACCCCCACACCTGCGAGCCGGCCAACCACGGCTGTGCCATGGACGGCAACACCTTCCCACGAGCTCTCCACCCCGCCTGTGCCGACCCCTGCCTCACACTCCGAGCTGGCCGTGGAACCGGGTCCCACCCCTGATGGCGTAGAGCGCGTGCTGCGCGTACCAATCCTGATGTACCACTATGTCTCAGAGCCCCCTCCCGACGCTGATGTCTACCGCCTGGACCTCTCGGTCTCGCCGCAACGCTTTGAGAGCCACCTTCAATACCTGCTCGAAGCCGGCTATCAGACCATCACCCTGGATGATCTGCTCTATGCTCTGGCGCAGGGGCGGCCACTGCCGGAAAAACCGGTCATCCTGACCTTCGACGACGGTTATGAAGACCACTACCGTAATGTTTTCCCGCTGTTGCAAAAGTATGGGATGGTTGGCCACTTCTCGATTATCACCGACTTTGTGAACCAGGGCCGGCCAGAGTACATGACCTGGGCGCAGATCGAGGAGATGGCAGCCGCGGGCCAGCGTTTTGGCTCCCACAGCCGAGATCACCCCGACCTGGCCGGCAAACCGGTGGATTACCTGGTGTGGCAGGCTTTGGGTGGAATGGAAGCCATTCAGGAGCATCTGGGCTACCACCCGCGCTGGATCGCTTATCCATCTGGGAGTTACGACCAGCAGGTGATCGCAGTCTACCGGTCGGCGGGTTACTGGGGTGGGCTGACCACCCACCAGGGTGCCACTCATACCCTGGCAGGTATCTTTGAACTAAAGCGCGTGCGCGTGCGAGGCACTTATACCGCTGCTGACCTGGCCGCACTGCTGGCGCTGGATTGGTAGCACTTGCCTCTGTAAAGCGCGAAGGCCTTCGTAGTGACGACTTCAGTCGTCCAGCGCCGGGCATGGTCCGGCCTTCTCGGCGATGGCTATGATCGAAGTGCCCACCGGAAGAGAGAGGTGACGCAATAGGGCAGCTTCCAACCTGCCCACCAGCGTCAAGAGGGCATTGACGAGCGGGGGGGCAGGTTCCATCTCAACCTGGTAGGCGTCGGGGTCATGGTGGGGTGATGCCAGCCGCGGCTCGGCGCGCCCACGTCTGAGCCAGATGAGC
>DAOTZS010000060.1:0-28089 GCA_034434335.1 Anaerolineae bacterium
TCTACATCCACGAAGGCCGGCCGGCTGGGCAACCCGGGCATCGTGCGCATGGCGCCGCAGAGCGGGTAGAGGAAGCCCGCCCCGACGCTGGCACGGATGTCGCGGATAGGCAGCCGCCACCCGCGCGGCGCGCCCTTCATCTTCGGATCATGGGTGAAGGAAAGGTGGGTCTTGGCCATGTTGACCGGCAGTTTGTCGTAGCCCATAGCGGTGTAGAGCTCGATTTTTTGCTCCGCCTCCGGCATGTAGTCCACGCCATCAGCGCGGTAGATTTCGCGGGCGATAGTCTCGATCTTCTCCTTGATGGGGATGTCCAGCGGGTAGAGGAAGCGGAACTGGCTGGGGAGCTCGCAGGCCTTGACCACTGCTTCGGCCAGCGCGGCGCCACCCTCGCCGCCCTTGGCCCACACCTCGCTGACCAAGCAGTCAAAGGCACCGGCCTTCATCGCCGCTTCCTTGATAACGCCAATCTCCCGCTCCGTATCTGTGTTGAAGCGGTTGATGGCGACAACCACTGGCACGCCGAACTTCTGGACGTTCTCCACGTGCTGGATCAGGTTGGGCAGGCCCTTCTTGAGAAGTTCCACGTCCTCCTGGGTGTAGGCCGGATCCAGGGGTCTCCCGGGGATGACCTCAGGCCCGCCGCCGTGCATCTTCAGCGCCCGTATCGAACAGACCAGGATGACGCAGTTGGGGATGAGGCCCGAGTAGCGACACTTGATATTGAAGAACTTCTCTGTGCCGCAGTCGGCGCCGAAGCCGGATTCGGTGACCACGTAGCCATCGGGCCCCATCAGTTTGAGGGCAATCTGGTCAGCGATGATGGAAGAGTTGCCATGCGCAATGTTGGCGAAGGGTCCGGCATGGACAAAGACAGGGGTGCCCTCCAGGGTCTGCATCAGGTTGGGCATCAGGGCGTCTTTCATCAGCACGGTCATCGCGCCGGCGACTTTCAGGTCCTCGGCTGTCAGCGGCCTTCCGTCTCTGGAGAAGCCCCAGACGATACGCGCCAGCCGCTCCCGCAGGTCGGCCAGCCCTTTATATCCATCTACCAGCGCCAGGATAGCCATGATCTCGGAGGCGACGGTGATGTCATAGCCCGTGACGCGCGGGACACCATCAGTGCCGTGGGGGAGTTGCTCTACTACCTCCCGCAGCGTGTTCCCATTGGGCAGCGGCTTATCAGCCTGGCCGGCCTGCAGGCCGATGACGACGTTGCGCAGCGCCCGGTCGTTGACGTCCACCACCCGGTTCCAGAGGATGGATTTGGGGTCGATATTCAGACGGGGGATCTCCGGGCAGAAGCGGGCCAACTGCTCGTCGGTAAGTTCTCTCTCGTGCAGGATACGAGCGTCAATAGCGGCCGCCAGCAGGTTGTGGGCCACGCCCACGGCATGGATGTCACCAGTGAGGTGAAGGTTGAAGTCCTCCATCGGCACCACCTGAGAGTATCCACCGCCGGCCGCACCCCCCTTGATACCGAAGGTGGGCCCCATAGACGGCTGGCGGATGCAGGTGAAGACCCTCTTGCCAATATAACCCAATGCCTGGCTGACGCCGATAGTGGTGACCGTTTTGCCCTCCCCCAGCGGCGTGGGGGTGATAGCTGTTACATCTACATACTTGCCATTTGGCCTGTCTTTCAGCCGCTGAAGCACATCCAGATGCACCTTGGCCTTCCACTTGCCGTAGAGGTCCAGGTCATCCTCGGCAAGGCCAGCTTTCTGGGCAATTTCCACGATGGGGATGAGTTCGGCGGCCTGAGCAATCTCAATGTCGCTAGGTACGGGGTTCAGACGCTTCATTGATTCTCGACCTCCTTTGGGTTATATGATCTGGTGGCTCGTCACTCCATTGAGCTTTGTAAGCCAGGACTATTGCTCTGAAAAAACACAGCTTATCGCGCGAGCTACTCCAGGCGCGCGATGACTGATCCTCACGCCACAGTTGTCAGGTAAATACTTCGGACGCAAACTAGACCCCATCATAACATCGGGGTATGATAGACGTCCATGATGAGGGTCATATCCTTCAGCCCCCCGGGTTCGTGAAACAATCTACCTGGCGGCCGTGACGTCTGCATGTCTTTTACGTCTCAACAGGTAAAGCGAGCTTCCAGCTTGCTTGGCACGGGGAACACAGTGCGGTCAGACCCCGAGCCATTCTGAGGATGGTAGATAAATGCCTGTGTCCAATCACTCGAAGTGGTTCCTGGTGCGGCTCTATACCTGGGCCAGGCGACCCTTGTCCATAGGTTGCCTGGCAGCAGCCGTCCTTATGCTTGTCCTGTCCACGGTTTCTGTCGCCGGATCGCAACCCGAGGCGGGGGTCAGGTTGCTGGCTGCCGATTCAGATGGCGTGACCCTGGAAGTGCTGGTGCCCAATTATCAGAGTATAACTTTAACCGGGGCCGATGGTCAGAGCTATGTGCAGCTGAGTATCCCTGGCTACATCTCGGTGGGGCTGCCAGGCCAACCGGCCCTGCCTCAGCGCAGCGTGCTGATCGCTGTCCCCCCTGCTGCGAAGCTCTCTCTCGATATTGAGGTGCTGGCCGAACAGCATACTCATCTGTCCTGGCCTGTCTACCCGGCCCCTGCCCTGGTGGCCGACCCGTCTACCGATGATCCTGCCCTGGCCACCGGCGTGCGCGAGGTATTCGTGCGCGATGAGCGCTCATACCTGGCGAGCGGTGCCGTGCCCGAAACCCTGGCTGTTTTGGAAGAGGCCGGCTATATGCGCGATCATCGGTTGGCGCGCCTGACCCTCTATCCCCTACAGTATATCTCGGCCACAGGTCATCTGCGCCATGTGCAGCGCATGCGAGTGCATGTTATCTTCTCAGAAGGCAAAATTCTGGCCCCCCAGCCCACCTTTGAGGACCCAGGTGGGTTCAGTGCCCTGGTGGCCGCGGCGGTGGTCAACCCTCAACAGGTGGAGATGTGGCGGGCTAACCCACCTGCGCCTGCAGCCCCGCCGGCCACCCTTCCCTTTGAGCAGCCCCGCTATCGGATCACCACGCGCCAGGCTGGCATCTACCAGCTCACCTATGCCGATCTGACAGGGGCCGGGTTGCCTGTGGCGACCCTCGACCCCCGCCATCTGCGCGTCTATCACGGCCCTGATGAGCTGGCCATCGAAGTAGTAGGCGAGGAGGACGGCCGCTTCGACCCGGCTGATGTGGTCCGCTTCTATGCCGAAAAAGTGGAGAGCTTCTTCACCGACAGGAACAACTACTGGCTGGTGATCGGCGATGGGCCGGGCCGGCGCATGAGCCGGCGCAGCGCGGCGCCCCAAGGGGCAACTCCTGCCCCTGGCTTTCTATGGACCCAGCACTATGAAGAGAACGTTTTCTACCGCAGCAGCATGCCGATGGCTTCCGACGTAGACCACTGGTATTGGGGACAGACATACGTGCTCAGCCGCGGCTCGGTGGTGACCCTGACCGTGCCGTTCACCGTTGAGCATCCATTGCTTGCAGGAAGTGCCACCCTTGTGCTGGAAGCCTGGGGCGCATCCAGCGACGCGCGCGTCAATCCAGACCACCACTGGCGCGTCTACGTCAACGACACGGCTGTAGGGGACCTGTATTGGGACGGAGCCGTGGCCTATCGCTCCTCTCTGAGCTTTGACCAGTCGCTGTTGCACGCCGGCGCTAACGCCCTGACCCTTTACGCGCCAGGTGATACCGGTGCCAAGGATGTCAGCAACCAACCCTGGGAAGTATCATGGTTGAATTTCTTCGACCTGACCTATGCTCGGGCCTATCAGGCGGTGGGCGACCGTCTGCCCTTCACACCGCCATCCGGGCCGGGCGAGTTCGAGATAGCAGGCTGGTCAGATGCTGAGCTCCTGGTATACGACATTACAGATCCCCGGGCACCAGTGCGCCTGGAAGGGGTGGCTGTACGACCTGAAGCAGATGGCTATGTGTTACGGATGCACGATCAGGTGCCGGTTGGGGGTGCATACTATGCTGTGGCCGGCCCCGGGATATGGGCTCCGCTAATGGTGGCGGTGGATTCGCCCTCTGACCTGCACGGCCCAGCCACGGGCGCTGACTACCTTATCATCACCCATGCTGACTTCCGGGAAGGGATCGGAAGGTTGGCCCAGTTCCGCCGCCAGCAGGGCTTGCGAGTACAGGTGGTGGATGTGCAGGACATCTACGATGAGTTCAATGCCGGCTTGCTGAGCCCCCATGCTATCCGCGCGTTCATCAGCTACGCTTACTTCCACTGGCCAACTCCGGCACCGTCCTATGTGCTGCTGGTTGGCGATGGCACTTATGACTTCCTCAACTACGAGGGACGCAACGTTCCTACCTTCGTCCCACCCTTCCTGGCGGCCGCTGACCCCATCCTGGGCGAGACCGCAGCTGACAACCGTTATGTAGCCGTCGTCGGCGATGATCTGATGCCCGACCTGCATCTGGGCCGCTTGCCGGTCAACAGCCAGGCTGAGCTTACTGCCATGGTGGATAAAATCATCACCTATGAGGAGAGTCCCACCCCCGGCACCTGGCAGAGACGAGCGGTTTTTGTGGCCGACAACCCGGATTCGGCTGGGGATTTCCATCAACTCTCCGATCTGGCGGTCGGCTATCTGCCTGGCGAGTTCCAGGTGCAGAAGATCTACCTGGGGTCGGCCGAGTATCCGCTGAGCTTCGCCGCGCGCGCTCAACAGGCCACGCTAGACGCCTTCAACCAGGGAGCCCTGCTGTTCAACTACGTGGGCCACAGCTCCATCGGCAACTGGGCCAGCGAGCTGCTTTTTGGGGTCACTTCCCTGGCACAACTCACCAACAGCGGCCGTTATCCTGTCGTCCTGCCGATGACCTGCCTGGAAGGATCCTATCACAACCCACGCTTTCCCAGCCTGGGCGAGAATGTGGTGCGCCTGTCGGGGCGGGGTGCAGTTGCCAGTTGGTCCCCCACCGGGTTAGGAGTGGCCAGCGGGCACGACTACCTGCACCAGGGTTTCTATGAAGCTGTCTTTAACCAGGGCCTGCGCCGCCTGGGCCCGGCAACCACCGCCGGCAAGCTCAACCTCTTCATTAACGGGCGCTTCCCCGACGGCACACCCCGTTTCCACGACCTGCTTGACACTTACGTCCTGTTAGGTGACCCTGCCACATCGCTTCTCCTATCAGAGGCTCAGCTCAGCGTGGTGGGGAGCGGGCCAGCGGGCCAGCTCTCCCTGGGTGACCCCGTGACCTACACTTTCAGCTACAGCAATGGTGGCCCGATAGGTGTCAGTAACCTGGTCCTGACGGCTACCCTGCCTGCCCATCTGGAGGAGGCAGCCTGGAGCAGCAGCGATCCGATGTTGAGCCTGCGCCCGGGCACGCGTTTCACCTGGGATCTGGCCGTGTTGGGCCCTGGAGCCGGCGGCCAGGTGACGATCACCGGCCGCGTGGCGTGGGACCTGACGGCCGCCGATCTCCCATTTAGTGTCGAACTGACGGTCAGCAGCCCATGGCCAGAGTCGGACTACAGTGACAACCGCGCCGGGCCTCTGATCCTCTCCCTGGCCCCTGCGGACCTGGCGTTAAAGCAGTCCTTACAACCTGCCTCTGCTGTGCAGCCGGGCCAGATGGTGACCTTTACCCTGGCGTGCCTTAATAACGGGCCCGGCTCTGCTGGTGGCATCACCCTGACCCTGCCCCTGCCATTCCCGCTGCAGGATCTGCGCCTCTCGAACAGCGGGGTGGCAGCCACCTTGCGGCCAGGCCTCCCTTACGTGTGGGATCTGGCACCCATGCGCGTGGGCGACGTTGCCCGGCTGGTGGTCAGCGGCCTGATCCCTACCACCTTGCCCTTAGGGCCCTCGGCCTGGAGTGTAGCAGGGTGGATCGGCACCACCTGGCTGGACCCCAACCCCGACAACAATCGCGGAGAAGCCAGCACCCTGACCATCCTGATCAGGGACCAGTTTGAGCCCGACGATGGGCCTGGACAGGCCACACGTGTGACGCTGCCTGTTAGGGAGCATCGCCATAGCTACTATCCAGAAGGGGATCAGGATTGGGTAGTGTTTGGCGCAGTCGCTGGCCGCTCTTATCTCATCCGCGCCAATGTCCTGACCGACAAGGGCAACATGATGCTACTTCTGGCGGATGCCGCGGGGAACCTGGTGGCCAAGAGCGATGATCAACCTGTGGGGAGCGGTATATCGCTGATCCTCTGGACGGCACCAGCCAGCGGCGATTACTACTTGATGGCGACATCCTATACATCTCCTCCTGGTCTCAACTACGACCTGAAGATCGCCCCGGTCGAGCGTACTCATCTGCCTCTCCTCATGGCCGGAGCTGAGGCTTCGGAGTTGGTCAGCTCTGGTTCTGGGGCAGTTTCTTCTCCGGCCCTCCCCTGAGCTGCTGTCAGGCCTCGTCACTCGTAAGCAAATCGTAAGCTTGACCCATTGACGAAACCCGCCCTTACTCGCTATACTAATCTCGCAAGTATTGTGAGTACATGGGGGATGGTTCAATTCGCCAGGAAATTGGTTTATACTTTGAAGGCCCGGGGAGGCAGAAAGTGTCAACCAATTTTTTGAACCATCCTGTATATGGGCATGCTGATTTGGGCCGTGCGTGTCGGCCTGGCTCATGCATCCGGGCAGAGGCTCCGCTTTCTTGGGCTTTAGGCGTTCCCGGCACAATGGGCGAACCGGTGGCTTGACAGCATATCAGCCCATGGTGCTCAGCGAAAGAGGTGCAGTATGGCATATCAGGATCAGGTGGAGATGGCTCCCGTGCTGCCGGAGCCCCGACGTGAGGAACGCCGTAGGCCATGGCCCGAGGCGCCGGCTGAGCAGATCACTGTGTTATGCATTTCGGAGAACGTCGAGTTAGCGAAGCTGGATGTGGTGCCACCCCTTAGAGAAGCGGGGCTGAAAGTTGAGCTGCGGGAAGCAGATGCCCGGAAGCCTCTGAACCTGGACAACGGATCCTATGGGCTGATTGTGCTAGACGTCAGCGATCCAGAAGGCCCCGGGTATGAGATCTGCATGCGCTCGCGGCATGTGAGCCGGCTGCCGATTATGCTGGTACTGCGTGGTGCGGCGCGTGATGATGTGTTGCGCGTGTTCCAGGCAGGGGCCGATGCCTATGTCGTTTTCCCCTTTGACCCGCGGGAGTTTCTGGCGCGGCTGGGTGCTCTGCTGCGACGTAGGCCGCAGAGGCCGGGCATGGTGTGAGTTGGTCGCTCGGACCCGCCCAGGCGTGAAACGTCAGGGCTAAGGTCTGACTCATCTCTGATAGGTGGCTCTCTTGAGGCCCACGGTAACTACCGTGGGCCTTTTTATTATATTCTTTCTGGTCAGGACCTTTATCCTATTGAGAATTGCACCCTCTCCAGGCATAATGAAGGTGGTTCGGCAAGGAGCGCACCATCACAAACTGGAGAGTGGGGGCATTTATGAGAAGTGCATATCGGGTGCTGTATGTTTTGTTCATCGTGGCGTTGCTGGCACTGGCATTGCCTGTGTCCGCGTGGGCGGCGGAAGGCATCAATACTGCCGCGCAACCCAGCGCTGAGGCTGAGATCCTGGTCGCCCTGCGTGAGGATTCCAGGATCCCCCAGCGCATTGCAGCGGATGTACTGGGTGTGCGGCCGGTAGCACGGTTGGCAGGTATGCAGGTGTTCCTCCTGCGCGTTCCTGCACATCGCATGGCTATGGCCTTGAGTGATCTCCAAGAAGACCCGGCTGTGGTTTTTGTTGAGCCCAATGGCGTGATGGAGGGCACCTGGGAGCCCAACGACCCCTACTACAACGACCCTGGCAAGGTATATGCACCGCAGCAGATCCGGGCCAACCTGGCCTGGGATGTGGTGCGAGGGTCTGGAAATGTGGTTGTGGCGGTGGTAGACAGCGGCGTAGACTTCAACCATCCGGATCTGGTGGGCACCCTGTGGCTGAATCCACGCGAGATCGCAGGCAATGGCCTGGATGACGATGGCAACGGCTATGTGGATGATGTTGACGGCTGGGATTTCGTTAATGGCGATAACCTGCCGGCCGATGACCTGGGCCATGGCACCCATGTGACAGGCATCCTGGCTGCCGCGACCAACAACGGCATTGGCATTGCCGGCATTGCCGGAGGGGTCAAGGTGCTGCCGGTAAAGGTGCTGAACAGCAACAACCGGGGCACCTGGGCCGATATCGCCCAGGGGATCGTCTACGCGGCAGACATGGGGGTGCGGGCGATCAACCTCAGCCTAGGCGCCACCACTTCCTCCCTCACGGTCCAGGAGGCAGTGCGTTATGCCCAGAGCAAGGGGGTGTTAGTGGTGGCGGCTGCGGGCAACAACGGTGCCGAGCAGTTGTTTTACCCTGCAGCTTACGAGGGCGTCGTGGCGGTAGCAGGGACGGCTTACGGAAACACGCGTTGGTCCCTCTCCAACTATGGCAGCTTCATTGACATCGCGGCCCCGGCCGGCACGGTATACAGCACTTACTGGCAGGCCAGCACAGGCTCTACCTATCAGTTCCTGAGCGGTACCTCGATGGCCACGCCAGCGGTGGTGGGGGTGGCAGCCCTGCTGTGGTCCCTCAACCCTGCCCTCACAGCCAGCGAGGTGGCAGACATCCTGATGCAAAGCGCTATGGACCTGGGCGACCCGGGTTGGGACATCTATTACGGCCATGGCCAGGTGGATGCCTACGCGGCTGCTTTGCAAGCCCAGAGCACCTTGCCCGGCCGTGAGACCCTGGCCGGGGTAGTGTGGATGGACCTGAACGGAGATGGCCAGCGCCAGCCTGGCGAGACCACCGGCCTCCCGGGTGTGCCGGTCTATCTGAGCTCGGCCCAAGGCGCCCCTCTGGCGCAGACTACCACCGACAACAGCGGCGCTTACGCCTTCACAGAGCTGAAGGCAGGCAGCTACATCCTGCAAGTGCGCGCTCCAGATGGCTATATCAATACAACGCCGACCACCCGCACTGTGACCGTGGGCCAGGGGCAGGCGGCGCAGGCAGATTTCGGGTTTGTGGCGCCCACAGCCCTCTATGTGCAATACCTGGATGTGAAGCCAGGCCAGGGTGGTCTGGAGGTGGAGTGGGCCGTGAGCGGTGCTGTGCCCGAGCTGGGCTGGTACGTCCTGCGCAGCGAGGGTGACTTGACTGAGGCCAGGCGCATCAGTCCGGAGCCGATCCTGGGCGTGCCGGCAGGCGCTGATGTGGTGGTGTACCGTTTTGTAGACTCTCAGGCTCTCTCAGGGCATCGCTACTGGTACTGGGTCCAGAACGTGACCACTGGTGAGCTATTTGGGCCGAGAGAGGGCGCGCTACGGGCTGCCGAGAGCGGGGTTACTACAACCGTATTTCTCCCGTTTGCGGTGAGCTGATCCCAAGGAGGCTGCCCGGTGATAACTCACCGGGCTAAGAGGGCAAAGCCCCCCTCGGGACCGAGGCCTTCGGGGCTGGATTCTTAGCCCGCAGGGCTTCGCTCTTCAAGTTGCAAAAGTCCACCCCTACGAACCTACATCTTCCCAGGTCTTTTTCTGGCCTTGCGGCGAGCTGCCTCTTCCGGGGCCTCCTCTGTCGTTGCAGAAGGTGGCAGACCTCCCTCTGCCGCGCGGCCTGACAGCTCGGCCACCGCGCGCAAGACCTTG
This sequence comes from Anaerolineae bacterium, assembly GCA_034434335.1. Taxonomy (GTDB): domain Bacteria; phylum Chloroflexota; class Anaerolineae; order CG2-30-64-16; family CG2-30-64-16; genus DAOTZS01. The sequence goes on from DAOTZS010000060.1 coordinate 9,618, forward strand.
AGTCGCGCCCAGTTCAGGTCGCGGCCCTCAACGATCACCCAGGGCGCGTTCAGAGTGCTGGTCTTGAGCAACATCTCTTCGGCTGCCAGTTCCCTCAGAACGCGCACGGCGGGGTCTGGTTCGGGATCTGGCCCGTACAGCCAGAACTTGAGGACCAAGGTACCAAAATCGGTAAGCTGACGTTCGAACTGGTTGATCTCGCGGTAGGCCCGGCGCCATACCTCCTCGGGCCAGAGGCCTGCCACCCGTTCGCCCAACACGCGGCGATACCAGCTTTGCTCGAAGACGGCGATGTAGCCGCGTGGAGGCAGGCGACGCCAGAAGGGGTAAAGGTAGTGACGGCTGGCATCTTCCTCTGTGAAATCGGCGATCCGATGCACTGTGTAGCAGGACGCGTCGAGATGCTCACCCAGGCATTTGACCAACTCCTCCCTGAGGGTGCTATCCCAACCTTCTAAGACGATCACCAGGGGCCGGCCTTCTTCGGCCAGCCGCGAGCACAGCCGATTGAGGGTGGCCCGGATAGGGCCGAGCTGGGCCGTGTATGCTGCCGCGGACAGGGTGCGGTTGAGGTTGATCTGGGATAGTACAGGCATGATGTGGGTTATGAGTAAGCGCCTTTGGCCTGAGGCAGCCTCTGCGCCAGCACCTCGGCCGCCGTGCTCAACACCCGCCACCAGGCATAGGGCCGGTTGTCGGCCTCCACCAGGTGCCAGGGAGCCTGTTCATGCGCCGTGTGTTGGAGCATCTCCTCCGCGGCCTGCAGATAGGCGCTGTAGCCGTAGGACAACACATCCTCTTCGAAGGGCAGATTTCGGCCGGCTGGCCTCTCGGCCAGGGCAGACAGCCGGCGCTTGCGTTCTGCGCGGCTGATGTGCAGCCAATACTTGAGGAGGAGATACCCGTCGGCAGCCAGCATCTGCTCGAACTCTACGATGTCCCGGTAGGCTCGCGGAAGCTCGGGCTCTGGGACAAGTTCTTCCAGACGTTCAGCCAGGACGCGACGGTACCAACTGCGGTCGAAAAGGGCGACCTCGCCGCGGCCGGGCAGTTTGCACCAGAAGCGCCACATCCAGGGGTAATTCCTCTCAGCGGGTAGAGCGGCACGTACGCGCCAGATTTTGCAGCGCGCCGGATCAGCACACTCGCTCAACAGGGTGATGCTGCTGCCAATGTCAGCCGCGTCCCAGCCTTCAAACACGATCATCAGCGGGATCCCCGCCTCGGCTGCGGCTGCCAAAAGCGCGCGGCAGCGCTCTTGCAGCACTACGCGCCGTTGCTGCCACTCCTTACGTTTGAGTTTCTTATCCAGATCGAGTTCACCAAGCATGGACGGGGCCACCGGTTGAGGCAGGGGTCACAGCACTGCTACGGCGCGGCATAGCCGTTGTCGAAATGCGTCGCCGATCAAAGCCGCCCACGGTTCGGGGAAGGCCGCCAGGCGCTCGCGCTGGAGCGCCTGTAAAGTGGATAGATAACTTTCCACTCCCTCAAGTTGCATCTGCCGCTGTTTCTTGCCGGCCCGGCTGCGCTGCTCCTTCAGAAAAGCTATCAGTAACTCCTCGGCCACGCGCGCGTCCTGCAATTCGCCCAACAAGTCCTGCATCTCCACCACCTGTTTGATCAACTCCGGCGTTTCAGGCCCCAGCACATCGCGAAAGAACTCCAGCGCATAGCGCAGCCCTTTGCAATCTATGCGCAAGCGGTGCATGGTGGGCAGTGGGGCGCCAGGGATGAGCGGTTCGTAGGCGCGCACAGCCGCGTAACGGGAGAGAATCAGCGCCGGCACCACATGGCGCACCTGATGCGGGGTAGGTTCGCCAACCGGGATCTCCAGCGCGCCAGCACCAGGTGTGGTAAGGAACGCTTTGAAGTCGGCCACAAACTGGCGGTAAGCCTTGCTATCGAGGTAATCGAGCATCTCCCGCCGTGCCATGTCGCGGCTGGTCTGCCAGTAGGAGAGCAGGGGTTCCATGGAGGCAGCCTGCTCCGCCGGCAGGCTCGCCTGGTAGGCGCGCGCTTTCTCCAACAGCACATCGAGATCGCGCACTGCGCCCAGAGTACGCCCTGTCTGGCGCAGCCCTTTGTTGAAAGGCTGCAGGACTTCGGGAGCGAAATAGGAGGAAAAAAGGCGCAGCGCCGCCCGCATCCGCCTGGTGGCTACCCGCATATCATGCAGGGCCTCAGCGTTCTCACCCAGGCGGGCACCTGGCTCGTTGGCCAACATGCGGCCGAGATGCAGGTAAAACACCTTGCGGCCCGCCTCCCACATTGGCTCATCGGCCACGATGGGAGACGCGGCAGGGGCAAGCGCAACTGCCTCCGCAGAGGGCACGGCTTCTGTAACCGATCGCAGAGGGAGCCTGGCTGGCGTCTGAGCCCCGGCCTCAGGCGCCACAAAAGTAAGCTCGTGGTGAAACAGCCGATACCAAAGATCCGCCCGTTGCGTGGCCTGCCGTGCATCTACCTGCGCCGCAGGCCCGGCCACCAGCACCTCGGCGCGGGCAGAGTCTTGCTCCACCACCCCCTGGACATGGCTGCCCTGCGTGCGAGAGAAGTCCAATGCTTCGGCCATGCGCAGCAGCGCGGTCAGCGCCAGCACATCGCTGCGCAGTTTCTCCTCCAGGGCGTCCATAGTTGGCTCACGTTCAGGCCTCACCTTATTGCGGTTGAAGGCAACGATGCAGGCCAGGGCCAACCGCTCGGTCGTGCTGACCCCCCGCAAGGGTTGGGCCAGGATGAGGTCGCGGCCAGCGCGGTGTGGTCGTTCGGGGCTGGTGGAATGGCCTACGGTGTTGAGTAAGGATGCCCACTTCAACAGGCGCCGGCGCTTACGGGGCATCTTGTGCACCGGTTTCAGGGCATCGAACAGCGCCCGGGCCTGAGCGGCCACAAAGCGGGCGTGAGCCATATCCACCCCATGGATGCGGCAAAACGCAGCCACCCCAGGCAGGCGATGTTTCCTGGCCGGCTGCTCGGCTACCGCCGAGGTGGACGGGGCCGCGGGCTGCAGCTCAGGCGCAGAGCCCGCGTCCGGGAAGATGGCCATGCGCTGCTTACGGAAGGCGCGCAGCCAGTGGCGCACCTGGGTGCTGGAAAGCCCCACCCTGGCCGAGATCGCGCGCGAGGAAAGGCCATCGGCCCAACTCAGCACGGCCGCTGCCCGCCGGGCCAGGCTGGCGTCTGGGCCCTGGGCATAGCGCTCTAACAGCGTACGCTCCTCGGCCGACAACCGGCCGGCAATCTCCTGCTGGTACGCTTGCCAGGCCTCGAACGCCCGCGCGAACTTGGAGCGCGGCTCGGGGCTAAGATGCCAGGTGGTGGTTAACTCGGCGGCCAGCGTCCCCAGGTCTGCCTCGCCGCCATCGGCCTGCAACTCGATCTCCAACTCGTAGTACACCTGGGGTGGGCTCCCGATATGCACCCTTACCTGGTCGAGGCTCAGTCTGGCCACCAGACGGGTGTCATCGCACACATCGGCGTAGATACGCCGCTGTGTGAGGTCAAAGAGAGGCTGCAGAACAGCACCGGCGGTCAGCTCCAGAGCCAGAGCGCGCGCTGGGCCATCAGGCCATGCCAGGGGGTTGGGTTCCCAGGCGGGCAGCAGCACCTCATGCTCTTCCCGCCGATGGATCCCATAGCGGGCAGTGCCCATCCCCTTCAGGGTGGCGATCACCGCGCCATCCTGGCTGCGCAGCCGACAGGCATACCCGGCAGTCAGCAGCCGGCCATCGGCTGTGTCGAAATAGCGATCGTGGACCTTCTCCGAGCCAGCCGGTAGCAGAGTGTAGCCGGCCAGCCGGCGCAGCCGCGCCAGTTGGCGGTAAACCTGTCGGTCGGGGATGTTGAACTTCGCTTCGATTTCCATGATATAGCCAGTATATCATGAAGCGCGCGGGGGATCAAAGCTGGCGACGGGGGATGGGGAGCCAGAGAGGGGACTGGCTGCATCACGCGCCCGCACCACCTGCCACGCGGGCCGGCTGCGATACCAAAGCCATCCTACCTGTGCCAGGCTACTCAGCACCATTGCTGCCACGGCTACGTATAGCCCAGGCATCCCACCCCAGGCCACTCCAGCAAACAGTACCCCGCTCATGCTCAATAGATAGATCACCACTGCCTCGGAAACCCCGCGTGTGTGGCGGCTGTGCAGGATCAACCCCTGGTACCAGCTTTGCAGGACGCTCAGGGAGGGAAGCGACAGGGCCAGCCACAACCCCACCTGTGCCAGCTCGGCCAGCCGCGCAGGCAGCGCCGACACCACTCCAAACCAGAATCCCGCCAGCGGCGTGCCAGCAACCACGGCCATGGTGAGAGCAGTCAGGGTCGCCAGGGCGATGGTAAACCGTGCCAGGGCACGCGACGCGACCGGCTCATCCAGCAACGCGACCACTACCTCGTTATAGGCGATGCCTAGGCCACGCAGGACGAAGATCAGGCCTGAGAGAACCGGCCAGGTGGCCAGAGAGGGCAGCGCACCGGGCATGCGGCTCAACGCCGCGCTGATAGTCGGTTGAGCTACCAGGGAAAGGAAGGCGGTTAATACCAGGGGAATATAGAAGGCGAAAAAGGCGCGGTATGTCAGGGGTGGCCCGTTGGCTACCGCTGGGCGGAGCTGATAGCGCAACACCGGCTTGACCCGCAGTCCGGTATAGAGTGCCTCGCTGACCACACCAGCCGCGACGGCGCCGCTGCCCACGGCAACGCCGGGGATGGTGCCGGCCAGATAGCCAGCGGCCAGCACCATCCCATCTACGGTCAAGCGGACCACCGTTCCCAGGCCGACCACACGCGCATGCCCAAACCGGATCAGTACCCCTTGGTTAAAGCGGCGATAGGCGATAGACCAGGTCCAGGGCGTCATGATCACCAGGCCCAGGCGGGCCGGCTCAACAATCTCGGCTGGCACTCCTAACACCTGCTTCACCACTACATAGTAGAGTGGCGAGCATGCCAGTACCAGATGCAAGGCGGTCAGCCCAGCCCCAGCTACCATCATCACGCGGCGTATCTTTACATAAGCATGCCAATCTTCACTGAGAGCCGTCGAAGCGGCCAGCAGCATGATAATCGGCGCCTCGATAATCAACGCCAGAGAGTACACTACCCCTCCGTAGGCTGCAAGGTGCACCTCTGGGGCGGGCAGGCGGGCAAGCACCGCGCTGAGGGCCGGCAGTTCCGCGCCCATGAGGACCCAACTGGCGGCCAGGGGCCACCAGGTCCGCAGGATCGTACGCATATTGAGGGCTGGGGATGTTGGCATCGGTTCTGCTCTCATGCGGCGGCAAAAGCCAGATACTGGCATTCTACCCCAACAAGGGCCGTACGGTGAAATGGCCCCTTTTACAAGTTCATGCCGTTAAACCCTGGATACGCGGAGCCACTATTGGGGCTTCGCCGCGCAATTGTGGTAAAATGGCATTGCTGGACAGCCCGGCAGGGATCTCCAGTATCAGGCTGGAAGGCCTGAGCCGCGCAACGAACCAGCCTCAGGAGGTGAAGGTCATGGAAGAGAAAAGGGACCGGACCGTGCTTATCGCTGTGGTAACAGGGGTAGTGGCCCTGTTGCTGGGGTTGTGCCTGGGTGCGTTGGTCGGAGGTGTGGCTGGCTACTTCATCGGCCAACAGGCTGCAAGGCAGCCCGTGGAGCTTGAAGCACCCCCGCTGCTGCCTGAAACCCCCACTCTGCCAGAGATCCCGGTGCCTGAATTCCGCTTGCCCGTCCTTCCTGACACGACAGGGGTGAGCGGCGCATGGATCCAGGAAGTCGTCCCGAACTCGCCAGCGGCCAAGGCCGGCCTTACCCCGCGTGACGTGATTACCCACGTGGACGACACGGCCCTCGACGAGGAGCATGACCTGGCAACTGTATTGGGCCGTTATCAACCGGGCGACGAGGTGACACTGACTGTGTGGCGCTTCGGAGAGACCCGCAAAGTCACTGCCACGCTGGGACAACACCCCGATGACCCTCAGCGGGCCTATCTGGGCGTCAAGTATATCAACTTCGCCTTCCAGCGTCGCCTACCACGGGACTGAGCTCAGTAAGGTTTTGCCAATCTTGCATCACAAATCCACCATCTTGTTTCTCTTCCTGGCCCTGTGGGTTGCTCTGTGCGCAGGCTGTCAGGCCCCCCAGGCGAGTTCTGTTCCCGTCACCCCTGAGACGGAGGCCCTGACGGCTGCAGTCGTCGCCGAATGGCACTTTGCCCACGCCCGCTCGGCCTTGGGATGGAAGCCAACCCATGATCTGACCCGCTTCACCTTGGATGGCGAAGGCCTGCACACCCGCTCTACCGGCGGCGATCCCTACATGGTTGGCCCTGCCATCAAGCTCGACCCGGCCGTAGCGCTGCACCTCGAGATCCGCATGCGCTCGAGCAAGGGGGCCGACGGGCAACTGTTCTGGGAGGGTGCTGGGCAGTCATTCAACGAAGCGGCCAGCCAGCACTTCACCATCACCGCCGATGGGCAGTGGCATACCTATCGCCTGGACCTCAAAGGACACCCGGCCTGGCAGGGCCCGATCACTCGGCTGCGGCTCGACCCTTCCACCCAGGCCGATGCCGAAATCTCCATCGCCTATATCCGCGTGCTGGGAACACTCCCTGCCGGGCTGACAGTGGGGCGCTTTGGCCCTACGTTGGGTATCGCGCGGGCTGGTGAACCGTTCATCGTACAGGCCACGGTGGCCAATACCGGTGACCTGCCGGCCCAGGATATTCCCCTGCGCCTGGAAGCCTCTGTGGCCCTGAGCACGGTGTCCACTGTGGCTGAGGCCCGTATAGCCTTGCTGGAGAGCAGTCGGCCGATCACCGTGTCCTGGACTTTGCAGGGTCCGGCAGGGGTGTATCCCATCCGGCTCTGGCAGGGCGCCCATTTGTTGGCCCAAAACACGGTCGTCGTTGAAGACCTGGCCCCTGCTGCCAGGCTGACCGTTGGCGAACAGCCCTTGCGGCTGATCTTCACACGGCAACCCTTCGGCTACGGGGTGGGCACCCTGGAATGGCACGATGGCCAGAAGTGGCGGGTGGCCGGTCGCCTGCGCAGTCTGGGTCGCATCGCCTATCGCGATCGCCAGGGCCAGGACCATGAGGCGTTCCTCTACGCGGACGAGGGCACGGCCGGCCGCCACGCTGTGTCCTTTGTGGCCCGCCATACCGACGAGGACGACACGCTATGGACGATGCGCGCGGTTTTCCAGGCCGTGCCAGGGTCCCCATGGCTGCGGCTGAAATATGAACTCTCCGCCGACCATCCCGTTCAGCTCCTGAGCTGGGCGGGGCCCGAATATCTGGCCGGGGAGGGGTCATTTGGGGCTGAGCGGGAGAGCGGCCTGTTCCCTGGGGTGGAGTTCCTGATGGGCGTCGAAGAGAGCTCGGGGGCAGACTTTGTGGATCCGCCCCTCAACCGGCGCTATGTGCCTCACCCCCACAAGGTCACTATCCCGTTGATGGCGGTCACCCAGGCAGGCATGACTACAGGGGTGATGTGGGACCCGTTGCAGGCCTGGGACGGTCAGCATGACCGGCCGGCCGCGCTCTACGCTTCGCCGAATACCTGGGAGGACCAGGCGAACCATTTGATGCGCCTCTTCGTGCCGGGAGCCACGGCAGGGTTGCCAGAAAATCGCGATCGCCTGGAACAGCCCTATGAGCTGCCAGCCGGTAAGGCGCTGCGCCTGACTGCTGACCTTTTTGCGGGGCCAGCCCGCGACCCTTTGGCACCATTGGAGGTATGGCTGGCGTCCAGGCCGCAGCCTGTGTTGCCCGAGTTGCCATCGCTTGGCCGCACGCCCCAGGAGGCATTACGCCTCTGTCTGGACAACTATACGACGGTCACCTGGGTGGCGAGTGCCAGGGGTTGGCGCTATGCCCTGCACGACCCCTGGGGACCCGGCAGCGATACCGCCATCGCGCTCCACTTGTGGGTCAGCTCCCTGGGTGGGAAGGTCGCTGAGAAGACAGCGCGCGGCTGGCGCGAGATGGTCCGTGCCAGCCTGGCCAGCCCGCCCGTGGGCGGCCAGCCTAATCAGTGGTTTTACCGGCCGGCCCTCCTGTTGCACACCGCGCAACCAGCGATGGCCATGCGGCAGTTCGTGGAAGAGGCATTGGCCATGGCCGGCCGGCAGCGGCCCGACGGCTCGTGGGGCTTTGTCCCCGCGGCCGGTGGCCCGGCGCGCGGTTTCGGCCTGGCTGGCGACACCTCTAACGGCTACAGCGCCACCTTTGCCTTCCCCATCCTCTATGTGGCCCGCATCAGCGGCCACCCGCGCCTGGTAGAAGCCGGGCTCAAGGCCCTGGCTTACCTGGAAAGGCAGCCCTTGCGCCCCGAGGGAGCTCAGACATGGGAGCTCTCGCTGCACGTGCCAGACCTCCTGGCCTCGGCGTGGGTGTCGCAGGCTTTCCTCGAAGGCTACCGCCTGACCGGGGAGGTGCGCTATCTGGAGCTGGCGCAGCGCTGGGCCCTGGCCGGCCTGCCCTTCGTCTACCTCTGGAACCCGCCCGACCGGCCAGTAATGCGCTATACCACCATCCCGGTCTTCGGCGCGTCGAATTATGTGTTCCCATGGTTCGGCCGGCCGGTGATGTGGAACGGCCTGGACTATGCCATTGGCCTGCAGGGGCTGGCAGCCGAGCTGGAGGACGCCGGCGTGCCTCCCCTCCTCGATTGGCGCCACCTGGCCGAGGGGATTACCCTGGCTGCGGCGCAGATGCAGCCGGCCACGGGCCCCTACCGCGGCATGTATCCCGACGCCTGGGATGTGGTGGCCGGCGGTGAGGCCTATACCTGGTGGCTGACCCCCAGCTACCTGGCCCATAACCTGTTATTGCTGCAGGGGGAAGAGGGAGTGCAGGTGCATACCCGCATCCTTTCCCTGGACGGGCAACGCCTGCACATCAGCGCGGCCATGCCAATCCTGGCAACCGAAGTGGAGGATGGGGCAGTGACGGTAAGGGTGCGCTATCACCGGGGCGAGACGGCTGCCATCCTCTTTGCCCCGCTTCAGAAAGCTCCTGCCCAGGTCCGGGTCAACGGCCAACCAGTGCCGGCAACTTCTCCCTGGGAGAGTTTTGCCGAGGGGTTGCTGGTAGTTAAGATCCCCTTTACGGACGGCGACATGGGGACGGTTACTGTGGTGCCATAAGCCCTTCCCTTGAGGGCCTTTCTTATCTTCCAGGAGAGCTACCATGCGATGGGAACATCTCACTTCTGCGGAATTCGCACAGGCCGTACGCGATACGGGTGTATGTCTGCTTGCCATGGGGGTGGTGGAGAAGCATGGCGACCACCTGCCCCTGGGCACCGATTACCTGAACGGCCATCAGATTGCCTGTCTGGCGGCCGAAAGGGAACCCGCCGTTGTCTTCCCTCCCTTCTACTTTGGCCAGATTTACGAGGCGCGTTGCTTCCCTGGCACCATCACCCTGAAACCGGTCTTGCTGCTGGAACTGATCCAGGGCGTGCTGGATGAGATTGGGCGCAACGGGTTCAAGAAGATCATCATCGTCAACGCGCATGGTGGCAACACCCATCTGCTCTCGTTAGTGGCCCAATGTACCCTGTGGGAAGAGCGGCCCTACAGCCTCTACCTTTTCACCGGTACCCTCTCTGAGGAACGGCAAAAGGCATGGCAGGCTATCTGCGAGACGAGCCTCCACGCCCACGCCTGCGAGTGCGAGACCAGCATCTCTTTGGCCAACCATCCTGAGCTGGTGAAGATGGAAAGGGTACCGGCTACCCCGGCTGAGCCGCTTGGCCGGCTGCGAGGCCTACCAGCCAACTTCAGCGGGATCAGTTGGTATGCAGACTACCCCGAACATTATGCTGGGGATGCCCGGCCGGCCTCGGCCGAGAAGGGGTACGCCTTGCGGCAGCTAATGGTAGAAGCCCTGGCCGAGTTTATCGCGGCGGTCAAGGCAGATCAGGTTGTGCCGGCTTTGAACCGCGAGTTCTTCGCGCGCAGCCGAGCGGTTACCGGCAGCCCAGCCGGAGGATAAGGCAAGTAGGCCAAACCCTGCCGCTACAGGAGCAAAGATCATGACTGAAAGCATCCTTTCCCTGCAAACCAGCCACCTGCGCCTGAGCTTTCTCGGCGCGCGGGAGCAGGCGACTGGTTTTGCACTGGACCTCTATGATGGGAATGAATGGCACCGCATGGCCACGACATCTCCCCTCAGCCGCCTCACCTATCGTGATCGTGACGGCAAGCGGCAGGAAATGGTTTTCAACACCTGTCGTGCCACCCATTCCGATGACCGTGTGGAACTTGGTCAGACCCAGGCTGCCAGCGATGGAATCAGCGTAACCTTCACAGCCACCTTCGCTCTGACAGATGAGCCCTATCAGGTAGCCGTGGACTACCGCCTGGAGGCCAGCGACAGATGCAACGTGCTAAACTGGCTGGGCCCGGCACTGTACGTTGGGGAGGGCTCCTTTGGCGCGGCCAAGGATGCAGCGCTCTTTCCTGGCCTGGAATACCTGCTGGGGGATGAAGTCTCTTCAGACACCCGCTTTGCCGCCGAGAGGTTCGCACGGCGCTACATGCCGCACCCCTACAAGATCACCATCCCCCTCATGGCCGTAAGCTATGCCGGACGGGCGGTAGGGCTGATGTGGGATCCCAATCAGGACTGGTACAACGCCTGGCGGCATCCGGCCGCGCTTTTTGCTTCGCCTAACCGGCTGGAAGAAGGGGCGCAGAACCACTTGCTGGCCCTGGCTGTGCCGGCGGTAGAGCCGCGCTGGCGCAACGAGGAGGAACTGGAAGCTCACACACCGGTCAGCGTCAGGGCAGCAACGTTGTCCGCACGCCTGGTTGTGTGCCCTACGGGCGGGGTCATGGGGATCGTAGCAGCCTGGCTGGCAACCTACGGGCTGCCCCCTCTGCCTGATCCCGGCCATGACTACCGGGCCAACGTGGAACTGTGTGTACGCTCTTTCCTCGATGTGGCCTGGGACGAGCAGGCCGAGGGATGGCATCACACCCTTTCCGACCCGTGGGGGCCGCGCTATGAGGCGAACCTGGCCAACCTGCTCTGGCGCTATGGCCGCTGGGCCAGGGCCGACCCTACCCTGGCAGCCAGGGCACGGTCGCAGGTGCGCCGGGGAGTGGCGCGCGCTCGCCTGAAAGAACGGACTGCAGCACCCCACCTGGACCTGGCCCTGGTCTACGGCCACGTCGCCGACGCCCTGGACGCGGCGGCTGACGCCAGCCACAAAGCCCTGGCCGAGCAACAGGCCGATGGCTCATGGCCCTGGCGGCCAGAAGCTGTGCAGGCTGTGGCAGACTTCAAGACCGCAGAGCGTCTGGCACTCATGGGCAGGGAGGGAGACAGTGCCACTGGTTTCACTGCCGCGCGCGCTCGGCCGGCCCTGCAATACGCCCTCTACACCGGCAATCCAGAGGCCGCCCTGGCTGTCCGCCGGGCCGCGGACTGGTGTAATGCCCGCACACGGCCCGAGGGGGCCCAGGCCTGGGAACTCCATCTGCATGTGCCAGACGTGCTGGCCGTGCCCCACCTGATCAACCTCAATCTGGGCGTGTATGAGCTGACCGGGGAGCAGGCCTACCTGGACGCTGCCTGTCGTTGGGCCTGGACTGGGTTGCCCTTCACCTACCTCTGGAATGCCTACTACCGGCCTATCATGCGCTATGGCACAGTTCCCGTCTTCGGGGTAACCTTCCACGATGTGCAGCCCTGGTTCGGGGTGATTGTACAGTGGAACGGCCTGGTCTATGCTGAAGCCCTGCGTCGGCTGGCGCGTTATCGCCCCTGTGACGGCCCTGCAGAGTGGTACCATCTGGCAGAAGGGATCATGCGCCACGGTATGCAGGAACAGACGACCCATGGTCCCCATCTGGGGATGTATCCCGATGCTTTCAGCCCGGTGAAGGGGGACGAGGAATATACCTGGTGGCTGAATCCCCAGTTGGTGGGGATCAACACCTTTCCCCTGGCCGGGCTGCCGGTGACCCCGGAAACGCGCATTGTGCGCGCCGACGGCCGCGCGGCCATCCATATAACCGGTGGCGCGACGATCCTGGAAGCCACCTACCCACCTTCCGGCCCGCTGCGTCTGCTCCTCCAGGATCAGCCGGGTGCCGACAGCTTCGCCCTGCTCGCCCTGCCCCAACCCCCCGCGGCTATCACCTGTGAGGGTCGCGAGCTGCCCGCCGTTACCGACCCAGACGCGGCTGGCCAGGGGTGGTGCTGGCTGGAACGCCATCGCGTGGCGGTGCTGAAGATGCATGGCACGTATGACACAATGGCCGTGGAATGTTTCCCGGCCCAGGCGTAGCGCGGCTTTCAAGCCGCATGTCAGCGAACGCAAAATGCAGCCTGCCGCTTTGGCGGCGGGTGGATTTCTGGAAACAAGAGGAGAGGTAGAACAATGGCAAGCAAGGTCTTCTTTGCAGATGCCCGTCAGGCGCGGCTGGTGCCTGAAGAGACATTGCCCATGAAGTTGGATCGCATCCTGGATGCCCTCAACCTGCGCGAGCGGGTGAAGGATGAGACGGTGGCAATAAAGATGCACCTGGGTGGCAACGTGGGTTATTCCACGGTGCATCCGGTGTTCGTGCGCCGGGTGGTCAAGGCTATCAAGGACGGCGGTGGCCGGCCCTTTGTCACCGATCACGCCTGGAGCGCGCTGACGGCTGCCGAACGTGGCTACACAGCAGAAACCCTCGGCTGCCCTATCTTCCCTGTGGCTGGCCCCGATGAGAAGTATTTCTACACCTTCAAGCGGCCCTACAAAAACATAGAGGAATGGGGCATGGGCGGGATGCTGCACGATGCCACTTTCCTGGTGGACCTGGCCCATGTCAAAGGGCACCCCTCGTGCGGCTTCGGTGGCGTGTTCAAGAATCTGGCGTTGGGTTCCTTCATCCAGCCTACCCGCAGCGCACAGCATGACACCATGCATTACGAGAAGTATTGGTTCAAGGAACTCTGCCCTGACCCCCAAACCCGTCAGGCGATTATCGCATCCTGTCCCTTTGGTGCACTGGTCGCCGATAAGGACGATCCCGAAGAGCTCCATCTGCACTACGAGAACTGCAACCAGTGCGGTCGCTGTCTGAAGGTGGCACCGGAAGGCGCACTGAAGATCAACCCCGCCAATTTCGCCGCCTTCCAGGAGGCGAATGCCATCGGAGTCAGCCTGGTATTAAGTACCTTCAAGCCAGGCAAGAGCGTCTTCATTAACATCGCCACCCAGATCACCCCCGTCTGCGATTGCTTCGGCTTCACCAGCCTGCCCATCCTGCCCGACGTGGGCATTTTCGCCTCTGATGATATCGTGGCCGTAGAGCAGGCCACCCTGGACATGCTCGCCAGGCATCGCCTGATCGAAGAGCATGTGCCTGCCTCGATGGAGGTGCATACCCGTGAAGGGCATCCTTTCCAGTGGCTGCACGGCCCTTATAAGAACCCCTACCTGGTGGTGCAATATGGCGAGCAGTTGGGCCTGGGCACCCGCGCGTATGAACTGGTAGACGTGATGCCGGTGGAGAAGATCGAACGCGCGCCGCTTGGGTACATCCCGGCGCGGGCATTATGAAGCGGACTGGAAAGCCAGCTTTCATACCTGCCACCCTGAGGTATGAATGTAGGGCAGGCTTCCAGCCTGCCGCCTGGCTGCGGCAGATGTAGGGCAGGCTTCCAGCCTGCCGCCTGGCTGCGGCATAGATGCATGGCAGGCTTCCAGCCTGCCCTACGCCACTACGGCGAAAGGTGTGACATGACTCGCCAATCCCTTCCCATTGAAACGATCCTCTTCGCCAGCGCCAGAGCTTCAGCTCATTTCGCCCTGAGCTGCCTGGAGCCGGTTGGAGAGCACCTGCGGGCCTGTTCCAGCTTTGTGACACCCCGCCGCCAGGTGATGCACTGGCACGACTTCGGCGACCTGGAAGGGCCCGGTTGGGCTGCCAACGCGGTGGGTGGCGCCCACTTGCTCTACTGCTGGGGGCGCTTCGTGGGGGACGCTGAGGTTCAGGCCAGGGCTCTGGCCCTGCTCGATCATGTGCTGGAAGATGGCTTCATAGACAGGGAGACGGGCTTCATCTGGCCCTACTATGACCTGGCCGCCGGATGCTTCTGCGCGAACTACGTGCATCGCAACGACTGGGTGTGCCCCGGTTCCCTGGCCCGCATTGGTGTTCAGTTGCTGGAGTTTGCGGATGATCTGGCTGGCCAGACGGTCAGCGCGAGCTGGCTGACCCAGCACGGCCAGGCAGGCCCCGAGGCGCGTGTGGCCGCCATGGCCGCCGCGGCCCGCAACCTGGCCGCGTGGCTGGCCGCACGTGTACCCTTTTGTGAGAACGGCTGGGTGCCGCGGCGCATCACCCTCGCCGGCGAACCCTACCCCCTGACTCCAGACGGCCGGCCCGATCCCATCTTCGACCATAGTGGAGACGGCCTGTATCTGCTGCAGCTCTATGCCAGCCTGACCAGCCGCGGCCTGGCCGACTACCGCAACCAGGCTACCGCCCTGGCTGACGCATTCGTCACGGCCGGCGGCTTCTGGGGCAGCCTCAACCACGACACCTATGACGACCACGAGAATGTGGCTTACGCGGTTGCGTTCCGCGTCCTCCGGCGGGCCGCTGCTGACCTGGGCCAGCCTGGCTGGCGCGCCTTCGCCTATGAAGTGGCCTTGCCCGGCCTGGCCCGCTTCCAGATGCACGAAGACCGCCACGGTGTAGCCACAATGGGCCTGCTTTGGATGGAGGCGAGCTGGAACACAGCCTATCTCTGGGAAAACGCCGAAGCCGGCCTGGCCTTCCTCGAGGCCTGGGCCGAAACCGGCGAGTCCCGCTACCGGGACATTGCCCTTTCCATCCTTTCGGCCATTGCGCGCCATCACCACGGCGACGCCGGCTTCCTCACTGAGGGGGTGGACTGGGACAACCATGTCACCCGTCGGCACCATATTGGCGAGGCTCTCTACGGCGATATCCGCTATACCGAGCCGTTGCTCAACAACCTTCACCTGGTGGCACCCACGCTCTACTACTTCGCCCAAGTGGGGTACCAGGCCCCAGCCGACATGGACGATGCAGCTGCTATCGCCTTGGTGAGGGAGCTTTCGGCGCAAGCCATGCCGCCCGTGGCCGGCGCCGAGGAGGCCCGTTACCTGGTCAGGCTCTACCATCCCGCGCTGGCTACAGACGATCGTCTGGAACAGGCCCTTGACTTCGTGCGCCGCTGTCGTGCCGATGGCGTTCTCCTCTTCGAGGCCAGCTACGACATGGACCCTGCCCTCCTCACCCCAGATACCCTGCGTCAGCGCTTTGCCCGGCTGAAAGAAGTTGTGCCCCGTTTTCGCGCAGTTGTCCCCGCAGTCCACATCAACGTCATGATCACCATGGGCCATGTGGATGCCGGCTGCGCCCGGCCTGAACGTTTCCCCTTCCAATTCCAGGTGGACGAATACGGCAACCTCTCCCGTTCGTCAGCCTGCCCCCTCGACCCGGCCTTTCTGGACTATGTCACCGAGCTCTATCGGATGGCAGCCGAGTGCTTGCAGCCATCATCTGGTGAGGGCAGCGATGTGGTCTGGGTTGACGACGATGTGCGCTTCTGGGGGCACGATGTGCCGGGCTTGACCTGCTTCTGCCCCCATCACCTGGCGGCCATGCGCGAGCGCACTGGCCGGCCCTGGACGCGTGAGGAACTGGTTGCCGCGTTGCGGGACGCAAACGCCGATCCTGACCTGCGTAAGATCTGGTTCGACTTGCAAGAGGAGGCCATCGCGGGGCTGGCGCACGTGATCGAGCGGGCCGTGCACCAGGTCGCCCCACAGCTACGCATTGGCCTGATGACCGTTGGCACGGCACCCCATGCTACGGAAGGCCGGCACACTGATCCCCTCTTGCGGGCCTTGCTGGGTCCCCAAGGCGGTCGCGCCGGCAGCCCCTTCCGGCCCCTGATCCGGCCCGGAGCGGGTTTCTGGAACGACTGGACGCCGGCCGCGGTGGTCGACAAGGCCGAAGACACCGCCCGCCAGATCAGCTTCCTGGGGGCCGATGTCCAGGCCGTGGCCGAGGTGGAGAATCACCCCTACACGCCATTCGGCAAGTCGGAGCGGGTGCTGGCCCTGGAGCTGGCGCTCGATGTGCTGGCTGGCATGCCCGACCTCAGCCTGAACCTGCTGAGCAGCATGGCCGGGGCGGGGCCTTTGGAGCCTGAGGGGAGCGACTACGCCGGGTTCCTGGTGTGTCAGCGTCCCTTCCTGGATGCACTGGCCCGCGAACGGGCGGGCAAGGTGCGCCGCGGGATCGGTATTGCAGCCAGCGAGGATTACGCCCGGCATGTGCGGTTGGATGGCAGCTCCCTGACCGGGTGGCTGGAGCCCCGCCCCTGGGAAGCCATGCTGGCTCGGGCTGGCCTGCCTGTCGGTCGGCCCGATCAGGCGCCGCACTGGATCGCCGGCCAGGTGGCACGTGCCCTGTCGGATGGCGAACTGGCTCGCTATCTCCAGGAGGGCGCGGTGCTCGACCCAATCGCGGCCCAGGTCCTGGTCGAGCGGGGATGGGGGGAACGCCTGGGGCTGAAAGGGGTGCATCCTGTGGGGGATGCGGCCAACGAGCTCCTCACCGACGACCCACTGAATGGCCCGCGCGCCGGCCACTTCCTGCCGGCCTACAACCACATCCCGCCCAACCAGCTCTACACCTTCGCCTGTGACCCTGCCTGCGCGCGCGTGCTCTCGCGCTGGATCAATGTGGACGGCGCCGACCTGGGCCCGGCGGCCATTGCGCTGGAGCCCCGCGCCGGGTCGGCCCAACGCATTGGGCTGCTACCCTATGCCATCCGCGCCCCGGCTGTGGTCCTGCTCAATGTGGCCCATCGCGAGCAGTGGGCCGCACTGTTGAGCTGGGCCAGCCGGTGCGCACTACCCTGCCAGATCGTGCGCGGGGCCAACCTTTACCCCCTGGCCTTCGTAGATCCTGAGGATGGAAGCTGGTTGCTGGCCGTTGCCAACCTGGCCGCTGATGACGTGCAGGATGCCACGCTGCTGGTGAGCGGGTTGGGCCATGGGCCGTGGCGCGTGGCGCGCCTGACGCCTGAAGGGCTGTGGAGGCCGGCACCGGAGCCCGTAGAGGGCCAGCTCACCCTGGCAGTGGCTGCGTTTTCCCTGGCTGCCTGGCGCCTGGTACGCGTCCAGGCCTAAAAGAGCATCTACAGCAGTTCGATGGCATAGTCCACCAGTTCGGCATCCAGCCGCCAGCCGGCCACGCTTTCAGCTACCTGGGTGAGGAGGCCGTGCACATAGTCGGCGCTGGTTGAAACCGCCACTACTGCCAGCACAGCATGCCCCCATTGATCCTGGTCATCCACCTCGGCCACAGCCACGTTGAATTCCTTGCGCAGCCTGGCAAGTAACGGCTTGACAACCCCGCGCTTCTCTTTCAAAGAGGTGATGCCCGGCACGTGCAGTTCGATGGTAAGCAGGCCTACTGCTGGCGCGGCGAGCTGTTTGTGCGCATTACTGTGGTGACGTGCTGTCATGGTCTGTCATGAGCTGTCGTAATGCAGCCTCGACCCGGGTGTACTCAAAGGACAGTTGGTTATATAGCTCGGCTGCGTCGCCGAGCATGCCTGTCCGCCCGGCCTGCTCCAGACGCGTGCAGAGGGTGACCATCCGCCGTGCGCCGAAGATGCCGCAACTGCTCTTCAGGCTGTGAGCGGTCCACTCCAGAGCTTTGGGGTCTTGTTGCTCGATGGCCTGGCGGATCGCCGTGAGACGGGTGGGCGTGTTATGAAGGAAGGTCTGGGCCATTTCGGTCAGCACATCGGGCTCGCCTTCTTCCTGCAGGCTGCGCAGGTCGGCCAGCGCCTCTGGGGCCAGGACATCAGGCTGGGGCGAGGCGATGGCCAGCTCTGCCATCTGGCGCATCTCATTGGCTCGCTGGCGCGCGGCCCGTTGTGCTGCACCGCGCTCCAGTGCGGCCTGGACTTCCTGCAGGCGTACCGGCTTGCTGATGTAATCATCCATCCCCGCGGCCAGGCACTGCTCGCGGTCCTGCTGCGTGGCCGCCGCGGTCATGGCGATGATGACTGGCCGCTCCTCAGCCGGCCATTGGGCCACGATCTGGCGCGTGGCATCCAGGCCATCCATCTCGGGCATCTGCACATCCATGAAGACGATGTCGTAGTGCTGCCGACGTAGGGCGGCCAGCACCTCCAACCCATTGGCCGCCACATCGGCCTGGTAGCCCATCTTCTCCAGGATGCGCAGGGCCAGTTTCTGGTTGACCGCGTTGTCCTCAGCCACCAGGATGCGCAGGGGCAAGCGGCTGGCCAGGCGGGCATCCAGTTGCGGGGGTTCAGCGCGTGGCTTTCCTTGCAGGGGCCGGCCTACAAAGATCTCCATTAGCACACTCTGCAACTGGTTTGGCTTGATCGGCTTGTAGAGATAGGCAGCCAGCCCGACCTTGGCCATCTGAGCCCTCAGATGT
>DAOTZS010000061.1:0-4433 GCA_034434335.1 Anaerolineae bacterium
ACCTCGATGTCGGCTCGTCGCATCCTGGGGGGGAAGTACCTCCCAAGGGTTGGGCTGTTCGCCCATTAAAGCGGTACGCGAGCTGGGTTCAGACCGTCGTGAGACAGGTCGGTCTCTATCCGCTGTGGGCGCAGGGGATTTGAGGGGAGCTGCTCCTAGTACGAGAGGACCGGAGTGGACCGACCGCTGGTGTGCCAGTTGTCCCGCCAGGGGCATCGCTGGGTAGCCAAGTCGGGCAGGGATAACCGCTGAAAGCATCTAAGTGGGAAGCTCGCCCCAAGATGAGATCCCCCACCCCGTCAAGGGGGTAAGTGCGCTGGAAGACTACCAGCTTGATAGGCGGCAGGTGTACGCACAGCAATGTGTTCAGCCAAGCCGTACTAATGCACGAGGGCTTAATTCACGCGAGATTGCAATACTTGATGCTGTGGGTCGGAAGCCAGTTGGATGAGAGCCAGCGACTTCGCGGCCCCTCTATTCCGCTCAGTTGTAGATGGTAGGTGCCCCGATGGGGGCGCAAGAGGCCGGTCTAGAAGCCGGGCACTTTAGCAGCGAAAAAGAGCTCTGTTGGTGACGTTAGCGGCGGGGGGACACCCGGTCCCATCCCGAACCCGGCAGTTAAGCCCGCCAGCGCCGATGGTAGTTGGGGCGCAAGCCCCTGCGAGAGTAGGTCATTGCCAACAGAGCTCTTTTTGTTTGGGTAGCTGCCCTGCTTTCAACAATATCTCCACCCATTGGGTTTGGGCGACAAGTAGGCGCAAGTCACCACCTGTAAGGGTGGCAGATAAGCCAGGGGACACCCCTCGTGCACCCCTGGCTTGCGCTGCGCACGCCCTCATTTGGCCCGTGCTGTCAGCAGCGGAAGGCTGACAGTAAAGCAACTGCCCTGGCCTGGCGTGCTGGTCACGCTGATCTCCCCACCATGAGCCTGGGCAATGGCCTGCGCTATGCTGAGCCCCAATCCGTGATGCCTCTGGTCGCCGGCTCGGGCTTTGTCGGCTCGGTAGAAACGTTCAAAGACGTGCGGCAAATCTTCCGGCGCAATCCCAACCCCCGTATCTTTCACGCTCACCAATACCTTTCGGCCCTCAGTACGAGCTGTTATTTGGATGCTTCCTCCTGCCGGCGTGTACTCCATGGCGTTGTCCAGCAGGTTCAGGAAGAGGCGGGTGAGCTGGTCGTGATCTCCTTCTACCCATAGATCGCTCGCGATGTTGGCAGCCATGCTCAGGCCATGTTCTTCCGCCGCGTACGGCGCGGTGGTCTCGTATAGGTCAGTCAGCAGCTCACTCAGGTTAGTGGGCTGGTAGTTAAGCGCCAGTTGGTCACTGTCTGCTCGGGAAAGGAAGAGAATCTTATCCAGCAGGCCAGCCACCTGGTCGAGCTGCCGATCTATCTCGGCCAGGGTACCTTGGAGTTCTTCGGCCGAGCGAGGTCGGTTAAGGGCTACGCCGATAACACTCTTCATCAGGGCCAGCGGGGTGCGCAGGTCGTGAGAGACATCGGTGATGAAGCGACGCTCCCGACCGAAGGCGGCCTGCAGCCGGTCCAAGAGGCTGTTGAGGGTAGAGGCCAGTTGGCCCAACTCATCGTCCTGGGGTGGCCGGGGCAGGCGTTCAGCCAGGTTGCGGGCGCTGATGCGCCGGGCAGTTGCAGTCATGGCTCGCACGGGAGCCAGGGCGCGACCGGCCAGCCACCACCCTCCCAGTGCCGCCAGGGGCAGGCCCAGCCCCAGGGCCACCACCAGCGCGATTATCAACCAGGTGCGCAGACGTTGCACACTGTCATCCAGCTTGCCGACCTGCAGGATATAGCGGGGCGGATTACCCAGCGGCATAGTGATCATACGGATCTGAGCCTGGGATGCATGGAATAATCCCCCGCCGTACATCATCTGCGGGCCCATCAAGGGCAGGCTAAGTGTGGCGCGGGTGGTCCTGCCCTCCCGGGCCGCGGCCAGGGCATCGGGGTCAATCTGGACACGCCGCGAGGGCAACCCGGAAGAGCGCACGACCTGGCCATCCACGGTCAGGATGCGATAGGAGGTATCTACCAGCAGCAGCTCTTCACTCCGCAGCGCCGCTTCAGCCAGGGCGCGCGCTGTGGCCATCAGTTGCCGGTCGGTGGCCAGCCGCAATTGCCAGGTGCCGCCCACAAGAACGATGCCGGCAAAGGCCAGCAGCATGACCATCAACACCAACGTGTACCAGAGGGTCAGGCGTTGGCGAATGGAAAGCATCGCTTCTCTATCAACCTTTCTCTGCCCTCAATGCTCTCTCACCTCAAGCACTGACCGGGGAGGGGCCTCGAAGCAGCCCGGGGCAGATCACTCGCCTTCGGCCAGCTTGTAGCCTACCCCCCGCACCGTGTGGATCAGCTTGGGCTTGTCCGGCCGCTCGATCTTGCGCCGCAGGTAGCGTACGTAGACATCTACCACGTTCGAGCCGCCAGTATAATCGAAATTCCACACCTGGTTGAGGATCGCTTCCCGTGAGAGCACTTGACCGGCGTGGCGCATCAGACAATGCAGCAGGCGGAACTCCAGAGGGCTGAGCTCGATGCGCTCTTCGCCGCGGCGCACTTCGTGGGTGGCCTCGTCCAGGCTCAAATCAGCCACCTGCAAGGGGCCAACCTGCACTTCACGGGTGCGACGGGCCAGGGCCCGCAGGCGCGCCAGAAGCTCCTTGAAAGCGAACGGTTTGGTGAGGTAGTCATCTGCACCGCTATCCAGGCCGTGCACCCGATCATCCACAGCACCCAACGCTGTCAACATCAGAATATAGCTGGTAATCCCCTCTTCCCGCAGCCGGCGACAGACGGTGAGCCCATCCATCCCGGGCAACAGCACATCCAGGATGATCGCATCGTAGCTCGCGGCCCGCGCGTAGTCGAGCGCATCGCGGCCGTTGCTCACCACGTCTACCGTATACCGCTCTTCTTCCAGCCCGCGCTTTAGGGTCTGTGCCAGGAAGGGTTCATCTTCGACGATCAGCACGCGCATCCCTTTCTATCCTCCTGTTTTCTGCCGTGCCCTATCATCCTACCGGATACTGGCGACTTTTCTCTGCCCTTTACCAGTTATATCTAATCTCGCGCCAGAAGATGAGAGAAATATGAGACTACGAGCCAAGGCGCAAAAAGCCCCACCATAAGTTATCATGGTGGGGCTCTACGCCCTGAAGAGAGCGTCCCGCTATCCTTGGAGAGCGCGCTATCCCACGCCGGGGCTCTCCACCTCGGACCGTCTTGCTGGTCAGGCAGGGCCGCGTGGGGACAGTTCTCCCTACTCTTCTCCGGCGCGCTCGATCTGAACGGCTACCTGAGCACTGATGCCCGGACCCAACCTGACGGTCACGTTGTGCCGGCCCAAGGTCTTCAGCGAGTGCTCCAGCTCGATCCAGCGGCGATCTATCTCGGCACCAACCATCCTGCTCAGCGCCTCCGCGATATCTGTGCTCGTGACCGAACCATAAAGGCGCTCACCTTCACCGGCGCGCATGTGAAAGGTGAGCTCCTGACCCTCAATGCGGGCAGCCAGCGCCTGAGCCTCGCTCAGCCGACGATCCTGGCGCTGTTGGACAGCCTGTTTGATCGTCCTGGCCTGGCGCAAAGCCCCTTCGGTGGCCGGCACGGCCAGTTTACGTGGGATGAGGAAGTTGCGAGCATAGCCGCCGGCTACATCCTTGACATCCCCGGCTCGTCCCAGACCCTCAACGTCCTTCAGTAGCAGAACCTGCATGGCAAGCGGTCTCCTTGGTTAGTTCGTAAGTGGCCCGCTATTTGGAGGAGAGCGGGCTGCCCGGCATGGCAATCGCCCTCTGCCGGGGCTCTGCGTTAGCCTGCATAATACCTCAGAAACAGGCAGTCTCCAAGTTTACCAGCCGGGCCAGCCTCGTTGAGCACTAAACGGCCCGGCCAAACGGGCAAAGCCCCCTTTGGGGTTGCATTTCAGCCGGGACGTTTCGCGTCCGGGCTGGGCTTTAGCGGCCCACGCCCCATGCGCGTTTTGGTTGCCGTCGGCTGGGATTCTGTGCTATACTATTTACGAGGCGAATCCATCTTCCCTTGTGGCGTTATTCCCGCGCAGAGGAAAGGACCAGATAGATGCGCAAACGCACCTTTGGAATGCTCCTGGGAGCTTTCCTGGTGCTGAGCTTTATGATGCTGGGCTGCTCTGTCAGCCAGCTATTCACGCGCCGGCCGTCGGTCACCCTGACGCCTACTCGCACCCCGCGGCCCACCTGGACATCCCGGCCAGGGAGCATTCTGGTGGCCACCCCTACCCTTGACCTGACCCGCTTTCCCGGCCTTGTCCTGCCTACCGCAACGCCGACCGTTGTCCCCACGCCTCAGTTGTTGGTTCAGGGCTCCGAGGGCAGTCTTGTGGTATCTGTGCCTGGCAGTGGGGCGCCCGCTGTTCAAACGGTGGTCGT
>DAOTZS010000062.1:0-9946 GCA_034434335.1 Anaerolineae bacterium
GCTAGAAGCTCGCCCTACATGAGCTGGGCAGGTGCCGCCAGGTTGTAATGCGAGCTTTAGCTCGCATCATTCAGTTCGCGCCATGGGTGGTGGGCGAGCTAGAAGCTCGCCCTACATGGGCTGGGCTGGTGACGCCCGCTCGGGGCACGGTGAAATAGAAAGTGCTGCCCTGTCCCACCACGCTCTCCACCCCCACCTGACCTCCATGTGCTTCTACCAGCCGCTTTACGATGGCCAGCCCCAGCCCCGTGCCGACAAAGCGCCTGGTAGCCGTGCCCTCTACCTGATAGAAGCGCTCCCAGATCCGCTCCAGCTTGTCGGCCGGGATGCCGATCCCCTGGTCAATCACCTCAGCGCGCACCACATCATCGCCGGGCAGCAATCTGACCCGGATTGTCCCGCCATTAGGGCTGAACTTGATGGCGTTGTTAAGCAGGTTGTCGAAGACCTGCCCCAGCCGTTGCGAATCACCCAGGACCAGAGGCAGCCCGGCCGGCACGTCCAACTCGAGCCGCACCCCTGCCTGTTCTCCCATCCCTCGCGCGCCCTCGACCGAGGCTCGGGCGACCTCCCCCAGATCGATCGGCTGCAGCTTCAGTTCTACATACTCAGCGCGCAACAGGGTGATGATGTCGTTTACCAGGTGGATGATATTGTCTGTCCGCCGGGCAACGATGTTCAGGGCATCAGCCTGCTCGGAGCTGAGCTCGCCAAAAGCCCCCTCCAGCAGCAACTCGAGATAACCCTTGACAAAGGTGAGGGGGGTGCGTAGCTCGTGGGAGACCGTCTGTAAGAACTCATCCTTCATACGGTCCAGGGTCCTGACCTCTTCGTAGGCGATCTCCAACTGATGAGCTCTTTCTTCGAGGGCCTTGTAGAGGCGGGCATTTTCCAGCGCCACCGCCACCTGATCGGCCAGGGTCTCCAGGAGGAAGCGGTCGGCCTCATCGAAGGCACCTTTGCGTTCGCTATTAACATCCAGAACCCCCAACACCTTATCCCCCAACTTGATCGGCACCACCAGTTCGGCGCGCGTGTCGGGGAGCAATGGATGGGGAAAATAGCGTGGGTCCTCGTGGACGTCATTGACCAGGGCCGACTGGCCATAGGCTGCCACCCAGCCGCACAGCCCTTCAGCACCGATCCGCAGCCGGAACCCCTCCGCTGCGAGCCTCCGCCCGATCTCGCCACTGCCCCCGCGGTCGACCACGTACTCGCCGCTCTCGTCGACCAGGAAGATGTGAGCCATATAGTAGCCGAACCGCTCACTGAGCAAGTTGCTCACCCGGAAGAGCAGTTCCTCGGGGTCGAGGATGGCGTTGATATGCCTGGTGACCTCCTGGATGGTCTGCAGTTGGGCTGCCCGGCGCTTCGCCTCAGCATAGAGCTGGGCATTGGCAATGGCAGTAGCAGCCTGGTTGGTAATGGTCTGGGCCAGGGAGATCTCATCTGGGGTGAAGTCGCGCATTGCGTCCAGCGCGTCCAGGCCGATGGTGCCAATCACCTCTCCGCGCACTATGATGGGCAGGATGAGCATGGACTTGATGCGGCGTTTGATGATCACATCGCGCACGTTGGCCAGCAGCGGGTCATGCAGTGCATCGCGTATGGCCAGGGGGGCTTTGGTCTCCAGGATACGGGCCATGGAGGCGTTGCCCTCCACAGGGATCAGCACTTCCCTGGCCGACTCGTCAGGCTGGCTTTGATACTCGGCCACCACGCGGCCAACTCCCTCGGTCCAATCAAAGAGCACCAGGCCGCATTGTTCGACCCCCAGGGCACGTGCCAGTTCGTTGACGGTGTTCTGCAGGACCGTTTCCAGCTCCAGCGAGGCATTGAGGATGCTGGACGCCCGGCCGATCACGGCCAACTCCCGGCTGCGCTTCTCAGCGCGTGCCAGGTGGTCCTGCATTTCGCTCAGAAGGCGCGCCTTTTCAATGGCCAGGGCAGCCTGTTCAGCGATGGCCGATACCAGTTGCAGCTCTGCCAGCGAATAGGTCACCGGCTCCGATGAAGTCAGGGTCAGCAGGCCAACGACCTTGCCCCCGTAGGCCAGCGGGATGCCGAGCCAGGCACGCACATGAGCCATGCTCTCGCTGACCACCCAACGAGGCTCCTGAAGCACATCAGGTATGGCAATAGGCCGTTTGGACTCGATGACCTCTTTGTTGAGGGGAAAGCTGTCCCAGGGGTAGGTGTGGCCGACCACGTTGAGATCGGCCGGGAAGCCAATGGTCCCGGCGATGCGCAGGTCCGAGCCCTCCAGAAAGGCGATCGAGGCCCGATCGCAGCGGATCAGGGCCTTGAGGTGGCCCAAGATGAGGTTCAAGATTTCATCCAGGCTCAGCGCGGAGTTGATGGCGGTCGTGATCTGATTGAGCAGGGCCAACTCCTGGGCGCGCTGAGCCGCTTCGGTGTACAAGCACTGGTTCTCCAGCACAATGGCGATCTGGTCGGCAAAGGCCTGGGCCACGGCCAGATCGGTATCGTCGAACGCCAGCGGCCGATCGCCATCCACGTTGAGGATGCCGATGAGCTCGCCGCGGTTGCCCGACGTGCTCTGGTCCCTGCCGGTGGCCGCGCGGGTTGGGGCCCAAATGGGCACGCCGATCCATGCCCGGATGCGCTCGCTTCCTTCCCACTTCTGCCAGCGCGGATCGCGATGCGTATCGGGCAGATGCAGCAGGCGGCCGGTCTCCATTATCTCCAGGAATTTGGGGTCAGAGCTCGCTTTCCACGAGAGGCTGAGTGCATTGGGGGCCAGAGTGTAGCCACGCGCGGCCGCGATATAGAGGAGGTCGCCACGTAGCAGGGCAACCGAGGCGCTGCTATAATTGATCACCTCGTTAAGCAGCTCCAGCAGGCGCGTGAGCTGGTGGCGGAAGTCCTCTTCCCCAAGGATTTCCCTCCTGCCGGGGGTGAAGATGGGCTGTCGCACCACCTGGGGGACCTGAAGCAGGGTCTCGGCCAGGTGGCGTTGCCGTTGCTCTTTGGCCAACATCTGCAGGTTGTGGATCAGCAAGCCCAACTGGCTGGCGAAGAACCCCAGCAGGTGAGCTTCCAGTTGAGAGAAGGGCGTGCCATCGCTCTTGTTCGCCAGTCGTAGCAGGCCAATCACCCGCCCCTCAACCCGTACCATGGCCACCAGCACATCGCTCTCTTGCAATGGAGCGATAAGGGAAGGCTCGACCAGGGCTGCGTATTCGGGGGCGAATAAGGGTATGACCCCATGTGGGGGACAGGCGGCGATCAGTTGGGGCAGGCGGTCTGGAGCAGCGGCTATCAATGCCTGCACCTGTGCTTCATCCAGCCCTATACAGGGTGAGGCAGGCCGTAACGTCCCGTCGTGGCTGTCGTAAAGGAGGAGGACGCACTGAGTGGCCTGGAAAAAAGCCGCGGCTTTTTCCACGGCTGCAGCGTAAAGGTTTTCCAGCTTCTGTTCTGCGCCCAGGCTGCGTAAGATCGCTTGCATCCTGTCCAGGGCACTCAGGACGGGATACGGGAAAGAATCGGATGAGGTACACATCTTGGACGCCTGCCTGAGGTCTCTTCCAAAAGGTTACTTGCGTCGCGGTTTACCAGAAGTTGGTTTTCTGGCCTGAGAGGGGCTGGCCACTGCAGCAACCTGTTTGGTGGCCGGGGTTGTGCTTTCTTCCCGGCCCTGGTCGGCACGCATGTGACAGTGCTTATACTTCTTGCCGCTGCCGCACCAGCAGGGGTCGTTGCGACCCAAGGTTTTGCCGCTGCGCGCTGGCTGAGGCTGCCCGGCGCCATCGCCCCGATGGGCCTGCATGCGTTGGGTCGGCAGGGTAGGGCGCACCATGAGCTGGGCGTGATAGATGCTGTAGACGATGTCGCGCGTAATGGCTGCCACGAGCTCCTCATACATCTCGTGCGCCTCTTTCTTATAGGCGATAAGGGGGTCTTGCTGGGCGAAGGCGCGCAGGCCAATCCCCTCACGGAGCTCGTCCAGGTCGGTCAGATGGCGCACCCAGCGGCTATCTACAGCGCGCAGCATCACCAGGCGCTCCAGCCGACGCATCATCTCTGGCCCCAGCGCGGCCTCCTTGGCATCGTAGGCCTTCTCGGCCAGGGCCACCAGGTGATCGGCCAGCTCTGCCGCGGTGAAGCGCCGCCACTGCTCGGGGCGCTCGCCCTTGGGCAGGGGCATGATCTTGCTGACTTCGGCGGCCAGCCCGGCCAGGTCCCACTCCTCGCGTGCCAGGCCACCCGTGAACTGGTTGACCAGCCCCCGCAGCTCGTCGGTGACCATCCCCATGATGGTTGGTCGCATGGTTGGCTCGCTGAGGATCTGCCGGCGCTGGCTGTAGATCACCTCGCGCTGTTTGTTGACGACGTCGTCGTACTCCAAAACGTGCTTACGGATGTCGAAGTTGTACCCCTCCACCCGGATCTGGGCATTCTCGATGGCTTTGCTGACCAGGTTGTGCTCGATCGGGGTATCCTCATCCATGCCCAGCCGGTCCATAAGCGAAGCCACGCTGGGGCCCCCGAACCGGCGCATCAAGTCATCTTCCAGGGAGACATAGAAGCGGGAAGAGCCGGGGTCACCCTGGCGGCCAGAGCGGCCACGCAACTGGTTGTCAATGCGCCGCGCCTCGTGGCGTTCGGTGCCGAGGACGTGCAGTCCACCCAGGGCGATCACGCGCTGGCGATCGGCCTCGCACTCGGCCTTTGCCCTGGCCAGGGCTTCCAGCCAGATAGGGTCATCGTCGCGCAGGGTGGCCAGGTCCACCCCTTCCCGGCGCAGGCGCTCACGCGCGATCCCTTCAGGGTTGCCCCCCAACAAGATGTCCACGCCACGGCCGGCCATGTTGGTGGCAATAGTCACCGTGCCCGAGCGGCCGGCCTGGGCGATGATAGCGGCCTCTTTTTCGTGGTGCTTGGCGTTCAGGACGTTATGGGGGATGCCGCGCCGGCGCAGCATCTCAGAGAGCATTTCAGAAGTCTCAATGGCCACGGTGCCTACCAACACCGGCTGGCCGCGCTTGTACAGCGTCTCTATCTCATTGACCACAGCGCGGAACTTGGCGCGCTGCGTCTTGTACACCTGATCCGGGTAGTCGACCCGGATGACCGGCCGATGTGTCGGAATGACCACCACATCCAGGCCATAGATCTTGCTGAACTCCTCGGCCTCGGTGGCGGCGGTGCCGGTCATGCCGGCCAGCTTGCGGTACATGCGGAAGTAGTTCTGGAAGGTGATGGTGGCCAGGGTCAGCGATTCGCGCTGGACCCGTACCCCCTCCTTGGCTTCGATGGCCTGGTGGAGCCCCTCGGAGAAGCGCCGGCCATACATCAGGCGGCCCGTAAACTCATCTACGATGATGACCTCGCCATCCTTGACGATGTAGTCGCGGTCACGTTTGTAGAGGACGTGGGCACGCAGGGCGTTGTCCAGGTAGGGGGTCAGCTCGTAGTGCTCGCTGTCGTAGAGGCTTTGCCCACTCGAGAGCCCTAACAGCGACTCCACGCGCGAGATGCCTGCTTCGGTCAGCGTAACGATCCGCTCTTTCTCGTCCACCGTGTAGTCCACCCCCGGGGTAAGGCGACGCACGAGCTGGGCGAACTTGATATAGTAGTCGGACGATTCCTGGGCCGGGCCGGAGATAATCAGGGGGGTGCGGGCCTCGTCGATCAGGATGTTGTCCACCTCGTCCACGATGGCGTAGTAAAGTTCACGCTGGACACATTCGGAGAGGTCCTGCACCATGTTATCGCGCAGGTAGTCGAAGCCGAACTCGTTATTGGTACCGTAGGTGATGTCGGCCAGATAAGCCTCGCGCCGGCTGACAGGGCGCAGGCTCTTGTAGCGGTCGTCGGCGGCGGGGTAGTCAGGGTCGAAGAGGAAGGAGCCCAGTTCAGGGTTGGCGGCCGCCGATTGGATCACGCCTACACTGACCCCCAGTTTGTGGTAGATGGGGCCCATCCACTGCACGCCGAATTTGGACAGGTAATCGTTAGGGGTGACCAGGTGCGCGCCGCGGCCGGCCAGCGCGTTCAGGTAAAGAGGCAAGGTGGCTACCAGGGTCTTGCCTTCGCCGGTCTTCATCTCGGCGATCTTGCCCTGGTGCAGGACGATGCCACCAATAAGCTGGACATCGTAGTGGCGCAGGCCGATGGTGCGGGTGGCCGCCTCGCGCACGGCCGCGAAGGCGCGCGGGAGGATCTGGTCCATGGCCTCGGTCTCAGCCTCTTTGAGCTCGCGCTCCAGCCGATCCAGTTCCACCCTGATGCGCGCCTGAACGGTCACGTCTGTCTCGCGCTGCCACTGCTCACGGACCTCTGCCACGCGGGCGCGCAGCCCCGCCACATGGTTGGCTATGTGGGCGCGGAAGAGCTCGGTCTGGGCCCGCAGCTCGTCATCGCTCATACGCTCAAATTCGGGCCCCAGGGCGTTGATTTCATCTACGAGCGGTTGCAGCCGTTTGATCTCGCGCTCGTTGGGATCTCCCAGGATTTTCTTGAGAACGGTTGTGAACATAAAAGGCCCCTTTGGAAAGGTCACGCCGGTGGCCTTTCCCTGTGCCAATCGGCCGTTTCAACAGCCGGGGTAAATAGCCAAAACAATTATACCACAGGCCGCCGCGCGAGCGTAGTTTATGACGCTTCCCTTACGGGCGGCCAACTGGGCAGCCCGTCGGCGTACGCAGCAGTTCGGCGCAAGCCACCCTTATGGAAGCGCAGGCAGCCTGGACCGCTTTAGCCTGTAGCGATGGGCTTCACTCCCTGAACAGGTCCCCTACCGAACGGCCTTCGTGGATGCGTTGGATGACCTCAGCCAGCAATGGCGCGATGGGGATGACCCGGATCTTATGGCCGCAGCGCGCGCATTTGTCGGCTGGGATGGCTACTGTATCGCTCACGACAACCTCGCTCAGCGCGCTTTGGCGGATCAGGTCGGGGGCGGGTTCGGACAGGACGGCATGGGTGGCGCAGGCGACGATGGTCCGGGCACCCTTTTCCCGGGCGAAGTTGGCAGCCCGCGTGAGAGTGCTGGCGGTGTCAATTTCGTCATCTACAATGATGACGTTCTTCCCGGCAACATCGCCGATCAGGTTGAACATCTCGGTACGGTCCCCCTCTGGCGAACGGCGCTTCTCGATCACCGCCAGCGGCAGATCGAGGCTTTCAGCAAAGTTGCGCGCCCGGCGTAAGGCGCCGATATCAGGGGAGAGGACCACGGCGTCGGGTACCGGGTGTTCCTGGAAGTAGCGCACAAACAACCCCAGTGCTGGCAACTCATCGCAGGGGATCGAAAAGAAACCCTGGATCTGTTTGGCGTGCAGGTCCAGGGTTACAAAACGATCAGCACCGGCCACCGCAATCAGGTCGGCCACCAGGCGGGCAGTGATGGGTACGCGCGGCTGGTCCTTTTTGTCGGTGCGGCCGTAACCGTAGTAGGGCACGACAGCCGTCACACGGCCAGCCGAATCGCGGCGCAGAGTATCTATGAAGATCAATAATTCCATCAGGTTGTCGTTAGTAGGTGCCGACGTGGGCTGGATCAGGAAAACATCCTTCGCTCGCACACTCTGATGCAGGCGCACGAAAGTGTTGCTGTTGGGAAAGCGCAGGATGTCTGCCCCTCCCAACTCAACGCCAAGACAGGCTGCCACGGCTTCGGCCAGAGGCCGATTGGCAGTTCCGGAGAATAGCATCATGTCTCCGTACATCTTCACCATATTGGCGTTCACCGGCATCCTCCTTCATGGAGTTGGGTTGATCACACGACGTCCACCGTATAGCTTTTGATAGAACTCCTTGAACTCTCCCGCCTTGATCTTGCGCCACCACCACTCGTTGGCCACATACCAGCGGACGGTCTTGCGGATCGCCTCTTCATGGCTATGGCGGGGTTGCCAGCCCAGCGCCTTGAGCTTGTCCACATTAAGACAGTAGCGGCGATCGTGACCGGGGCGGTCTTCCACATGCTGGATCAGGCTGCGCGGCTTACCCAGCTCATCCAGCACGATTTCGGCCATGGCCAGGTTCTCCATTTCAGAACCAGAGCCAACATTGTATATCTCTCCGATTTTCCCACGGTGCAGGATGATATCAATCCCCTCGCAGTGGTCGAGCACGTACTGGTAGTCGCGGCGCTGCCGGCCGTCGCCGTAGACCGGCAGGGGCAGATTGTCGATGGCGTTGGTGACAAAGAGGGGGACGACCTTCTCGGGGTACTGGTAGGGGCCAATGTTGTTTGCGCCACGAGAAATTGTAACAGGCAGGCCATAGGTCACATGATAAGCCAGCACCATCAGGTCAGCGCTGGCCTTGCTGGCGGCATACGGGCTGCGCGGGGCAACTGGATCGCTCTCCAGCGAGCGATGATCCCCCGCCACGTGGCCATACACCTCGTCGGTGCTGATCTGGTGAAAGCGCTCCAGCCCGAACTTCCGGGCCGCCTCCAACAACACGTAGGTGCCGAAGACATCGGTCCTGATAAAGGCATCCGGGTCCATGATCGAACGATCTACATGGGTCTCGGCCGCGAAATTGACGATCGTATCTATGCGATAGGCCTGGATCGCCTCGGCCACTGCCGTGGCGTCGCAGATGTCACCGCGCACAAAGTGGTAGCGGGGGTCATCGTCCACATCCAGCAGGTTGTCGAGGTTGCCAGCATAGGTCAGTTTATCGTAGACCAGGATATGATAGTGCGGGTACTTGTCGAGCATATAGCGCACGAAATTGGAGCCGATAAACCCCGCGCCCCCGGTGACCATGATGTTCCTCATCGAACTCTTACCTCCCCAGGCTGCCGTCTGCGCCCTGCAACTTGTGCCCCCACCTCTCACAATATCCCCACCTGGCTGTTATCCCCCAGGATCAGCTTGTGGGCCTTGGGCTTAATCGGCGAGCGGGTGATGGTGACGTTACGGCCGATCAGGCTGTCTTCGATGCGGACGGGGATGTCCACGATGCGGCAATTCTCCAGCACTATACTGTGCTCGATCTCGCTATTCTCGATCAGGCAATCATGATAGATGGAAGTGAAAGGCCCGATGTAAGAGTTGACGACCCGGGTGTTTTCGCCGATGATGGCTGGGCCTCGGATAACGCTGTTGATAATCTCCGCTCCCTTTTCG
This sequence comes from Anaerolineae bacterium, assembly GCA_034434335.1. Taxonomy (GTDB): domain Bacteria; phylum Chloroflexota; class Anaerolineae; order CG2-30-64-16; family CG2-30-64-16; genus DAOTZS01. The sequence continues at coordinate 9,114 of DAOTZS010000062.1, forward strand.
ATGGTCACCTTGCCGTTGATCTGCGAATCGCGGTCCACATAGCCGCTGATATGATGTTCCAACTCCTCCAGGACTCGATTGTTGGCCTCCAGCATATCGATCGGCTTGCCTGTATCTATCCACCAGCCGCGATGGATATAGGGCTCCACCCGGTAGCCGTGATCTATAAGCCACTGGATGGCGTCGGTGATCTCCAGCTCACCACGCCATGAGGGGGTGATACTGTTAACGGCTTCAAAAATCGGTTTGCTGAACATGTAGATGCCCACCAACGCCAGGTTCGAGCGCGGCTGCCGCGGCTTCTCGACCAGCCTGACGATAGCGCCGTTATCGTCCAGCTCGGCCACACCATAGTGCTGCGGATCGCTGACCGGGGTCAGCACCACCTGGCTATCCCAATCGCTGGTCTCGAAACGGCGGATCAGGTCACTGATCCCTCCCTGGATCACATTGTCGCCCAGGAACATCACAAAGCGCTCGTCGCCCAGAAAACCCTGGCTGATCTTGACCGCGTGGGCCAGGCCCAGGGGCGCCTCCTGGGGAATATAGGTCACCTTGACTCCCCAGTGGCGCCCGTCCCCCACCGCTTCGCGCACCTGGCGCGCATTGTCATCTACGCCCACCACGATGCCGATATCGTGGATCCCAGCGTCGCGAATTGCCTCAATGACCCGGAAGAGCACCGGTTTGTTGGCCACCGGCACCAGCTGTTTGGCGTTGGTGTAGGTAATAGGGTAAAGGCGGGATCCTTTACCACCACTGAGTATCAGGCCCTTCATGCTACACAACTCCTGTATACTGCTGGATTCTACACTTTGCGGATCGACCCCTCA
>DAOTZS010000063.1:0-21125 GCA_034434335.1 Anaerolineae bacterium
GAATTGCGACGACACCATAGCCATCATCGGCAGCCAGGCCCGGTGCGACGCTTCCTGCGTGCCTACCTCTTCGAGATCATCTGGCTGTTGGTGGTGGCCTTTGGCATCTTCTTGCTCGTCGAGCGCATGCAAATCCGCCAGACGCTGGCACGCTGGCTGCTGGCGGTCCTGCAGGTGGTGGTGCGCGGCCTGAGCCAGCTCGACAATGTGCTGGCCAGGTTCCTTGCCACCCTCACCCTCTCCAATGCCATTGGCTATGTGCTGATATTGGCCGCGCTGATCGCCATAGTATGGCGAACGCGCTGGCGCCTGATGCGCACCCCTTCTCTGACCGCGCTCCGTTGCCCCCACTGCGACGGCGAGATCCATCGGGTGCACCGCCACGCCCTTGACCACCTCATCAGTTGGGTTGTGCCTGTGCATCGCTACCGCTGCTCTAACCGCGCCTGTCGTTGGTCAGGGCTGCGGGTGGTAGGGGCGGTCAGCCGGCATGGCCGCAGCGCCCCTCCGCCTGGGCGCTGAAGATTGTTCCCATGCAGTTGGCGCAACTTCTGGCTGATCTCCCCCGTGTGCTAGCCCAAACCGGCGACCTGGCCACCCCCATCACTGCCATTACCGCCGATTCACGTCAGATAACCCCGGGCGCTCTGTTCGTGGCCTACCGCGGGGTAACCGCCGATGGTCACCGCTTCATCCCTGACGCGCTGGCGCGCGGCGCGGCCGCGGTAGTGGGTGAGGAGCCAGGTCTTGACCTGCCCGTGCCGTACATCCAGGTGGCCGACGGCCGTGAGGCCCTGGCCTGGCTGGCCGCGGCCTGGCACGGTCACCCCAGCCGGAGTATGGCGTTGGTGGGCATCACCGGCACCGATGGCAAGACCACCACCGCCAACCTGCTCTACAGCATCCTCAAGGCCGCCGGCCGACGCGCCGGCCTGATCAGCACCGTTAACGCGGTGATCGGCGAGCAGGTTTATGATACCGGCCTGCACACCACCACCCCTGACGCGCCGGACGTGCAACGTTACCTGGCGCAGATGCGTGACGCCGGGGCCGAGGTCGCCGTGCTGGAGGCTACTTCGCATGGCCTGGCCCAGCACCGGGTAAGTGCTTGCGCCTTCGACGTGGCCGTGATCACCAACATCACCCACGAGCACCTGGACTTCCACGGCAGCTATGAAGCGTACCGCGACGCCAAAGCGCTCCTGTTCCGCTCCCTGACCGCACAGAAACCAGGTCTCTTGCCGAAACCCGGCTTCCCAGATCTGCCCAAGACCGCCGTCCTGAACCGCGACGACAGCTCCTTCGAGTTCCTGGCCGCCATCCCGGCCGAGCGGGTGATCACCTACGGGGTGGGAGAGGGAGAGAGTGTCAAATTGGCAGATTGGCAAAGTGGGGGCACAGGCCTCACAGACGTTACAACCTGTCGGCCCTCCGCGAGCTATGTATCTGCGGTGGACTTGACTGCACGTAATATCCGGCACTCCCCCTCTGGAATACAGTTTGACCTTTGCCTTTCTGCCGCCCCCCCGATCCATCAATCTACCATCCTCTCTCTCACATCCCCTCTTGTTGGCGCGTTCAACGTGTACAACATCCTGGCTGCCACCGGAGCTGCGCTGGCGCTAGGGGTTGGGCCAGATGCCATCCAGGCGGGGGTGGCGGAGATGAAGGGGGTTCCGGGCCGCATGGAGCGCGTCGTCCGGGGGCAGCCGTTCACCGCCATCGTGGATTTCGCGCATACGCCCAATGCACTGGCCCGCGCGCTGGAGACGGGCCGGGAACTGGTTGGGGCCGGCGGCCGGGTGATCGCAGTCTTCGGTTGCGCCGGCCTGCGTGATCGGGAAAAGCGCCGGCTGATGGGAGAGGTGGCCAGCCGTCTGGCCGATATGAGCGTGGTGACGGCCGAAGACCCGCGCACCGAAGAGCTGGCCGCCATCATGGCCGAGACGGCTGCGGCCCTGGCTGCCGGCGGGCGGGAGGAAGGCCGCGACTTCGTGCGTATCGCCGATCGCCAGCGCGCCATCCTCCACGCCGTGCGTCTGGCCCGTCCCGGCGATGTAGTGCTGGTCTGCGGCAAGGGCCATGAGCAGTCCATGTGCTTTGGGGAGACAGAATACCCCTGGCGCGACCAGGATGCCCTGGCGTGGGCACTGGACACCCTGCGCGGGGCTGCAACAGACGTGCCACCCTTTGTCCTGCCCACCTGGGCTGTCCAGAACGGCTGAGGTCGTTACTACGAAGCAAATCGCCGCTGTCCGGCAGCAAGATGGCGGGCCCCTCAGATTTGACTTCTCCCCTACCCGGAGTAGAATTGGCCCGACATGATCCAAGAGGTTCTGGCTTGTGAGGGGTGGCTGTCAAGGCCAGTGCTTCACCTCAAATCTATGCCACTGGCAGTTACAGCCTAAAGAGTCGTAGTCAGAGTACCGATGTCAACTGATTCTGTTTCTGGTAGTACCTTCCCGGCAAGGAGCCGGGCAGCCAAACACAGCAGAGGCCGGCGCGTCACCGGCTCTCATACCCTGCTTCTGACCTCGCAGTGACCCTCTTATCCCGGGCCTGAAGCTCCAGGCCCCGCCGGGTCACCTGCGGGCAGCATGCAGGTGAGCCGGCGACATGCAGAGCCTGTCTCCTTGAGAGCCTGATCCACTTTTGGGGTAACTATTCAGGCCGATTGAAATCGCCCCTCCTGGGCACTTCGTGCCTGGTGTCGGCCTCCGCCGACACCCTTATGTATTTGCATCGTGAGAGAGGTCGGCGAAGGCCGACCTCTGGCCGCAGGCCCAAAAAGGGTGACTTCCAGTCACCGCTGAATAGTTACCTTTTTGGGTGTCTGAGCGCTCCAGACCCCCCTATTGTGGCTTAATAAATCATTCCGGCAATGGCCGAAGAGGTGTTTTGCCCCCTCCCCCTGGCCTAGGGGATTGAAGAGGGGTTTTGTGGCGGCGGCCTTCGGCCGCCGCCACAAAACCCTTTCCCTACCCCCTCCCCTCTCTCACCGCCGAAAGCGAACGAGAGAGGGGAGGGGCGGGTGGGGTGAGGGCCACGGCCTGGGAAGCCTTGCCCCAGGGGCGAAGGATTGCTGGAATAATTTCTCGAGTTGCAATAGGGGATCTGAGGAGAGGCTCTGGCCCGCTTTCTGCTGTCATAATCACGACTTTTGCGTGGAGGCAGTCATGGAGCGGGTTTTTCAGATTAACCTCGATGACGTGCTCAAGTTAGTGCGCGGTGCCCTGGAAAGCGGCAACCAGGCCCAGGCCATTGCCATCATCCAGGCATTGCGGCCTGCCGACCAGGCCGATGTATTTTCTGAACTGGCAGAAGAAGACCGCACCAACCTCCTGCCCAACCTGGCCCCAGCCGACTCGGCCGACATTCTAGAGGAACTGGAAGACGAGACAGCAGCCGAGCTGGCCGAATCCCTTTCCGACACCGATCTGGCGCGCATTGTGGATGAGATGGAGCCTGATGAAGCCGCCGACCTCTTGGGCGATCTGCCGGAAGAGCGCGCGGAGACCATCCTCAAAAGCCTGGAGGACCCCGAAGAGGTGCGCCCGCTGTTGATGCACGCCGACGAGAGTGCCGGCGGCCTGATGACCACCGATTTCCTCGTGCTGCGGCCGAAGATGCGGGTCAGCGAAGCATTGGCTGCGGTGCGCGAGCTGGCCCCCACCGATACGGCCGAGACTTTGTACAACCTTTACGTGGTCAACGGCAACGGCGTCCTGGTCGGCGTGGTCAACCTCTACCGCCTCCTCCGGGCCGACCCTTCCGCGCGGGTTGAGGATGTGATGGACCCAGATGTGATCCATGTGCGCGCTGACGAAGATCGAGAGGTGGCAGCGAAGCTGATGTCCCGTTATGATCTGCTCTCCCTGCCGGTGGTGGATGAGCGAAATAGGATCCTGGGCATCATCACCCACGATGACTTCGTGCAGATAGTCGAGGAAGAGGTAACAGAAGATATCCAGCGGTTCGGTGGTTCATCTCCCCTGGAGGGGGCTTACCTGGAAACACCGGTAACACGGGTGGCCCGCCGGCGAGCCGGCTGGCTCCTACTGCTCTTTGTCACGGAGAGCCTTACGGGCAGTGTGTTGCGGATTTTCGAGCACGAATTGCAGGCGGTTGTGGCCCTTACCTTCTTCATCCCCTTGCTGATTGGCACCGGGGGCAACGCCGGCTCCCAGACCACCAGTACCATCATCCGTGGGATCGCCACCGGCGATATCCGGCTGAAAGATGGCCTCAGGGTTTTGTGGCACGAGCTGCGGGTAGGTATCCTGTTGGGGGCCGCTATGGCGGCAACTGGTTTCATCCGGGCCCTGCTCTGGGGAACACCGCAGGACGTGGCCCTTTCTGTAGCTGCCGCCCTCCTGATGGTGGTGACCTGGGCCAACCTGATCGGCTCGCTGCTGCCCTTGCTGGCCAGCAAGTTTCATATTGATCCGGCGATCGTCTCAGGGCCCCTCATGAGCACGTTGGTAGATGCTACGGGGTTGTTGATCTATCTGGGTGCAGCCAAGGCGATCCTGGGTCTTTGAGTGTCAGGCGCGCTGTCAAGCGCTAGAGGACGGGGCCAAAGCCAGGGCCGCGTCCAGCGCGGCCAGGCGCCGTTGGATAAGGGCCAGGCCCCGCCCGGCGGCCTGACGCGCCTCCGGTGTTGGATCGCTCAGGTGGGCCTGGTACATCTGTTGGGCCTGCTCCAACCGCTCTCGCCACCGCTCCAGCGCCGTGCGATCGGCCAGCGCCCAGTCCTCGTCCCAGGCAGTACTGCTTTCCAGAGAAGCGACCAGGCGAGCGCATGGCGAGAGTTCCGAGCCGCTATCATCCGCGGCCGCCAGAATGGGCCTAGGTGCCAAGGAGAAGATCACGCTATCGGGGGTATGCGTGTAAAGCACCGGTGCCGCGAATCCCCTTTGGCCCGGATAGCAGATGGCCAACATATTGCGGGCATGCGTCACGGCCACATCTACCCGGCCGGCGTTCTCGCCCAGGCAGAGCCGGCGGTAAAACTCTCGGGCGAACGCCGCCCCCATCTGATCGCTGAGAGGGTACTGCATGGCGATCACCGCGGGGAGACCCCTGCGCAGCAGCGCCGGCGTCAGGCCGCCAAAGGCCCGCGCATCGTCCACCCGCCCGCCGCTGCAGGTGTTCAACACCACCAGCTTCAGATGACAATGGTTGAGGGTCAGACGTGCCAGCGTCTCATCATCCACCCAATCGGGGGAGCCATCTGGCTGATTGAGGACGATATACCCTTTGCCATCCACAAAGCCGCCGTGGCCCGCGAAATGCACAATATCACACCCGCTGAGCAGCAGGGCATCAGCCAGATGAGCGCGCGTGACGATCCCCTCCAGGACGTGGAGATGGAGTGCACCGCGCAAGGGCGCCAGTGCCTCTTCGATCAGCCGGTGCTCCAGGGCCAGATCGAGCTCTGCGCTGTAGGGGAGGACCAGAAGCAGCTTCAACGGCCATTCAGCCTGCTGATCTACCAGCCCACCGAAGCGGTCGGCCTGGTCCAGGAACCGTACCAGGGGGGTGAGGGTCGAAGTGGCAAACCAGTGATCACGCTGCGGATCCCATAGCAGTTCCCAGGGCCAGGCACTGATCTCCGGGGGGTCAATGCTCAGGCGCAGGCGCAGGCCGCGGCCCATCTGCCCGGCGCGGTCCCAGGCGATGCGCAGATGCCCCTCCACGGGGCCCTGCCCCAGCCAACGGAAGAGAGCCCGGCCGGCTTCCCGCAAGACTGCTCCGTCGTCCCCTGCCGGAGGCGAGCTCGCTACCCGGGCAAGTAGAGCCTTCAGTTCGCTGTCCGGTGGTGGCAAGATCGCAGTAACGCGGCCAAGCCCCTGGGCCACCGCAAATACCGGATACCCTGCTTCAGTCCGCTCAGCGATGGTGACTGTAAAGTCATTGTATAGCACCGCTGCCTCCCTCCAAGGAGCCTTTCACATCTGCCTCGGTCTCACTCTCTCACAAGTGTAGGTTTTTGCGCCGGGTGAACCCGGCTCAGCCCCGTTTAAGGCGTTAGCCTCTCTTTGGGACGAAGCGCTGCCTGATAGCCCGGCGATGTTGTGGCTTATTAAACTATTCCGGCATAGCTGAAGAGGTGTTTTGACCCCCCTCACCCCATCTGTCCCCCCTCTCCCTGGCCTTACGGCCGGGGGGAGGGGGCAGGTGGTAAGGTGAGGGCCACAGCCCGGGAAGCCTTGCCTCGGAGGCAAAGCAACAGATTGTAGGAACCCAGGCGGTTACCCCTTTAGATAATAGCTTTTTCTGGTCATAAGTATATGCCAGACCGGGCAAATTGACAAGCTTCCCGCCACAGGCTAGAATGGGCCGACCTCTGGAGGAGGTGCCGGGACGATGACCGCCAATTACCTTGATCGGGTGAGCGTGCTGGTGTGGGTGGTGCTGATGGGTCTGGCAGCCCAAAGGTTTCTGAGCCTGCCAGCCCGGGTTTGGACTGCCATCCTTTTCGGCTCGCCTGTCACCCTGACGGTTACTGCCAATGCCATCCTGGGCATCCTGCTGGTCGGGTTGGTGGTCAGCGGTACCGAGGCAGTCGTGCGTGCTCATCCTCGTAGCCGGGGCAATCCAGATGAAGCGCCCGCCGAGCGAGCTCTTCCTGCGCCCACGTGGCCGGCCGGGCCGGTCCGGGTAGCCCCCGGGCTTGGGAGCATGGCCGGCCAGTACCGGGCCCTGGCCACCGGCCATTGGGTCTTCTGGTCGCTGCCCATCGCGCTGGTGATCGTGGCTCTCCTGCTGCTGCCGGTTGCCCCTACGCGGCTGTACTGGCTGCTGGGGTTGCTCCTCACGGGCCTGGCCCTCGGCCTGAGCCTGGCCGGGTTATACCACACGATAGACCCTTTCGCCCCGGGTTACCGGCGGGCGCGGCTGGGCATGAATGCCCTGACTTATGGGGTGGCACTTCTGCTCTTCCTGGTGGTATATCGCACGCGTGTGCGCAGCATCATCTCGGCCACTGAGATCATGCTGTTGAGCGGGCTGCTGGCCCTGGAGCTCCTCAGGGGCAGCGAGCGCCCCACCTTCCTGGTCACCCTCTATGCCGGCATCACCGGGTTGGTCCTGGGCCAGGCAACGTGGGCGCTCAACTACTGGCGGCTGGACAGCCTCAGCGGGGGGCTGATCCTGCTCTTGCTCTTCTACAACATCGTGGGGTTGGCGCAACATGCGTTGCAGGGCCGCATTAGCCGGCGCATTGTGCTCGAATTTGGGCTGATCACCATCGCTGCCCTGGCGCTCATCTGGGAGCTCACGCCGTAATCGGGCAGAGAGGCTTAGCCAATGCGGGTTTCACAACTGTTCCTGACCACTTTACGTACCGTGCCGGGCGAGACGGCGCTGCCGGGGCAGCAGCTACTCTGGCGCGCTGGTTTCATACGCCCGGCCGGACCGGGCAGCTACAGCCTCCTGCCCCTGGGGCTGCAGGCCCGCCGACGCCTGGAGGCTGCCCTTAGCCAGGCTCTCCAGAACCTGGGTGGGCAAGAAATCTCCCTGCCGGCCTCTTCGGCCACCACCACAGCGGCAGGAGAGATGCCCGGCTGGCACGCCGATGCCGTGCTGGCAGCCGCGCGTAGCGTGATCCAGTCCTATCGCCAGCTACCGGCCCTCCTCTACCACTTCTGGCAGCCAGCCGACATGGAGGGCCGGCGCTCGGAAGGGCTGTTCAGCGCCGCGGGGTGTCAGGTGGCCGACATTTACAGCCTGCACGCGGATCGCTCTGATCTGGCGCACTTCTATGGCCGGCTGCAGGCCATGCTGGCCGACCTCTGTCAGCAGTGCGACATCCGGGTCGTGACGGCCGCGGCAGATTGGGATGTCGCGGGTGCCGCGCGAGCCCATACGCTTATCTTCCCCGCCGAGTGGGGCCCTGAGGAGATCGCCAGCTGTGGGGCCTGTGGCTACGCGGCGATGGCTGACCTGGCCCGCTGCCACAAAGATTACCCCGAGGGGGAGCCTCTCTTGCCGATGCACGAAGTGGAGACCCCTGGCTGCAAGACCATCGCCGACCTAGCAGCCTTCCTGGCCCTGCCCAGGGCGCGCACAGCCAAGGCCCTGTTCCTGGTTGCTAACGGTGGCGCAGCAGCCGACCGCTTCATCATTGCCATTGTGCGGGGCGATAATGACCTGAGCGAGGCGAAACTGCGCCGTGTGCTGCGCGCCAGCACAGTACGGCCGGCCACCGAGGAGGAGATCCGTCGCGCTGGCGCCGAGCCGGGTTACGGATCCCCTGTGGGGGTGCGTGGGGCTACCATTGTCGTAGACGACCTGGTCGCCCACTCAGCAAACCTGGTGGCCGGCGCCAACCGCCCCGGGTATCATCTGCTCAACGTCAACTGCGGCCGCGACTATCAGCCTGACCTGGTGGCCGACATCATCCTGGCGCCCGAGGGCAGCCCCTGCCCTGAATGTGGCCATCCCCTGCAACGCCAGCGGGGGGTGCAGGTCGCCTTGGCGGCCCAGATCGGGGATGGCCCAAGCCGCGATTCCAATACAGTTTACCTGGACCGCAATGGCCAGGCCCAACCCATTGTCCTGGGATACTATCGGTTCTACAGCGAGCGACTGCTGGCTGCCGTGGCCGAGAGCCACCACGATCCGCAGGGGTTGTGCTGGCCGCCGGCAGTTGCCCCCTATCAGCTCTACCTGATGACGGTGGGCAAGGCCAGCCCAGAACTCAGCGCGGCTGCTGATCAGCTTTATGCGGAGCTACGCCGAGCTGGCCTGGCCGTGTTGTACGATGATCGCGAGGAACGGGCGGGGGTGAAGTTCAACGATGCCGACCTGATAGGCCTGCCTCTGCGTATCGCGGTTGGCGAGCGCGGGTTGCAGGAGGGGATCGTTGAGCTCAAACATCGCCGCCAGGGTACAGTGGAAAGGGTGCAGCTCCCGGACGTCGCCGCGCGGGTGAGGGAGCTGCTGTCGCAGCAGGGCGGGGCTCTGGCCCGCCCTCTATGAGAGGCCGCGCAGGCAACAGCGGCCTGATCAGGAACCTGATCTGACAGGAGTTACGCACTTTAGGGCGTATCGCCCCATCTCCCTACCCCCTTCCCCGCCTTGCGGGGAAGGGGGATCGAGATTAAGGGTATTCTGGGCGGCAAAGCCGCCCAGAATACCCCTTTCAAAGGATTTCCCCGCCCCCGACTGGGGGTGGGGGTACAGCGTAGTGCAACTGCGTAACTCCTGTAATCTGACCATTCAATGCCAAATACAGGTACACTACAACGCAGAGTAACTATTCAGGCCGATTGAAATCGCCCCTCCTGGGCACTTCGTGCCGGGTGTCGGCCTCCGCCGACACCTTTCATGTATGCATCATGAGAAAGGTCGGCGAAGGCCGACCAGTGGCCGCAGGCCCAAAAAGGGTGACTTCCAGTCACCGCTGAATAGTTACAACGCAGAAAGGTGAAGCCCATGGCCAAGAATCTCGTTACCATTGTCTCGTCGGCTACTCAGAAGGTCGAGATCAGCCGTGACAGGCCGACAGTTATCATCGGCGAGCGGATCAATCCCACGGGGCGCAAGGCGCTCCAGACCGCCCTTCTGGAGGGCAACCTGGAGATTGTCAGGCAGGATGCCCTGGCCCAGGTAGAGGCAGGGGCTGCCATCCTGGATGTCAACGCCGGCATTCCCGGCGTGGATGAACCAGCCCTGTTACAAAGGGTGTTATCTGCCGTCATGGAGGTCACCGACGTGCCACTCTGCATTGATACGGCCAACCCCAAAGCGTTGGCGGCGGCCCTGGCCCTCTACAAAGGCAAGGCGCTGGTCAACTCGGTCAACGGCGAGGAGCGCTCCCTGAGCGCGGTGCTGCCAATCGTCAAGGAGCACGGGGCGGCGGTGATCGGCCTCTGCATGGACGATGACGGCATCCCTCCTACACCAGAAAAACGCCTGGCCGTGGCAGGCAAGATCATCGAGCGCGCCGGGCGGTTGGGCATCCCGCCCGAGGATGTGGTGATCGACCCCCTGGCGCTGACCATGGGGGCCGACAGCAACGCTGGCCGAGTGGCCCTTGATACGATCAAGCTGGTCGTGGAGGAGTTTGGGGTCAACATTACCATGGGCGCCAGCAACATCTCATACGGCATGCCCGATCGTGCCTATATCAATGCCGCCTTTATCGCCATGGCCATCCACGCCGGCATGACCTGTCCCATCACCAACCCGCTGGTCACGCCGGTGATGACGGCTGTGCTGGCCGCCGACCTGGCCATGGGCCGCGATGAGTACGGCATGCGCTGGATCAGGGCCTACCGCAAACGGCAGAAACAAGCCCAGGCAGCCACGCCGTAAGGAGAGAGCACATGGAGGGCTCCAGGCTTCTTTATCTATCCCGCGCCGACGTGGAGGCGGTGAGCGTCACCATGGCCGAGATCATTGCTGCCCTGGAGGTGGCCTTCCGGGAACATGGCCAGGGCAGGGTAGAGATGCCGCCCAAACCTGGCGTCCACTCCCGCCCCGACGCCTTCATCCATGCCATGTCAGCCTATATCCCCGCCCTGCGGGCTATCGGCGTCAAGTGGGTCAGCGGCTATCCGGAGAATTACAAACGTGGCCTGCCGTACATCAGCGGGCTGATCATCCTCAACGACGACGAGACCGGCCTGCCCCTGGCGGTCATGGATTGCACCTGGATCACTGGCATGCGCACCGGCGCGGCGACCGCCCTGGCCGCCAGGTACCTGGCCCGGCCGGACTCAGAAACGGTGGGGATACTGGGTTGCGGGGTGCAGGGGCGTACCAACCTGGAGGCGTTGAGGGAGTTCTTCCCGCTCAAGCGGGTGGTAGCTTATGACATCATGCCCGAGGCGCTGGAGCGCTATGCCAACGAGGTGGAGGAGCGCTGGGGGCTGGAAGTGATCAGGGCGCGGGAGCCACGGCAGGCTGTTGCCGGATGCGATATCGTGGTCACCGCAGGGCCGATCCTGCGCGTGCCCCATGCCACCATCAAGGCCGGCTGGCTCTCCCCCGGCGCTTTCGCCTCCCTGGTGGACTTCGACTCCTATTGGGATCGGCCAGCCCTGCACGAAGCAGATAAGTTTTGCACCGACGATGTGCCCCAGCTTCAGCATTACCAGAAGCTTGGCTACTTCCAGGACATCCCGCCCATCTATGCCAGCCTGGGCGAACTGGTGACAGGTGTCAAGCCAGGCCGCGAGTCTCCCCACGAACGCACCATGGCGGCCAACCTGGGCCTGGCACTGAATGACATGGCGACCGCGCCTATTGTTTACCGCCGCGCGCTGGAGCGGGGGATTGGGACCTGGTTGCCCCTCTAGGAGATGGTCTCATTTTCCGGCCGCTCTTCCGGCCGGTCAATGGAAGCAAGATGGCCTTGAAACCGTTGTCGCCGGAGGCAGCGGCCCGTCTGGCCGCTGCTTTGCAGCAGATCTACAACCGACCGCAGCCGCCCATGCCCTGGCGGGACGGGGGCAACCTGCCCTGGGATGACCCCTGGTTCAGCGCGCGCATGCTGGCCCAGCACCTGGACCAGAGCCATGGCGCTGCCAGCCGGCCGCTGCGGGAGATCCGCGGCCAGGTGCAGAGGATCTGCGAATGGCTCGGGTTGCAGCCCGGCCAGCGTCTGCTAGATGTCACGTGTGGGCCGGGACTGTATGCCATGCAGTTTGCCCGGCAGGGGATTGCGGTGGTGGGGATTGACATCAGCCCGGCCTCGGTGGCCTACGCGCGCAAAAAGTGTGCGGGGCTGCCGTGCCAGTTTCACTTGGGAGACGTGCGCCAGATGGACTTCGCTGGCCAGGGGTTCGATGCTGCCATTTATCTCTATGGGCAGTTCACTGTCCTCCGGCCCGAGGAGGCCCAGGATGTGTTACATCGCATCTATGCCGCGCTCAGGCCCGGCGGCCGGCTGCTGTTGGAGATCCTGGATGAGGAGCGTTTCGACAAGAGGGACAGCAATTGGTGGTATACTGACCAGGGTGGGTTATGGGGTGATTTCCCCTATCTCCACCTGGGCGAGCGAGCCTGGGACCCCGCGCAGCGGGCGGCAATCGAGCGCTTCTACATCATCAATCTGGAAAGCGGGGAACTGCAGGTGTATGCCCTGTCGGATCAGGCCTATAGTGCCGCAGAAATGACTGCCATGCTCCACCAGGCCGGATTTGAGGCGGTTGAATTGCATCCGGCGTGGGACGGCCTGGCGTTGAAGGATGCCGAGGAATGGGTGGTCTATATCGCGAGACGCTGACCGGTGGCCCCTGGCCCAGAAGGGTAATGTCTGGGTAACTATGCAGGCCGAGAGAGGTCGGCGAAGGCCGACCACTGGCCGCAGGCCCCAAAAGGGTGACGCCTCGGGCGAGCCCTCGGCGTGGCCCTTCCAGTCACCGCCTGAATAGTTCCATGTCTGGGCGTGCCATCCTGAAAAGCAAACCGGCCCTGCCTTCAGGGCCGGTTTGCTTTTCAGGAGCGCCACCGCCTGGGCAAGAGGCCGCTATCGTGAGGCGGGCGCGCGTTCCACCACAGCGCAGGCATCTCAGGGTGGCGCGCCATCCAGGCCTGGAAGGTGGGGCTCAGGGTGGCAGGCGGTCGGCGCTGAACGACGAATTCCTGCGCCGCACGCGGCTGGACAGCCCGATAAGCCTGCAAGATGTCGAAGCGCCGCACGCGCTGCAACGGCGAGGGGATATCCCCCGCGAAACATGCCTGGTACTCTTCCTTCTGAATGATCATGGGATTGACCCAACCCCGCTCGAAGAGCGCTAATATAACGGGCTGGCTCACCTCATCGCGCAAGGCCCCCAGGTTGGTGACCACTGTTCCCCAGATGTCCTCAGGTGGGGTTTCCTGCGGCCAGGCCAGGCTCCCATCGGCCTTCAGGGGCGGCAACAGAGCGCGCAAGGCGCTCAGGACCCGCTCTCGGGCCTCTGGGTATTGGAGGGCAATTTGCCCCAGCACGCTCACCCCGAGCGAACGGCCGTAGTGATATGCTCCGCGCGTGTCGTGGTTGATGACCTCGACGAAGGTGGGAATGGCCACAGGGCCGTAGTAGCTGGGATCGGTATCGAACCACTCGAGCAGGCTGGCATTGTTGTCGCTGCGGTAGAGGGTGGCAAAGATGGGCAGGGCAGCCTCTGCACGAAAGGCGATCAGGAGGCGGCCAGCATGGATGCCCCTGTACCAGCGCGGGTCATCGGGTCGTTTCCAGTCGTCTTCCAGGGAGGCTGCAAACATAGCAAGCAAACCAGGGGTCAGCTCTGCCTGGCGCGCCAGACAGGCGCGGATCAGGCTGAGGGAGGGGGTGCGTCCGGCCCATGCCAGCATATCGAGCAGTCGTTCCGGAGAGGGTGATATGTTGTCCATGGTGGCCTTTCTTGTCTGAGACCTGAGAAATCATGCCTGCATGTTTCATAGGCGCGCGTCCGTCGCTTTATACCTGCGCGCTTGAATTGTCATACACGCCCACAGTTTTTCAGGTCGGCATTATATCACACATTGCTGGATAATGCAACTCTGAAAAGCTTATGACCACAGTCATGCATTATTACTTTCCCAATAAAGCTCGTTTTTCCGTATGAAATTGGTTTGTGTGCTATCGTAGCCTGAAAAATCGAGCGAACTGGTACCCTCCCCTATCTCCACACCTCCCTTCCCGAGGAAGGAGGATCTGAGGAAATAACGGGGCAATCTCCTATGGCAGGGTGTGGACATACTATGAGCCATCTCCTTTCCCTGGAGCGAAACAGCCCCAGAGCCTGGGTTATATACATTGACAGCCAACCCAGAATCGTTGATAATCAGGCTCACAGAGGCCGGGCTGGCCCTCGGTCACAAGGTACTAAGCCTCGTGGCCGATAGTATCGTCGTCAACCCACTGGCCCAGAATAACCAAAAGCTGGATTGGCTGCCTGCATGGATGCACGTCTCACCGAACAAGAAAGGGGGTGCAGATGAATACTGTCTCTCCAAACAATGTGACCATGGGTCAGGACCTCAGCGAAGTGCCCGGCCCGCGGCTGGGCTTGCGCGGTGTGCGCAGGGGCCTGGTGATGACCGGGCTACATGCGTTGGCCTGGACCGGCCCATACCTGGCCCGTATCGGGCCTCTCCGCCGCGCGGTGGTCGGCGCTACTGAGCAGCGCCTGGTCGGCATGTACAACCGCGCCTTGGCCCTTGCTATCCGTCCCCCAGGCGTCGAATCCGACCGGCTGGCCATGTCGAAGGCCATCCTGCATACCATCGAGCGCGCGCTGGCCGAAAACCGCCTCTCCAGGGCTACCCTGCGCAAGGCTCTGAACATCCTCATCGGACAGGTGCTTATCGGCCAGGGGGACTGGAACGCCAAAGACCGCTTCAACGCCCGCTATGGCAGTTATCCACCCGACCTGTTGCTTATCAGCCCAACCAAGGCATGCAACCTGCGCTGTGTGGGGTGCTATGCTGATTCGGGCCCCACGCGCGAGAAGCTGCCCTGGCCCGTCTTCGAGCGCCTTGTGAGAGAGGCGCATGACCTCTGGGGTGCTCGCTTCTGCGTGATCAGCGGCGGCGAGCCCCTGGCCTACCACGATCAGGGCAAAGGGGTGCTGGACATCGCCGAGAGGTACCCTGATATCTTCTTCCTGATGTACACCAACGGCACGCTGATTGACGATAAAGTTGCCCGGCGCCTGGCCACCTTGGGCAACCTGACCCCGGCCATCTCCGTCGAAGGGCTGCGCGAGCCTACCGACGCACGTCGCGGGAAAGGTGTTTTTGAGCGTATCATCGCGGCCATGGAGCTTCTGCGCCGGGAAAAGGTGCTCTTCGGCATCTCTATCACCGCTACGCGCCAGAACGCCGATGAGATCCTCAGCGACACGGTGGTGGATTTCTACTTCCGTCAGATGGGGGTCTTCTACGCCTGGATCTTCCACTATATGCCCATTGGGCGAGCTTTTACCCTGGAGCTGATGCCCACCCCCCAGCAGCGGGTGCACATGTGGCGGCGGATGTGGGAACTGGTGCGCGGCCAGCAGCTCTTTATCGCCGATTTCTGGAATAGCGGCACCGTCTCCAGCGGGTGCATATCGGCCGGCCGCTCCGGGGGCTACCTGTGTGTGGACTGGAATGGCGCGGTGACGCCATGCGTCTTCGCCCCGTACTCGCCGGTGAATATCCATACCGCTTACCAGCAAGGCCAGACCCTCAACGATGTCTGGAACAACCCCTTCTTCCGCGAGATCCGGGCGTGGCAGCACGCCTACGGCTACGGCAGAACCGCGGCAGATGGCCGGCCCTGGGGCAACTGGCTCATGCCTTGCCCTATCCGGGACCACTATGCGGAGTTCCACCGCTTGCTGGTCGCTCACGAACCAGACCCGGCGGACGAGAACGCACGCGCGGCCTTTCAGGACCCGGAGTACTACCGGGGCATGGTGGCTTTTGACCAGGAGATGGCCAGCCTGGCCGACCAGATCTGGGAGGCAAAATATGTGAACGGCGGGGAGAGCACAGTGCACGACCAGAGATGACCGGCGTGGGCCATCTGGGCTGATGGTTTTCATCTTCTCATCCCGTAACTATTCAGCGGTGACTGGAAAGGCCACGCTGAGGGCTCGCCCGATGCGTCACCCTTTTTGGGCCTGCGGCCAGAGGTCGGCCTCCGCCGACACCCGGCATGAAGTGCCCAGGAGGGGCGATTTCAATCGGCCTGAATAGTTATCTCATCCCTACCCTTCTCCCCCGCCGCGCGGGATTTCTGCCAGGCGCTCCAGGGCAGGGCCTGTCCCTGCCCGACGGGGGCGACCACCAGGGTCGCCCCCGTCGTCATACCTCCTGGCCGATAAATCTGGAAACACCCGGGAAATGGGAGGGTTTTGACACACCCCTCCCTATCCAGTATAATTGACTTGCCCGGTAGGAAGATACGATAGAAGCGCTGTTTTCGGGGCGTACTATGCCGAGGTGAACGGCGGTTTGTGCATGCCCATGAATTGCGGGCTGCCCGAGGGCCGATGAGCATAACCGACGAGATCAAAGAGCGCCTGGATATCGTGGAGGTGATCTCCGCTTACGTCCCGCTCAAGAAGGCGGGGCGTAATTATAAGGGGCTGTGCCCGTTTCATAACGAGAAAACCCCTTCCTTTGTGGTGTTCCCCGACAGTCAGAGCTGGCACTGCTTCGGGGCGTGCAATACGGGCGGGGATGTTTTCTCCTTCATTATGAAACGGGAGAACCTCGACTTTGGTGAGGCGCTCCAGCTTCTGGCAGCCAGAGCCGGTGTTACCCTTCAGCCCCGGCCCGCAGCCTCGGAGGAAGAGGAGAAGCAACTGGAACGGTTGCGGGCCCTTGTCGCCGACGCCGCTATCTATTTTCACTATCTGCTGAAGAAGGCGCCCGAAGCCGAGATCGCGCGCGCTTATCTGACTAACCGCGGCTTGCTCCCAGCCACCTGGGAGGCGTGGCAGCTTGGCTATGCGCTCGACAGTTGGGATGCCCTGCAAGATCACCTGGTGGGCAGGGGTTATACCCTGGCGGAGATCGAAGAAGCGGGCCTGATTATCGCCCGGGAGCATGGCCCGGGCTACTACGACCGCTTTCGAGGCCGGTTGATGATCCCCATCCGGGACGTGCAGGGCCGCGTTATCGGTTTCGGCGCCCGCATCCTGCGCGAGGATGCCGATCGGCCGCAGCCCAAGTACATCAATTCACCCCAGACACCGCTGTTTGACAAGGGCAGCGTGTTATTCGGCCTCGACATGGCGCGTAAGGCGATCCGCGACGCTGACCTGGCCGTCATCGTCGAAGGCTACATGGATGTGCTGATGTCTCACCAGGTTGGTGTCACCAATGTCGTCGCGGGGATGGGCACCGCGCTGACCGAGAGCCAGTTGCGCCTGCTCAAGCGCTATACCAGCAATATCACCCTGGCCCTGGACCCGGATAAGGCGGGTGACCAGGCTGCCCTGCGGGGACTGGAGACAGCCCGGCAAACGCTGGAACGGGAATGGGAGCCGGTCTTCAGCCCAAGCGGCCTCCTGCGCCAGGAGAGCCGGCTCAAGGCTCAGTTGCACATCGCGGCGTTGCCCGAGGGCCTCGACCCCGACGAGTTGGCCCGTCGTGATCCAGAGCGCTGGCGGCAGGTGATCAACGATGCCCGCCCGATTGTGGATTATTATCTGGCCCTGGTCAGCCGCCAAGAGGATCTTGGCACAGCCAGGGGCAAGGCCAATGCCGTTGAGCGCCTGGCGCCCCTGATCCGGGAGGTCGCTAACCCGGTGGAGCGCAGCCACTATATGCAGCTCCTGGCGCGCCTGGTCCAGACCGATGAACGGGTTGTTGCCAGGCAGATCGCGGCGCTGGGGCGGAGCAGTAAGCGTACGGCCAGCCCACAGGGTGGCATAGCACCGGTAGAAGAGGAGCAGCCCAGGCCCGCCTACGGCCTGGAGGAGCACATCCTGGGTTGCCTGCTGGCCCGGCCCGATCTGCTGCCCAAACTGGATGGCGAGATGCTCAGCTACCAGACTCCTCCCCTCAGTCCGGAGGATTTTACCAGGGCAGAGAATCGGGCAGCCCTGGCGTTCCTGCAGGGCCTGCCGTTGGCAGGAGAGGAGTGGTCAGAGGATGCCCTTTTCGATGCGATGCCAGCCGCGCTGCGCGAGCATTGCCTGGCTGTGCTCGCGCAGACCCAGCGCAACCCGGCGCTGAGCGACGAGAGGCTGATCAAAGACCTGGGGGATTCTCTGCTGCGGCTGCGCGCGCGCAACCTGGAGCAGCAGATCACCAGAATCCGTTTCCTGATCCTGGACAGCCAGGAAAGCGGTGTGCCGGATGAGACACTGCGCCAGTATTACGAGATAGTGGCCACCTGCTCGGCTCAGAAACGCCACATCGGCCGCATCCTGAATGCTCGCTCTCTGAGCGGTGCAGCGGCCATGCTGATCGGGCAGCCCATGAGGGTCGTAGAGCGACCTGCGGGGTCCACAGGGCCATCCATGCCGACCATCGAGCGGGTGGAGTGAGCTCTTACAGGAATGGACAGGCAACCATGAAAGCAAACCCTCGACGCGGCAAAGCCGAGCGCAAGACAGCTTACAGCTCGTCAAAGGCTGTGCCTGACCAGGAACAGGAGAAGTGGGAAGGCAAGCCAAAGGCCAATCAGGCCAAAGGGTATCAGCCTGAGAATTATGACGTAGATGCTGAAACGGAAGAGCTTGCCGAATCCGAACTGGTTGAGGTGCGCATTGCTGTGGGCCCAGATGGCCTTGCCGAAGCGCTCACCGTGCCCCGGGGGGAAGACGAGGGGGCGCTGATCATCGAGCGCGATGAAAAGCTGGAGCAGGAGCTCGAGCAGGAAGCGCAGAAGCCGCTGGAAGAGGTAATTGATGAATGGGGTGATCCAACCATCACCAGCGATCCGGTGCGCATGTACCTGCAAGAGATCGGCCGGACCCCGCTCCTCAGCGCCGAAGAGGAGGTTGCGCTGGCCACCGCCATTGCCCGGGGCAAAGAGGCCGCGCGACTACTGGAGGCCGGCAACCTGGACCCGGCTTTACGCGACGAGCTGATCCTGGTCCGCCAGCGTGGCCTGGCCGCAGAGCAGCGCCTGGCCCAGGCCAATCTGCGGCTGGTGGTCAGCATTGCCAAACGTTATCTGGGCCGTGGCATGTCCTTCCTGGACCTGATCCAGGAAGGCAATATCGGGTTGTTGCGCGCGGTAGAGAAGTTCGATCCCACGCTGGGATACAAATTCAGCACCTATGCCACCTGGTGGATCCGTCAGGCTATCAGCCGGGCCATTGCCGATCAGGCGCGCACCATCCGCATACCGGTGCATATGGTGGAAAGCATTAACCGGCAGGTACGGGTGCAGCGGCGTCTGATGCAGGAACTGGGTCGCGAGCCCACCCCCGAGGAGGTAGCTCTGGAGATGGACTATCTGGACCCCGAGGATCGGCAAGCCATTGAGGAAGCTATGGCCCAAGGCCGGCCTTTGGATCCTTTGCTCAATCGCAAGTTGCAGGTGGCGGCTGCCAAAGTGCGGCGCATTATGCGCATCGCTCAGGAGCCGATGTCGCTCGAGACCCCTATTGGCAGCGAGGAGAACAGCTCGTTGGGCGATTTCATTGAGGATGACAGCCTGCCCGGCCCGGCTGACCAGGCCAGCCGGCGGCTGCTCAGGGAGCAGATGAACGAGATCCTCAGCGGGCTGACAGAACGCGAGCGCAAGGTGCTGGAGATGCGTTTCGGCCTGAAGGACGGCATGGCCCGCACCCTGGAAGAAGTGGGGCAGGAATTCGGGGTCACCCGTGAGCGCATCCGGCAGATCGAGGCCAAGGCGCTGCGCAAACTGCGCCATCCCATCCGAAGCCGCAAACTGCGGGATTATCTGGGTTGATTTGACGAAACGCGTTTTATCGCTATAATAGCACCAGGTCGCGATCCTCGGTAGCTCAATCGGCAGAGCAAGCGGCTGTTAACCGCAAGGCTGGAGGTTCGAGTCCTCCCCGAGGAGCTAAACCCCAACCGCAGACCTTCAGGCTACTGGAAACCCCCTATCCTCAAGGTCTGCGGTTCATTTTGCCCCTCAACCGCGGACCTTCAGGATTGCCTCCGGTTCAAGAAAAAAAACACCCCATCCGGCAGTTATCAGAACATCTGTTCCGATTATCGGAAGTAACGCGATGAACCGGAGACAGCACAGATGAAACCCATAACCTTCTCCCAGGCTGTAGAGGGCTACCTCCTTCAGGCCCGCGCTGAACGCCTCAGCGATAACACCCTTCGTAACTACGAACTGGCATTCCGGCGCTTCGCCGAATGGCTCGGCAATGACCCACCCATCGCCACCATCACCCCGGAGCAAATCGCCGCCTTCCTGGCCGATCTGGCACGGCCGCGGCCGCTGCCTGGCATCGCCCCGCGGCCCGAAAAGGGTCTGTCTCGTAAGACTGCGCTCAACTACCATGGTGCACTGAGCGCTCTATGGACCTGGGCGCTAAGGGAGCACCTGGTAGAGCGCCATGTGGTCAAGGTCGTGCCGCGGCCCAGACCCGAGAAACGCGCCATCACACCTTTCACTCAAGACGACGTGCGCGCCCTGCTGGCTTCGCTTGACCGCAGCCGCTCATATCGCCGGCCCGGCAAACGCGTCTGTGATCACAGCCGGCCCACAGCAGCCCGGGACCGTGCTATCATCCTGCTCCTCCTGGACACCGGCATGCGTGCCGGCGAGCTGGCAGCCTTATGCGTGCGGGATGTGGACTTGAAGAATCGACGGCTGATCGTCTTCGGCAAGGGAGCCAAGGAGAGGGTGCTCTACTTTTCCTCCATCACGGGGAAAGCCATCTGGCGTTACCTCTCGGAAAGGGGAGATGTAGCGCCAGGGGAGCCACTATTTGCCTCTATCAATGGCCGTCCATTGGGGTGCAATGCGCTGCTGCAACTTCTGCGCAGGCTGGGGCGGAAAGCAGGAATGCCAGACTGCCATCCCCATCGCTTCCGTCACACCTTTGCCATCAACTTCCTGCGCAATGGTGGCAACATATATGAGCTGCAGATGGCCCTCGGGCATTCTACCCTGGAAATGGTCAAGACCTACCTTAACCTGGCTCAGACAGATCTCGAGACAGCTCACCGCCGGGCGTCGCCCGTTGAGAACTGGCGGCTGTAGCATGCGCCACCTTCTCCTTTCTCTTGCATCCGGATGAAGGAAGCGTAATGCCAGTCCCTGGAAACACACCCATGGACAACCAGCCCGGCGCGTGGACCCGTTTGGCGCGCAAGTGAGGTCCTGGCCGAGACCTCAGACCCGGCTCGTGAGGGGTATAAGGGGCGCTGGCTCTGCTGCACAAGGTTGTGGCCGATCGAGAGGAACGTGAGGCCCAAGGCCAGGTGCACACTGCTGTGGGCCCCGCCAATGTCTGCAGGGCCAAGAGGGGGACTACTTACGACAGTATCTGCTGGTATTGTGGCGGATCGCGATAGCAACCGGTCATGGCACTCACAGTCCTGTCCGGCAACGGGGCGAGGCGGCCGATAACGAACCGTCGCCGTCAGGTGTGGCTCACACTCCGGCTGCGCCACACCTGGCTGGCGTCTGAGCACGCCGGCCGGCAATATGAAAGGCCCGACCGGGTACGGTCGGGCCTTTTCGGGAC
>DAOTZS010000064.1:0-15408 GCA_034434335.1 Anaerolineae bacterium
CAACGAACGAGAATGGATGACATGGAAGCTCGGCTACCGCACCCGTAACCAGGAGCAAGGGTTGCGGTTCATGCCGCTGTATGAGATCTGCGATGAGCAGTATACCGTCTACTTCCCGGTGCGGGAGCACGATAAGGGAACGTAAGCCAACCATCGTCCGAGCCCGATCCCAATCCGCCTCTTTGTGCGCGGCGATGAATACGAGCTTTGGGGGTTGTTCAAGGGCGATCTGCATCTTTTTGGCACCGGCAACAACGAGAAGGCTCCTCTCTTCATCTTGGGCTCCGACAACCTCGGCCGCGATTGCCTGTCGCGCATCTTTCATGGGGCGCGCATCAGCCTGACAGTTGGCTTGATCGGTGTCGCGCTCTCTTTCATCCTGGGGCTGATCCTCGGCGGGGTGGCCGGCTACTTCGGCGGCGTGGTTGACGAGGTCATCATGCGCGTCATTGACGTGTTGGTTTCGCTGCCCACCATCCCCCTGTGGATGTCGCTGGCAGCCGCCCTGCCGCAGGACTGGCCGCAACTGCGCGTCTATTTTTACATCACCATCATCCTCTCAGTCTTGGGCTGGACAACGTTGGCCCGCACTGTGCGGGGCAAGATGCTCAGCCTGCGCGAGGAAGACTACATCATGGCGGCCAAGCTGGATGGCGAAAGCGAGTGGCAGATCATTACCCGCTACATGCTGCCGGGGTTCGCCAGCTACATCATCGTCTCGGTGACAATCTCGATCCCAGGGATGATCCTGGGCGAAACGGCGTTGAGCTTCCTGGGTATTGGCCTGCGTGAGCCAACCATTAGCTGGGGGGTCATGTTGCAGGATGCCCAGAACCTGCAGACCGTCTCGCAGTTGCCGTGGTTGCTCTGGCCGGTTGTCTTCGTGGTGGTGGCAGTGCTCATGTTCAACTTCCTCGGAGATGGCCTGCGCGATGCCGCCGACCCCTACGTCACATAGGGAGGCCTGGGAATAGCATGACGACCATCAGCAAGAACCCAGCCGATGCCGATAGCGATGTCCTGATCGAGATCAAGAACCTGCGTACCTACTTCCACCTGGTCGAAGGCATCGTCCGGGCCGTGGACGGGGTTGACCTGAAGATCAAGCGGGGACGGACGCTGGGGATAGTTGGTGAGAGCGGTTGCGGCAAGAGCATGACCGCCCACTCCATCCTGCGCATCGTGCCTTCCCCTGGCCGCATCGAGGAGGGGGAGATCCTGTATTACAAGTCTATGAGCAGGGATGACCCCTCCAGCCCGACCGAAATCATTGACCTGGCCAAGCTCCATCCTGCCGGCAAGGAGATCCGGGCCATCCGGGGCAACGAAATCTCCATGGTGTTTCAGGAACCGATGACAGCCATGAGCCCGGTGCGCACGGTGGGCGCTCAGATCATGGAGGCTATTGAGTTGCATCAGGGGGTCACCAAAGCCGAAGCCCGGGAGAGGGCGATCGAGATGCTGGCGCGGGTCAAGATGCCCAATCCGAAGAAAACCATTGACGATTATCCCTTCCAGTTGAGCGGTGGCATGCGCCAGCGGGCCGTCATCGCCATGGCCCTCAGCTGCCACCCCCGCCTGCTCATCGCCGACGAGCCCACCACCGCCCTGGACGTGACCACCGAAGCTCAGATCCTGGACCTGATGCGGAGCCTCCAGCAGGAGCTGGGCATGGCCATCATGTACATCACCCACAACCTGGGAGTGATCGCCGAGATGGCCGAAGAGGTCGCCGTGATGTATCTGGGCAAGGTCGTTGAGCAGGCCACGGTGACCGATCTCTTCTTCAACCCCTTGCATCCTTACACGCGCGCGCTGCTCAGGTCCATTCCCCAACTGGACGACGCGATTGCCCGTAATCACAAACAAAAGCGGTTGCAGGTAATCAAGGGGATGGTGCCCGATCCCTACAGCATCCTGAAGGGGTGCTCTTTTCACCCCCGCTGCCCCGATTTTATGGCTGGAGTGTGCAACCAGGTAGAGCCGAGGTATGTCGAGGCCGAGGCGGGGCATTTCGTGCGCTGCCATCTGTATTCCCAACCCTGAGACCAAAGATCTGCATCCCCGACAAGGATACAACCTATGCCCGATCAAGTCAGCCAGGCGGAACCCCTGCTGGAAGTCAAATCGCTAAAGAAATACTTTCCTATCGAACGCGGCTTTCTGAGGAGAGTAGTGGGCCAGGTAAAGGCCGTGGACGATGTGAGCTTTTACATCATGGAAGGGGAAACATTGGGCCTGGTTGGTGAGAGCGGCTGCGGGAAGACCACGGCCGGACGTACGATCTTGCGCGCTATCCCACCCACCAGTGGCCAGGTGATGTTCAGAGATCCTGTCCTGGGCCGCGTGGATGTCAGCAAACTCGACGATGAGCAGCTCCGGCAGGTGCGCCGCAGCATGCGCATGATGTTCCAGGACCCCTATACCTCCCTCAATCCCCGCATGACCTTGCTGGATATCGTTGGCGCGCCCCTGCGGGCTATGAACCTCGCCAAGGGGAAGGAATTGGAGGACCGGGTAGCCGAGTTGTTGCGGCTGGTGGGCCTGCCCTCGGAGTACATGCGGCGCTACCCCCACGCTTTCAGCGGTGGCCAGCGCCAGCGCATCGCGCTGGCCCGCACCCTGGCACCCAATCCCAAGTTCGTCGTCTGCGATGAGCCCGTCTCGGCCCTCGATGTCTCGGTTCAGGCCCAGATCTTGAACCTGCTCAAAGACCTCCAGGAGCAACTGGGCCTGACCTATCTGTTTATCGCCCACGACCTGAGCGTCGTTGCTCACATCAGCGACCGGGTGGCGGTGATGTATGTGGGCAAGCTGGTTGAGATGGCACCCACGGCCGAGCTTTTCTCCTCGCCCAAACATCCGTATACCGAAGCACTGATGTCGGCTATCCCCAGGCCCGACCCCAGGCCCCGGGAGAAACGCATCCTGCTCACGGGCGAGGTGGCCAGCCCTGCCAATCCGCCTTCTGGTTGTTACTTCCACCCCCGCTGCCTGTATATGCAGGATATCTGCCGGCAGGCAGATCCCCCTCTCGAAGAGATCAGCCCCGGACACTTTGTGCGCTGCCACCTGGCCAGGGAACTCACGCTCGTGGGAGCGATAGGAGTCCGCATGTGAGCCAGACGGGGCGCAAGATATGGCGCTACAGCGCGCCTTACATCCTGTGGCTGGCCTCGGCCGCGCTGGGAGTGGCTGACTTGCTCGCCGCCAGGGCAGTGTTGCGCGCCGTGGCTTTCCAACTGGGCGCCGATCGCTGGTCCCTTCCCGCCATCGAAAAGTTCGGGTTCCTCGGCCTTGGCCTTGCCTGGCTGGTGCTGGTCTACCTGTGCGAGGCTCTCTATCAAAAGGATGCCGCGGTGGGCATGAACCGACTGCTGCGGCGGTTCATCCGGGTGACGGCCGTGCAGGTCGGCTTCCTGGTCCTGGCCAACGCCGCTCTGTTGCTGGTGCTCTGATGAGGCCCAGACATGGCTATTTACCACATTGGTTATGACCTTCAAGACGGCTACATCCACAACTGGCTGGTAGCTGGCCCGCAGGCCATCCCCC
Source organism: Anaerolineae bacterium (assembly GCA_034434335.1). Classification (GTDB taxonomy): domain Bacteria; phylum Chloroflexota; class Anaerolineae; order CG2-30-64-16; family CG2-30-64-16; genus DAOTZS01. Next base: position 3,553 of record DAOTZS010000064.1, read on the forward strand.
TCCCCAACCCGGCTCCCCCGGCCGGGCAGGAGTTCAGGCTTCAGACAGCCCGCCGCTATGCCGAAGGGGATGCAGGCGTCACCCAACCCCCCGTGGAGAGGGGCACCCTCGCATTGGGCGACACGCAGTTAACCTGGCATTCGGTCCGCTGCCTGGATGATCACCTGATAGACCTCTCCGACTTTTACCCCACCTGGCACTACCTGCGGGCCTGGGCCTACGCCCGGGTGGTGAGCCCTACTTCCCAGGAAGTCACTTTCACCCTGACGGCCCACGGCCCGGCCGACCTCTGGCTGAACGGCCAGCACCTCCATCGCCAGGAACTCTTTTCCGGCCACATCCCTCACAGCGACTCCTTCCCGGCCCCCCTGCAAGAAGGGCCCAACGAAATCCTGGTGCGCTTCGAGCAGGTAGCGCAGGGAGGGTGTCCCTATGCCATGGCCCTCCGGATTGTGGGTTTCTCTCCCGACACAGCCCCGGAGACGGTTCGCGTGCTCCTGCCCATCCCCGATCAGGCGGTTGCCCATCGCCAGACCCTTGAGCGGGTGTTTGAGGCTGCCTATCTCGACCGGGATGTATTCGTGGGGGACGACCACGTTATCGTGCGCTGGCCAGATGACCTGGTCACATCGGCTGATGTGGTGGTCCGCTTGCAGCGGCCGTGGGGCCGCATCTATGGCGAGGCATACGTCACCGGCAAGGCCAACGACCATGCCTTCCTGGGCAGGCCGTGGGAGGTGCCGGAGGGGCGTTACCAGGCGATCCTGATGCCCAGGCCCAGGGAGTACTACGAGCAGCAGATGCGCATCCAAAGGAAGATAGACCTGTGGGTGCTCAATCGCCACTTTTCCCACCGGCCCTACGGCACCTACGAAGAGCGCCGCCAGGAGGCGCTGAATGACGCGGCCCGACGAGAGGACGACATCTTCGCCGAGATCGCCAAGATGGAACTCGGCCGCTGGCCCGCAGTCAAGGCTGAGGTCATCGCAGGGGCTGTCGAGAAGATCAACCGCCGCGAGGAGGGGAACGATCCATATGGCCTGGCCAGGCTCATGGCAAACCTGCTGGGCTTGCTGGGCATGATGCATCGTTATGGAAAGCACCCCTCCTTCCCAGAGCACCTCAAGCGCCCCCTGCAGAAGTGCATCCTGGAGTTCAGATATGGGATGGATGAGCCAGGTGGCGATGCAACCCGTTTCTGGCCGGAGAGCCATCAAGTCCTGCTTCACACATGCGAGATCCTGGCCGGCCAGCTTTATCCTCGCCGTACCTTCGCCAGCTCGGGCCAAAGTGGAAGATGGCATCGGGAGCGGGGAGAGCAGAGGGTCATATCCTGGCTATACAAGTGGGGGACGGCCGGCTTCCGGGAGTGGGATTCCAACTACAGCTTCGAGCTGATCGTGTCAGCCCTTGCCCACCTGGTTGACCTGGCGCGCAACCGCCAGGTATGGGAACTGGCCGCGGTGACCATGGATAAGGTCCTCTTCACCCTGGCCCTCAACTCGTACCAGGGGGTGTTCGGCTCCACGCATGGCTGCACTTCCACGCCAATGATCAAGAGCGGCCGGCTGGAGTCCACGGCCGGCATCAGCCGGCTGATGTGGGGCATGGGGGTCTTCAACCATCACCTTGTGGGGACGGTCAGCCTGGCCTACGCGCAGGAGTATGAACTGCCGTCCCTCATCGCGGACATCGCCGCCGACCTGCCGGAGGAGATGTGGAACCGTGAGCACCACGCCAGGGAACCGCAGGAGTGGCCTGATGGGGTTTCCGGCCCGTGGGAGGTCAACAAGGTAACGTACAAAACGCCCGATTACATGCTCTGCTCGGCCCAAGACTATTATCCTGGTGAGAGGGGTTCTCAAGAACACATCTGGCAGGCCACTCTGGGCCCCGAAGCGGTGGTCTTTGTCACCCATCCGCCCTGCATGAGCGAGAAGGAAGGCATCCAGCCCAATTTCTGGCACGGGAACCTGGTGCTGCCGCGCGTCGCGCAGTGGAAGGATGTGCTTATCGCTGTGCACAGGTTGCCGGAGAACGACTGGCTGGGTTTCACCCACGCCTACTTCCCCGTCTACGCCTTCGACGAGCACGTGCTGCGGGATGGCTGGGCCTTTGCCCGCAAGGGAGAGGGCTATCTGGCCCTCACTGCCTCCCAGGGGCTGGAGCTCGTCAGGCGAGGGCCCGGCGCGTATCGAGAGCTGCGCTCCTATGGCCGGGATAATGTCTGGCTATGTCACATGGGCCGGGCCGCGCAGGATGGTGATTTCGGCCAGTTCCAGGAGAAAGTGCTGGCCCTGGGTGTGGCCTTCGAGGGTTCTTCGGTGCGCTGTGACACCCTGCGCGGCCAGTCCCTGGCCTTTGGCTGGGAAGGCCCGCTGCTGGTGGACGGACACGAGCAACCCACTGCGGGCTCCAAGCACTACGAAAACCCCTACTGTGTTGCCGACTGGCCGGCCTCGCAGATGGAGATTCGCTTTGGCGACCAGGCGCTGAGGTTGAGGTTTGCATAGCACCTACAAACGTGGCTTACTGTCTCCCAACGCCAGGCTGGGAGAGGGGGATGAAGAAAGATGAGGGGAGATAGTTCAATGAGGACTACCCCGATGACACGCCCTACCCGAGTTGCCTAGTCTTTGGACATACCCGAGGCGGGCGGCCAATTCACGCTGTCTACGCTTACGTACCTGAAGAAGACATGACTGTCATTATCACCGTCTACGAGCCAGACCCGAATCGTTGGATTGACTTACGAAGGAGGATTTGACTATGAGGTGCATCATCTGCCATAGTACCGATATTTCTCTCCGCCGTGTGAACGAGCAATTGTCTCGCGGCGACGATATGATTCTCGTTCCGGTAGACGTCTTGGTCTGCAACCACTGTGGTGAGCGCTACTATGATCGGCGCACCATGCAAAAGCTAGAGGAAATCGAAGATGCGATCAATGCCGGTCGCCTCTCTTTGGAGAGGGTGGGCGAAGTAATGCGGGTGAGGCCGGAGCTGATACCAGCCTGAATGACCATATCCGTGAGCTATGTCCATCGCGGAGGAGACCCTATGTTCCGTTTCGGCGTTGACTATTACCCCGAGCACTGGCCCCAAGAGCGCTGGGCCACCGATGCCCGTCTGATGCAAGAGGCGGGCATTAACGTCGTCCGTCTGGCCGAGTTTGCCTGGAGTTACCTGGAGCCGCGGCCCGGCTACTTCGACTTCGCCTGGCTGGACAAGGCGCTGGACATCTTGTATGCCCATGGCATCCAGGCCATCCTGGGCACCCCGACCGCCTCACCCCCGCCTTGGGTGATGGCCATGTACCCCGATGCCTATCGGGTCTCGCAGGAAGGCATGCGCCTGACCTATGGCAACCGCCGCGAGTACTGCCCTACCCACCCCGGCTACCGCGAACGGAGCCGCATCATCACCCGCGCCATGGCCGAGCACTACGCCAATCATCCGGCAGTCATCGGCTGGCAGACGGACAATGAGTTCAGCGGCCACTGCTTTTGCCCCATCTGCCGGGGTGAGTTCCAGAGCTGGCTCCGCCAGAAATACGGCAGCCTGGAGGCCCTGAACGCCGCCTGGGGCACTGCCTTCTGGAGCCACGTCTACACCGAGTGGTCGCAGATCCCCCTCCCCCTGAAGACCGGCGGGGTGCCCAACCCCGGCCTCGACCTGGACTACCGCCGCTTCATGTCCGATGCCTACGTGCGCTTCCAGCAGGAGCAGGTGGACATCCTGCGCCAGCTATGCCCACGTCACTTCGTCACCCACAACTTCATGGGGTTCGGCTTTGACCAGATCAACTACTTCGACCTGGCCCGGCCCCTGGACTTTGTGGCGTGGGACAACTACCCGCGCGGGTTCTGGGATATGCAAGCGCACGTCGCCCCGAGCCCTATCGCCCTCTCCTGCGACACCATGCGCGGCCTGAAGCATCAGAACGTGTGGGTGATGGAGCAGCAGGCGGGCCCAAGTGGCTGGGAGACAGTGGGAGTCACTCCGCGGCCAGGGGAGCTGCGCTTGTGGGCCTACCAGGCCATCGCCCACGGCGCCGATGCCATCATCTTCTTTCGCTGGCGCACGGCCCGCTTTGGCACGGAGCAATACTGGCATGGCATCCTCGACCACCATGGCCAGCCCGGCCGACGCTATGCCGAAATCAAGGCCATCGGTGCCGAGCTGAAGCGGGTGGGCGAGGAGATCCTGGGGACGGAGAACCGCGCTCAGGTGGCGATGCTGCTTTCCTACGATACCCGCTTCGCCTTTCACATCCAGCCCAATCACGCTGACTTCCGATACCCCGAGCTTTTTGGCAGCTACTACGCGGCCCTTCACCGCCGCAACATAGCGGTAGACATCGTGCCCCCTACGGCCGACCTGAGCCCCTACCGCCTGGTGTTGGCTCCGGCGTTGTACGTGCTGGGCCGGGACGCGGCCGTCAACCTGCGCCGCTACGTAGAGAATGGCGGCGTCCTTCTGGTCACGGCCCGCAGCGGCGTCAAGGATGAGGCCAACGCGGTGGTGAACATGCCGTTGCCGGGGTTGCTGGCCGAGGTATGCGGGGTGCAGGTGGATGAGTACAACGTCCTGCCGGGCGACGTCAACGTGCCCCTGGAGTGGCCAGGCCTCGGGGCTGACGCGGGAACCGGGCACGCCCGGCTATGGTGTGACGTGCTATCCCCCACCACGGCCGAGACGGTGGCCCGCTACGGGGGAGAATACCATGCCGGACGGCCAGCCATCACCCGCAACCGGTTTGGCCAGGGCCAGGCTGTGTACGTGGGCACCCTGGGCGACGGCGCCCTCCACGACGCGGTGATCGGCTGGCTGGTGGGCGTGGCGTCCGTTGCGCCGGTGCTGGCCACGCCCGCTGGCGTGGAGGCCGTGGCACGGTGGAAGGGTGATCGGCGCCTGCTGTTCCTGCTCAACCACGCCGACCAGGCCCACGCCGTTGACTTGCCAGGGCCAATGGCAGAGTTGTTGACGGGCCAGGTGGTAGGGCCACAGATCACGCTGCCAGCTAAGGGCGTGATGCTCCTGCGCGAGGCGTAGCGAAGTACCAGTATGCCAGTGTTGTGCGAGAGGAAATCCATCGGAGTCCCGAACTTGTTCGGGCTTGCCACGCCATGCGCCCAACAAATTGGGGACTCCGACGCCTTGTCACGCTGATTCCAAAAAATCTCCGTCTACTTTGGGACAGCCCATTCTGGTACCAGGGTATATGAGGTAGGCGATGGCTGTTTCACATTGTCTTTCCAGAGCACTTCATTCCATTGTTGGGGCATCGTTATTCATGGGGGTGTTGGGCTTGAGCGGCTGTGGCCCTGCCCAAATGCCCACGCCGATCCCAACACCTACGACCACATCCATATCCACCCATACTGCTCCCATCCCCGCCTCCTATCGCCTGCTGGCCATCCCGGCCGCATCCCTCCCCCTGTCCGGGGAGTGGCGCTTTGCCGTTGACCCTTATGGGCTTGGGGAGGACAAGGGCTGGCCGGCCCCCGACTTCGACGACTCCGGGTGGGAGGTAGTGACGGTGCCCCACACCTGGGGGGTGATGGAAGGGCACGCCAACTACAATGGCATAGCCTGGTACCGTCGCACCTTCACCCTCCCCGCCAAAGCCCAGGACGCGCACCTGCGCCTGCACTTCGAGGCAGTCTTCTACCTGGCGCGCGTCTGGCTCAACGGGAGGTACCTGGGTGCACACGAGGGAGGGTATACCCCGTTCGAGTTCGACGTAAGTGGGATTGCCAGGCCGGGCGCAGAGAACGTCATCGCCGTGCAGGTAGACAACAAGCGCGCCCTGGACCGCATCCCGGCCAGTCTGAGCCGGGACTGGACGTACGACTGGTGGAACTATGGCGGCATCGTGCGCGACGTCTCCCTGGAGATGACCAGCCGGGCCTTCATCGCTCGCCAGATGGTAGTGGCCACGCCGCACCTGATGGGAGTAGATGAGGCTGACACAGCCACCATAACGGCCACGGTGACCGTGAGCAACATGTCCGCCGAACCATTGGAGGCCACGTTGACCGCCGATATCCTCGACGACGGCACCGGCCTATCCGTGCTAAAACCCATTCCCGCACAGCCGGTCAAAGTCTCACCAGGCCAGAGCGCCAACGTTCAACTGACAGCCACGCTCTCGCATCCCAGGCTGTGGCACTTTGACCATCCCCATCTCTATCGCTGGTCGGCTTCGTTGCTTGGCGCCAACGGCACATTACTGCACAAGGACGAGGTGACGTTCGGTATCCGCCAGATCGAGTTGAAACAGGCGCGCTTCTACCTGAACGGGGAGCCGGTGCGGCTGGTGGGGCTCAACCGCCACGCCGACTCGCCCTGGTACGGCCTGGCTGAGACGGTGACGATGATGGCCAGGGACTACGACGACCTGAAGACGCTCAACATGGTCTTCTCGCGGCCGGTGCATTACCCCCAGCACCGGTTCATCCTCGACTACTGTGACCGCCACGGCATCCTGCTGATCCCCGAGGTGCCAGCCTGGCAGCTCAGCGCTGAACAGATGTCAAAGGAGCAGATGCGCGACCTAGAGAAGCAGCAGCTCCGCGAGATGATCCTGGCCAATTTCAATCACCCTTCGGTGTGGGCGTGGAGCGTGGGCAACGAATACCAATCTACCACGCCGGCTGGCAAAGATTTCACCCGCGAGATGGTCGCCTTTGTCAAGTCGCTTGACCCCACGCGGCCGGTAGGGTTTGCCTCCAACCATCTGGGCAGCAATCCTCAGTCTGATGCCACGGCCATCACGGACTTTGTGATGATGAACCAATACTTCGGCACATGGGCCGGCCCCAAGACCCGCCTCACCCAGGCGCTGGACGACATCCACGCGACCTGGCCCGACAAAGTGGTCATCATCTCCGAGTTCGGTTTTGAGCCGCGTTGGAACCGCATGTGGGGACCGCCCACCAGCCAGCTCGACCTGGCGAGGTACTACTTCGTCCCGGAAGGCGTGGCCCCGGACTCGGAGGAGGCCGACGAGCAGCGCCAGATGGTGATCGCTGAGCAAATGGAGATCTTCCGCCGCAAGCCTTTCGTCGCGGCGGCGATCTTCTGGTGCTACCAGGATTATCGGACACCCAGTGGCTTCATGACGGGCGTGGTGGACGCGGAGCGGAATCGCCGCGGCTCGTGGTATCGGCTGCGCGAGGAGTACGCCCCAGCCTTGATCGAGGCGGTGACCTTTTCTCCCGTCCAGGGGAACCGCCGGAGCGCCACGGTGACCCTGCGCACGCGAGGTCCACTGGACACAGACATGCCAGCCTACACCTTGCGTGGATACAGGCTGCATTGGGCCGTGACCTCGCCGGAGGGCCAAACCGTGTTCTCCGAGGGCGAGATCGCCCTCCCAACGCTCGAACCGGGATCCGAGTGGTCCGGTCAGGCAGAATGGGCGGTGCCGGAAGCCGAGTACGTGTTCAGCGTGAGCGTCGTCCGACCCACCGGATTCACCGTCATCGAGCGTTCGTATAATTCAGAAGGGCATGAGATTGGCCGTCATCCCGCACCAGGCCCATGAGCCTGACAGGGCAGATTTCGCGATCGCTCTGGCCATTGGGGTATGCGCGTTGGCGGCGTACGTGCGCACCCTGGCGCCGGATGTGCTCTACGGGGACAGCGCCGAGTTTCAGACGCTGGCCTACACGCTTGGCACGACCCATTCGACGGGCTATCCCATCTATCTGCTGCTGGCGCGGCTGCTTGGCTTTCTGCCCATTGGCTTGCCGGCCTGGCGGGTCAATCTTCTTTCGGCCGTAGGTGCCGCTACCGCTGTGAGCGGCGTCTACCTGGCGAGCCGTTACCTGACCAGCAGCCGAGTCGGCGCCTTGCTGGGAAGCATGGCGCTGGGGCTCTCGTACACGTTCTGGTCGCAGGCGGTCATTGCCGAAGTGTACACGCCCGCGCTGGCGTTTTTGAGTGCCATCCTGTTTCTCTTGTGGCACTGGCACAATGCTCCCGACGAGCGCAACGCTGCCTTGCTATGGGCGGCCCTGTTGAGTGGCCTGGGTTTGGGTGTCCACGCCTTTGTGGTGCTGATCGCTCCGACAGCGGTGGCCTTTGTCGGGGCAGTGCTGTGGTGGCGACGCCTGCCCTGGCCGCGGAGCCGGCAAGCCCTCCTGGCCGGCCTGGCAGGGCTGACCCTGGGGGTGAGCCTCTTTCTGGCGGCGTCCCTCGCGCTTGACCTCCACAACCCGCCTTCCAGCTTCATACGGGTCACCCTCTACCCCTCCAGGTCGCTGTGGGGGCTCGATGCCAGCGCTCTGGACAGCCCCTTTGAGCGCCTATGGCTGACGATAACAGGCCGGCAGTGGCAGGATGCCATGTTCCCAGCCGACATTGACGTCGTGGAAGAGTTCGTCCGTTATGGCGGCCGGCTCCTGGTCTACGAGTTTTCCCCGTGGATGCTCCTGTGTGCCGTGCTCGGCGTGACCGTGATGCTGCATATCAGGCCGATCCTTGGCCTGTTCTGGCTGATAGCCTTTGGCACGATCCTGTACTTCGTCCTGCATTACCAGCCACCGGATAAGTACATCTTCTACCTGCCGACATCCTTGTTGCTGGCAATGGCAACAGGGTGTGGCGCGGGCTCTGTGCTGGAGTGGGCATATCGGTGTTTTGTGGCAGCGCGGAAGCGCCGTTATCTATTGCCGCTTTACCTGCTGACGGCAGCGCTCCTTGTGCTGATGGTGATTCAGCCTTTTGGGACCGCCCGCTGGCAGGCATTAAGGGCCGGCGCCGCTACATTCGTGCAAGAGGACTACGTCTATCCCTTGGACAACCTGGAAGAACCCCGGCTCATGACGACCTTCAGGCTCAAAGTGCTGCCCGATAACGCGCTGGTGATCATGGAGTGGCGCGCGCTGTATACGATGTATTACCTGGCGCACGTGGAGCGACTGCGACCTGATGTCATGATCATGGAGGCCTCGCCGCATGGCGCGCCGGCAGGGATGGTCGCCGATACCCTGATCCAGGAACTGCGGGAGGCTGTGCAGGAAGGGCGCCCTGTGTATGCCGACAGGGTGTATGGGAACCTGAGGAGGCACTTTCGCGTACAGCCAGCTTTGGGAGGCCAGTGGTATCGTCTGTCGCCACTGAAGACAAGCAACGAAAGGTCGGTTTTCCAGACAGGCTAAGCCGATCTCCTGCCCCACACGTGTTTGCCGGGCTTCGCCTTCTGCGCTATAATTGGCGGTGAGTGCGCGCTCCTCGTTGCCGAAGCCCATTCTATCCGATTGCAAGGCACAGCCATAGAACATGAGACATTCTGAGCGCAGAAGACTTCTGTCCCTGGTGATGAGCGCCCGCGAGACGGGGATCATCATTTTCCTGATCATCTTGATCGCCGCGGTCAGCCTGCGCAGCCCCTACTTCCTCACGGTGGAGAACTTCCGCGATATCCTGCTGGATATCGCCATCCTCTCCATCCTGGCCGTGGGCCAGATGATGGCCATCATCACGCGGGGGATTGACCTTTCGGTGGCATCAGGTCTGGCCTTGTCGGGCATGGTGGTGGGGATGACGGTGAGTGAGCACCAAAGCCTGCCGCCAGGCCTGGCGCTGCTGATGGGGGCTGGCATCGGGCTGGGCCTGGGCGCGCTCAATGGCCTGTTGATCACCAGGGGCCGGGTGCCACCCATCATCGCCACGCTGGGCACGATGAGCGTCTACCGGGGGCTGGTGTTCGCCATCAGCGGTGGAGCGTGGGTGGATGCTGCCGAGATGCCGGATAGTTTCAAGATGTTGGCCCGTAGCACCACCCTGGGCATCCCCAACCTGGTGTTGTTCGCCCTGGTGGTGGCCCTGGTCTTCTACTTCTTTCTCAATCACACCCGCACCGGCCGGCAGATCTACGCTGTGGGAAGCAATCCGCTGGCAGCCCAGATGGTTGGCATCCGCATCGAGCGCATCCTGTTCACGGTCTACCTTCTCTCTGGCCTCCTGGCCGGGATGGGAGGCGTGTTGTGGGTGTCACGCTATGCATCGGCGCAGAGCGATACCGCCACGGGGTTTGAACTCCAGACGGTGGCTGCTGTGGTGGTGGGAGGGGTTAGCATTATGGGTGGCTCGGGCACCCTGCCTGGCGTGATGCTGGGTTCCTTGCTGCTGGGCGTCATCATCAACGCGCTGAACCTGATTCGTATCTCACCGTTCTGGAAGCTGGCAGTGCAGGGGTTGGTGATCCTGCTGGCGGTGATCGCCGATGCCGCTCTCTCAAGGCGCTTCCAGCGTACTATCAGGCTGCGGAGGGCAGCATGACCGCCCGATCCGATGTCAGAGCCAGCCGGACGCCCCTGTCAGCGTGGCTGTTGCGCTGGGAAACCTTGCTCGTTGTGCTGTTGGTGCTGGCCGGTGCACTCAACGCTTCCCTCTCCCCCTATTTCCTCAACATACGCAACCTGTTCGATATGACCTTCAACTTCATGGAGCGGGGCTTGATCGCCCTGACCATGGCTTTCATTATCATCAGCGCGAACATTGATCTGTCGGTTGCCTCTAACCTGGCCATGAGCGCCATGGTCATGGGCGTGGCGTATCGCGCGGGGGTCAATATCTGGCTGGCTGTGTGCCTGGCCCTGGCCGTGGGCATGCTGGGAGGCTTGATTAACGGCCTGATTGTTGCTAAAATAAGGCTGGCTTCCCTGGTGGTGACCCTGGGGACCTATGCCCTCTACCGGGGGATCGCCTATGTCATGCTTGGGGACCAGGCCGTGACCAATTTCCCTCCCTCGTTCACGGTCTTGGGACAGGGCTACATCCCTGGGACGCCGGTGCCCATCCCGTTGGTCCTTTTCGCCGTTCTGGCGGTTTGCTACGGCCTGTTGCTGCACCGCACGGCTTTTGGCCGCATGGTGTATGCGATCGGTAGCAATGAGGAGGCGTGCCGTTACTCAGGCGTGCCTGTAGACCGCATCAAGATCATCTTGTTCGTGCTCTCGGGCCTGATGTCGGCGCTGGCTGGGGTGGTGCTGGTAGCCCGGTTCAGCACGGCGCGGCCTAACATTGCCACCGGCTTTGAGCTGGAGGTGATCACGGCGGTTGTCTTGGGCGGGGTGGATATCTTCGGTGGGCAGGGAACGATGCCAGGTGTGATATTGGCTCTTTTCCTGATCGGCGTCGCGCGCTACGGCATGAGTTTGAAAAACGTAGCTGGCCAGACTCAGACGACAATCATCGGCGCGCTGCTGATCATCGCCATCTTGTTGCCCCAATTGCTGCGTCGCCTGACAGCGCGGCCGGCCTCAACAGAAGGGAGGTGATGTGCGCCCAAAGAGCTCGGCTGGGCGACCGAAGGCCCCGGAGCAAGGGCTCCAGGTCAGTCTCCTGCATGCGTAGATGCCGGGAACGCTTCCCGGCCCACAAAATCCAAGGAGGGATAGAGAGATGAAAGCCAGGTTGTTTGTCTTGTTGCTGGTAGCAGCCCTGTTGTTGGCTGCCTGCGTTCCCATCACACCTGCGCCGGCTCAGCCGGCTGCTCCGCCGGCCGCCAAGGCGTACAAGATCGGCCTGGTGGTCAAGAACCTGGGCAACCCCTTCTTCGATGCCCTGAACCGCGGGGCCCAGGAAGCTGCCAAGGAGCTGGGCGTTGAGGTCATCTACCAGGGCCCGGCCACCCCGACCGCCGAGGGGCAGATCGAGCTGATCAATGCCCTGATCGCTCAGAAGGTGGATGCTATCGCCATCACCGCCAATGATCCGCAGGCGCTGGTACCGGTGGCCAAGAAGGCTATGGACGCGGGAATCAAGGTGGTCACCTTCGACTCGGCTGTGGCACCAGAGGGGCGCCAGCTCTTCGTCAACCAGGCCGACATGGAGCAGATC
>DAOTZS010000065.1:0-12704 GCA_034434335.1 Anaerolineae bacterium
GGGAGGGCCGGCAACGCGGCAGCGACGGCCCGCGCCACGCCGAAATCGGCCAGCATCGGCTCCCCTTCGGTGGTGAAGAGCACGTTGGCCGGCTTCAGCCCGCCGTGCACGGCCCCGCGGCCGTGGGCGTAGTCCAGCGCGGCCGCGATGGACCGTACTAGGGCCGTCACTTCGGCCAGGGGCATGAGCTGGCCGCTCGCCTTGAGCGCCGCCAGCCGATCCTTCAAGGTCGCACCCTCGGCGAACTCGCTGACGACGTAGAGGAGCGGCTGGCCGGCCACGATCGCCACGTCGCAGTCGTAGATCGGCGCGATGTGTGGGTGGCGCAACGCGGCGACCCGCTGAGCTTCTGCGCGCAGGCGTTCGACCAGGGCCGGATCCGCCGTCAGGTGCGGCCGGTAGACCTTGATGGCCACCTCGCGGCCCAGGGATGGGCTGTAAGCCCGATACACTTCGGCCAGGGCGCTGCTGGCCACGCGGGCCGTGATCTCGTATTTACCCAGTTTTTCTCCGACCAGATCTGCCATACTTATTCCTCCTGTCTGGCCCGCCCTTGCCTGCCCTGGCCGATGGATCAGGGTGCTTGCGGCCCACATCAGGCTAAAGCCGCAGAAGGCAGCTTCTTTTCAGCCAGAAGGTAGCGACCTATTTTGCTGCCTCATAAGCAGCTTCCCCTACAATAGCTACGATCTCGCCAAAGTAAACCCGATGGTAATCCTTACGAGGATAGTGGCTTTCAATGGTTGCATCCACAAAGTGAGATGGATCGAAATCATCCCAGTAGATCTTACGGCATTCTACCACCAGATCGGCCTCTGCAAACGCAGGAGCTGCCACTGCCGTGGCCGCGATAGGGGTCAACCCGGCTTCGGCGATCTTATTTCCGTGTCGGCCCGATTTGGTACCCAAGAGTTGCAAGGCGTCCCGATAGCGCTCAGGGAAGGCGCAGATGGTAAAGGTGTCGTACTTTTCCATGAACTCAAAGGTGTAGCGGGTAGGCCGAACCACTACCTGCACAAAAGGCCGGCCCCACATTACACCGAAGCTGCCCCACCCCACCGTCATGGCGTTAAAGTGCCCGGCAGCAAAATCACCGGCCGCTAATGCCAGCCCACGCTGGCTCCATAACTCATGCGCCCGGATAAGAAAGGCGTCGAAGGGAATCGGTTTGCGTGCCATGTAATCGCTTCCTTGATGATTCAGTGTGCAGCCCCATCGTGTCACTCCCGGATATGGCCATCGCCGATGCCAATCCATTTATAGGTCGTCAGCTCCTCCAGCCCGAGGGGCCCGCGAGCATGCAGCTTCTGCGTGCTCACCGCGACCTCGGCTCCCAGGCCAAACTGGCCACCATCGGTGAAACGTGTGCTGGCATTGACATAGACCGCCGCCGAGTTGATGGAGTTGATGAAACGGTTGGCGTTAGTCCAGTTGTTGGTGAGGATGCTGTCGGAATGCTCGGTGCTGTGCTCCTGGATATGGGCGATAGCTTCGTCAAGGTTCTCCACCACTTTTATGCCCAGGATCAAAGCCAACCATTCCTGGTCGAAGTCGTGGGGGCCGGCCGGCACAACTCGGGCGCCATGGGCACCACCGCTCAGGATGCGCAGAGCCTCGGCGTCCGCGCGCAGTTCCACCCCGCTGCGGGCCAGTCGCTCGGCTACCATGGGGAGGAAAGTAGTAGCCACATTGCGGTGCACCAACAAGGTATCGAGGGCATTGCATACGCTGGGACGCTGCACTTTGGCGTTCTCCACAATGTCTACAGCCCGGGCCAGGTCAGCGCTTTCGTCCACGAAGATGTGACAGATGCCGATCCCACCTGTGATCACAGGGATGGTACTTTGCTCACGGCAGAGTTGGTGCAAAGCTGCACCGCCTCGGGGCACGATCATGTCCACATACTTGTCCAGCCTGAGCAGCGCGGTCACCAGGACGCGGTCGGGGTTGGAGATGTATTGGACAGCGGTAGGGGGCAGACCGGCATTGGCCAGGCCAGCCTGGATGGCCCCCACCAGGGCCAGGTTGCTGCGCAACGTCTCGCTTCCCCCGCGCAGGATGGTCGCGTTGCCGCTCTTCAGGCACAGGGTAGCCACGTCTACCGTCACATTGGGTCGCGCCTCGTAGATCACACCGATAACGCCGATCGGGATGCGCCGTCGGCTGAGCCGCATGCCGTTGGGCAATACACGGCTATCAATCTCAACTCCAACCGGGTCTGGCAGGGAGATAATGCGGCGGGTGTCGGCTGCCAGAGCAGCGATCCGTTCTTCGGTCAGCAGGAGGCGGTCTAGCAAAGCTTCGCTAAGGCCAGCCGCACGAGCATCGGCGACATCCCGCGCGTTCTGCGCCAGCACCATGTCAGCTTGCGCTTCCAATTGGTCGGCAATGGCTGCCAGGGCTGCATTTTTCTGGGCTGTGGTGAGGGTGGCCAGCTGGCGGCTGGCAGCGCGTGCCGCTCGCCCCATTTCGATTAGGTCTACCATTCTCTTGTCTCCTTTTCGTCTCGTGCCTTAGCCTTTCGTCCTTTCCAGGTGTCCCTCAAGTCAGGATCATGTCGTTGCGGTGCACAGCCACCGGGCCATAGGCATAGCCCAGGCGCTCGGCGATCTGATCGGAGTGGCAGCCCGCGATGCGGGCCAGGTCGCTGCTATCGTAACGGGTAATGCCCCGAGCCAGCTCTTGACGGTCGGGGCCCAGGATCAGGACCGCATCCCCGCGTTGAAAGCGGCCTTCGACAGCGATGATGCCGGCCGGGAGCAGGCTGCTGCCATGGTCGCGGATGGCGTGAACCGCGCCCTCGTCTACAATGATGCGTCCAGCCGGCTTAGGGCCGGCAAAGATCCAGCGCTTACGGCTCTCTAGAGGTGTCTCCAATGCTGGAAAACGGGTGCCCACGGCTTCACCGGACGCGGCGCGCAGGATAACGTCGGTGGCCCGGCCGGCCGCAATTATCACGTCGGCGCCGGCACGCCGGGCAATGTCCGCGGCCTGTAGCTTGGTAGCCATCCCTCCTACCCCCAACCCGCTGACGCTGCCGCCAGCCAGCCGACGCAGCGTAGCGTCAATCGTGCGCACCTCGGGGATAAGCTGCGCCTCGGGATGGGTGCGCGGGTCGGCTGTAAACAGGCCAGGCTGATCGGTCAACAGGAGTAGCAGGTCAGCTTCGGCCAGCAAAACAGCCAGGGCAGAGAGGTTATCGTTGTCCCCCACCTTGATCTCCGCGGTGGCTACGGCATCATTCTCGTTAATCACCGGCACAATACGGTATTCGAGCAAGGTGTGCAGGGTATCGCGTGCATTCAAGAAGCGCTGGCGATTACGCACATCGTCGCGCGTCAGCAACATCTGGCCGACGTGAATGCCATAGATGTCGAACAGGCTCTCCCACACGAACATCAGGCGGCTCTGGCCCACCGCGGCCAGCATCTGCTTGAAGCCCACCGTGGAGGGGGAATCAGCTATGCCCAGCCGCTCACGGCCGGCTGCGATGGCACCCGAGCTGACTACGATCACATCGCGGCCGGCGCGGTGGAGCTGCGCGCACTGCCGTACCAGTTCCACCATGTGAGCGCGATCCAGCCTGGAAGTGCCACCGGTCAGCACGCTGGTGCCAACTTTGATTACAATGCGCTTGTAGGGGGTGTCCGAAACCCTGAGGTGATTTTCCATGAGTATGCCCGACAAACCGCTGCAGCTACGATTGTAACCCACTTCGAAGAGTTATGCAACGTCCAAAGGTTTGCGGATGCCTTTCCGCAATGGTACAATTTTCGTAACTATTCGGGCAGTGACTGGAAGTCACCCTTTTGGGGCCTGCGGCCAGAGAGGTCGGCCTTCGCCGACCTCTCTGGTGATGCACACGTGAGGGGTGTCAGCGGAGGCCGACACCCCTCAGGCCGAGCCCTTTGGGGCGAGGCCTGGCACGAAGTGCCCAGAGAGGGCGATTTCAATCGGCCTGAATAGTTACCAACTTTCACCCTCATGCTAACCTGGACCCGGAGTGTTCGCCATGCGCAGCGATGGCCGTCGGCCCGACCAGTTACGAGCTATCCACCTGGAACCAGGCTACACCCGTTATGCGGAGGGCTCTGTACTTATCAGCCAGGGCCAGACAGTTGTGCTGTGCACCGCCACCGTAGAAGAGCGACTGCCCACATGGCTGCAGCAGTCGTCAGCCGGGCATGGTTGGGTGACGGCTGAGTATGGTATGTTGCCCCGCAGCACCCATATCCGTACCCCGCGTGAGACCACACCTCAGGCACGCACTCAGGAAATCCGCCGGCTGATTGGCCGCAGCCTGCGTGCCAGCGTTGACCTGGCCTGTCTGGGCCCCCGCCAGGTGATAGTGGATTGCGATGTGTTGCAAGCCGATGGCGGAACCCGCACCGCGGCGATCACCGGCGGTTACGTGGCCCTGGCTCTGGCCTTGCGGAAGCTAATTGCCCAGGGCCTGGTACCAGCCCAGGTGATGCTGGCCCCAGTCGCCGCGGTCAGCGTCGGCGTGATCGCTGGCGAGCCGATATTGGACCTGTGCTACGATGAAGACGCCCGGGCCGAGGTGGACCTGAACGTAGTGATGAACGCTGAAGGACGCCTGGTCGAGCTTCAGGGCACAGCCGAACGCCAACCCTTTGGCCGGGACATGCTAAACCGCCTGCTGGACCTGGCAGCCTTGGGCATCAGCGAGCTCCTGGCCGCGCAGCGCGCCTGCCTGGCCGATTGTCAAAGCGGATAATACTCCATAACAACCCCACTGCCTGTCCTGTGCGCTTATCCATCACCGGCTGCCGCTATTCTCCCAGCGCGGCTCGCACCCACCAATGTAACAGCACCCACACCACCAGATTGACAACTGCACCGAGGGCGAACAGCCAGCCATAGCTGATACTGGCCAGCGCGGCACCTAGCAAAGGTGCCACCATGCCAGCTATCCCCACCCCGGTGTTGGTGATGCCAATATAGGTCGGTCGGCGCTCCGGCTCGCTGAACTCCAACACTACCAGGATGCCCGGCACCATTACCGCGCTGGCTACAATCCCCAGAACCCCAAAGACCAGCAGGTACCATGCGGGAACTGGCGCCAGCCAGGCCATCCCGAAACCCAATACGGCAGCCAAGGCGCCCAGCTCCAGGCACACTTTGTGGCCAAACCGGTCGGCGAGAAGGCCGAAGAGAAGATTGCCTGCGGTCTGGCCGGCCAGGTAGATAGCCGTATAGACCCCTGCGGTGCCATCTGGAATCTGCCAGCGATAGACAGCAGAGACCGTCACAAAACCGGATCCCATTCCCCCCAGCGCCATCAAAAGGCGGGCGATCAGAAAGCGGCGGAAGTTGTGGTCGGCCCTCAATAAGGAGGGCAGGCCAGCCAGGTACTGAGCAATCCCCTGGCGCGGTACATTGGTGAGTTGAGCCGGCTCTCGGGTCAATGCCAGGAAGAACCAGCTCACGCCGATCCCCACGGCCGCAATCAAAAAACAGTATACAAAGCTCGTAGGGAAAGGATATGCCTTCAGCAGCCAGGTGCTCACGCCGGCGCCCAAGGCCCCAGTACCAGCACCGGCAAACATTGTCACCCCGAAGAACCGGCCTCGCCGTTCCACCGGGAAGCAGCGCGCGATCATATCCTGCCAGGAAGTCGCCACCGCGCCAGCTCCCAGGCCATGCCAAGCAAAGCTGCAGAAGAAAAGGACCAGGGCGGGCAGTGGCCAACGGCCGGCCATCAACGCTGCCACCACCATGAACCACACTGGCAACCGCTCTAGAAACAACCCCAGGTTGACTACCACCGGCTTCTTGCGCGGTAATCTCTCCACCCAGTTGGCTGTGAGAAGCTGGGGGAGAAACCACCCACCCTGCGCCAGCATTGCCAGCAGGGCAAAGGCCAGGGGGTTAGAGGTGAGCTTGCTGATGAAGAGCGGCAGGATCGTGGCCGAGGACATGAAGCTGAAGCCAAACCAAAAGAAAACCCCATCCAGGAGGTTGACCGCGAAGTTCCATCGGTAATTACGCGCTACCTCGGCCGCGATCTCATCATCGCTGCGTTGTGGCACCGGCTGATCGAGGCGTAGCAACCAGATCAGCACCTCGCGCAGAGGACGCAAAGCGAATAGGGCTGGTGTACTGAGCAAGGCGAAGGAGAGCATGCATACGGTCCTGTTTATATGGCTTATTACGATTGGGGGCATCAAATTCTTATTCTACCATCTCCGACGTATTAGCCCCAAAAACTGTCCCCTCCCATTAGCGACGTCACGACATGGGCTTCATAGTAGCGACTTTCGTCGCTTTCAGCACGTCCTGAACGACTAAAGTTGTTACTACGAAGAAGATCGCCAGCAAGTGAGAAAACGAGGCGGCATTCCCGTACCCTCTGGCTTTTGCCGCACACATTTTGGCCCTGCCAACTTTGCCGGCTCCCCGTTTGTCGGCTATACTTGCCCCGCAGATAGCATGTGCGACTGCATTCAACGAGGAGAGAGTGCCATGCCAACAAGATTTCCCGCGGACTTTATCTGGGGCGCGGCTACCGCCGCCTATCAGATCGAGGGTGCCTGGAACGAAGACGGCAAGGGAGAGAGCATTTGGGACCGCTTCAGCCATACGCCGGGCAAAATCTTGACAGGCGACACGGGTGACATCGCTTGCGACCACTACCATCGCTGGCGCGAAGACATCGCTCTGATGCGCGAGCTCGGCCTTAAAGGATATCGTTTTTCGCTGGCCTGGACCCGCCTGTTGCCCGAAGGCCGCGGTAAGGTGAATACCCCAGGTATTGACTTCTATAGCCGCCTGGTAGATGCTCTTCTGGATGCCGGGATCGAGCCGTTCGTGACCTTATATCACTGGGACCTGCCCCAGGCACTGCAAGATCGTGGTGGGTGGCCAGCTCGTGATACCGCCAATTATTATGTCGAGTATGCTGAGCTGGCCGCGCGGCGCCTGGGAGACCGGGTCAAACACTGGATGACCCTCAATGAGCCATGGGTGAGCGCAATCATCGGCCACCTGTGGGGCGAACACGCACCAGGACATCGCGACCTGGGCGAAGCGCTGGCCGCTGCCCACCATCTGCTGCTGGCCCATGGCTGGGCCGTGCCGGTCATCCGCCGCGATTCTCCAGGCGCCCGGGTTGGGATCGTGCTCAACCTCGGCCCTCAAGTCCCCGCCTCACCTAGCGATGCTGATCACGCGGCAGCCCGTCGTGCCGACGGCACCCTGAACCGCTGGTTCCTCGATCCCATCAGCGGCCGAGGCTATCCTGAAGACATTGTTGAATACTATAACCTGCCCCTGACCTTCGACCTGCCCGGTGACCGCCAGGCCATGGCAGCCCCTCTTGACTTCTTGGGAGTCAACTACTACATGCGTGGCATCGTGCGCAGTGATGAGATCCCTGAAGAGAAAAACGAGCCGCGCACCGTCTTCCCCAACCCTAATCCCACCGAAATGGGTTGGGAAGTCTACCCTGAAGGACTCTATGAACTGCTCATGCGCCTGAAGCGAGATTATGAGTTTCCAGCTTACTACATCACGGAGAACGGTGCCGCCTATCCTGATCAGGTGGACCAGGATGGCCGTGTCAATGACCCACAGCGCATTGCCTTCTTGCGTGACCATTTTCTGGCCGCTGGTCGCGCTCTGGCAGACGGGGTGCCCCTCAAGGGCTACTTCGTATGGTCACTTATGGACAATTTCGAGTGGGCCCATGGCTATAGCAAGCGATTTGGGCTGATCTATGTGGACTATTCCACCCTGGAACGGATCCCCAAAGCCAGTTTTTACTGGTATCGCCGCGTAATTGAGGAGAACGCGGTAGAGGAATGAACCTGCTCATGTTGGAAGGAAAGGATATCCGGGTCATACCGCTTAATGGCGTGGCGGCTCCACTGAGCTCCATGCCTTACCACAAAATGAGTCCGACAAAGGAGAGTTAACGATGAACTACCGAGAACTTGGCCGTACTGGCTGGCGAGTGTCGGAGATCAGCTTTGGAGCATGGGCCATCGGTGGCGGGTGGGGCCCGGTGGACGACACCGAATCGGTGGCTGCGCTGCACCGTGCCATCGACCTGGGGGTTAACTTCATTGACACCGCCGATGTGTATGGGGATGGCCATAGCGAACGGCTGATCGCCAGCGTCTTGCGTGATCGCCCTGGCCAGCGCATCTACGTGGCCACCAAGATCGGGCGCCGGCTTTCTCCCCACACTGCCGACGGCTACAATCGCGCCAACCTGACTGCTTTCGTAGAGCGCAGCCTGCGCAACCTGGCCACCGATGCCCTGGATCTGGTACAGCTCCACTGCCCACCCACCGAAGTCTATTATCGGCCCGAGGTGTTCGGTGTGATGGACGACTTGGTGGCCGCGGGCAAGATCCGCTACTATGGGGTCAGCGTGGAGAAGGTCGAGGAGGCGCTCAAGGCAATTGAGTACCCCAATGTGCAAACGGTGCAGATCATCTTCAACATGTTCCGACATCGTCCTGCCGAATTTTTCTTCCCTCAGGCTAAAGCCAGGCAAGTTGGCATCCTGGCGCGCGTACCGTTGGCCAGCGGCCTGCTCACCGGGAAGATGAAGCCCGACACCCGTTTCGCGCCCGACGATCACCGCTACTTCAACCGCGCCGGACAGGCGTTCGACGTGGGAGAGACCTTTGCAGGGGTACCTTATGAGGTGGGGCTGGCTGCTGTGGCCGAGCTACAGCGGCTGGTGCCGGCCGGCGCTACCATGGCCCAACTGGCCCTGCGCTGGATCCTGATGTTTGATGCTGTTACCTGCGCCATCCCGGGCGCCAAACGGCCGTCCCAGGCCGAGGAAAACATCGCCGCGGCCAACCTGCCGCCCCTCAGCGCCGAGGAGATGGCCGCCGT
Source organism: Anaerolineae bacterium (assembly GCA_034434335.1). Classification (GTDB taxonomy): domain Bacteria; phylum Chloroflexota; class Anaerolineae; order CG2-30-64-16; family CG2-30-64-16; genus DAOTZS01. The sequence goes on from DAOTZS010000065.1 coordinate 8,875, forward strand.
GCGTGAGGTCTACGACAGGATGATCCGGCCCCACGTCCATCACCGTTGGTGAACCCTCCACCTGAGGGCCACCACTTAGCGGAGGATAATATGCCTACCGACTCGACCCACCTTTCTCTGGCCCAGTTGGAAGACATGCGGGTCGGCGCGCGCGTTGCAGTCCGTACCTGCATGGGTATCACCACGGCCGATCGGGTCTTCGTGCTTACCGACAAGATAACGCACGGTATCGGCCGCCTCCTGGCCGAGGAAGCTTCCGAAGCAGGGGGCGAAGTGCTGCTCCATGACCTGGAGCAGTACGCCGAGCGGCCAATTAAGGCACTGCCCGAAAGCCTGCGCAGTGAGCTGCTGAAGTTCCGTCCCACTGTCACCTTCTACGCTGCCTCTAGCCAGCCCGGTGAAGTGTCCTTCCGCATAGGCCTGCGGACTTTCTTACTCAACGACCTCAACGTGCGCCATGCTCATATGCCCGGGATCACCCGCCAACTGATGATGGAAGGGATGCGCACTGACTACCGTACCGTGGCTGCCATCACCACCGCGATCTACGACATAGCCCGCCTGGCCGAGCGCATCCATGTCACCACTCCCGATGGCACCGACCTGAGCGCGGTTTTCGACCCTGGCCTGCGCTGGGTGCCATGTACCGGGCTCTACCATCGCCCCGGCCAGTGGGGCAATTTGCCCGAAGGAGAGACCTTCTCCTGTCCCCAGACGGTAGACGGCATAATAAAAGTTTACGAGGTAGGTGATTACTTCAGCGAGAAGTACGGCGTGTTGCATGAGCCGCTCACTATAGAGATACGTGGCAGCCGAGCGATAGACATCCACCCGGCCAACAGCGCGCTGGCCAAGGAGCTGAGCGCTTATCTCGACGCGGCAGAAAACGGCCGCCGGGTAGGCGAATTTGCCATCGGCACCAATATCGGGCTCAAGAAGCTGGTGGGCAACCTCTTGCAAGACGAGAAGCTGCCAGGGATTCACATCGCCTTTGGCAACCCCTTCCCGGCCGAGACAGGTGCACCCTGGTCCTCTCCTGTGCACGTGGACGTGATACCTCTGCGCTGTACTATCGAAATAGACGGTGAAACAATTATGAGAGATGGGCGCTTTGACTATGAAATGCTGGGCGTACCCGTACCCAGGGGTTGAGTAACGCTGCTGGTGAGCCACGGATTAATAACAAACAGGAGTTACGCAGTTGCACTACGCTGTACCCCCAGCCCCTAGCCCCCGCCCTCAATCGGGGGCGGGGGAATCCTTTGAAAGGGGCATTCTGGGCGGCTTCGCCGCCCAGAATGCCCTTAACCTCGATCCCCCTTCCCCGCAAGGCAGGGAAGGGGGCAGGGGGGATGGGGCGATACGCTCTAAAGTGCGTAACTCCAGCTGGTAAGACGCCAGGCAACTCACCCAGGAGGTGCTACCCATGACTAAAAGGATGCTCGGCCGAGGTGTGGCCGTGGTCGGGGCAGGGATGTCCAAATTTGGGGCTTTCCCTGACAAGACCAGCCGCGATCTCCTTGTGGAGGCTTTTCGCGACATGCGTCGCTCGGTAGACAAAGGCCTCGACCCGGGCACGATCGAATCCCTCTATATAGGGAACTTCTCCAGCGACCTCTTTGAGGGGCAGGGTCACACTGCACCTTTACTGGCCGATGCCTTAGGCCTGACCCCGCGGCCGGCAGTGCGGGTGGAGGCTGCCTGTGCCAGCGGCGGTGTCGCACTGCGCCAGGGGGTACTGGCGGTCGCCTCTGGCATCTATGATGTGGTACTGGTGGCCGGCGTCGAACGCATGAGCGGGCTGCCAACCACCGCGGTGACCGATACCCTGGCTGCCGCGGCTGATACCCTTTATGAGACCCCGGCCGGGTTCACGTTCCCTGGCTTCTATGCCGCCATGGCCACAGCCTACATGCACCGCTATGGCATGACCCCTGAACACCTGATGCACGTGGCGATCAAAAACCACGACAATGCAGCGCTAAACCCAAACGCCCAGTTCAGCCTTACCATCTCTGCCCTGATGCAGAACCGGATCGCTAACGCCATCAAGAAAGGCCAACCAGTACCATCATGGCGCGACGAGTGGGAATTTCTCCACGACGAAGGGGCCAACCCGGTGATTGCCTGGCCGTTGCGCCTCTTTGATTGTTCGCCGATCACCGACGGGGCGGCCTGTGTCCTGTTGGTCTCCAATGAACGGGCGCGCGAATTCACGGAGGCCCCCATTTACGTCATCGGCGTGGGCCAGGCATCAGACGTGCCCCTCCACAACCGGGATAACCTGACCACCCTGCCGGCCGCGCGGCTGGCAGCTCAACAGGCGTATACTATGGCCGGTGTCTCGCCCTCGGACATCCGTCTGGCCGAAGTACACGACTGCTTTACTATTGCCGAGATAATCGCCATCGAGGACCTGGGGTTCTTCCCTCCGGGAACCGGTTACAAGATGGTGGAGGACGGCGTGACCACGCGTTCTGGCCCGCGGCCGGTCAACACCTCGGGTGGACTGAAGGCCAAGGGACACCCTGTGGGGGCATCGGGCGTAGCGCAGGTGGTGGAGATCTTCAAGCAGATGCGAGGCGAGGCTGGCCCCCGCCAGGTGCAGGGAGACCTCTCGCTGGCCCTGACCCATAACGTGGGAGCTACCGGCTCGACCTGCGTCGTACACCTGTTTGAGCGCCGATAGGCAGGAATATAGGAGCATTGCCTGGGTGGCCGAGGAGCAATGGCTGGGTGGGCGAGGGTAATGCCTGGGCGGGCGAGGGCAATGCCCTCGCCCACCCAGGTGGTTTCTCAGGATCAAGACCATGAGCGAGCCAAATTCACGCCCTTTCACCGCCGCGTCATTCAATAAATATCTAAGCGAAGGCAAACTGATGGCATCCCGGTGTCGCAGCTGCGGTGCCCTCTATCTGCCCCCGCGAGCAATCTGCCCTAGTTGCTACGGAGAGGAAATGGAATGGGCTGAGCTGGCTGGCCGGGGTCGGCTGGTTGCCTTTACCTGCATCCATGTAGGCCCTTCTTTCATGAACGCTGAGGGCTACAGTAGAGAGAATCCCTACTGTACCGGCATTGTCGAACTGGAGGAAGGGGTCAAGATCAGCGCCCGCATCCTGGGGGTGGATGCCAGAAACCCCTCCTCTATTCGCATTGGCAGCCCGGGGTCCGTGGAGTTCCTCGTCAGCGGCGACAGCGGAGCGCGAAGGACAGTTGTGGCATTCAGAATAGAGTAGGGGCAACCCTGGTGGTAGCCCCGATTATGGTCGCCAATGCCAGATCAGATGCCTCCCCTCAACAGCCTGGTGCTTTACAAAACCCGCCCGGCGCTAGTTCAAAAAGCCGGCGACAGGCTGATCATCGAGCTGGAAGATGGTGAGACAGCGCGGGTTCGCCCCAAAGATGTCATCCTCCTCCATCCAGGGCCGCTGGGGAGCCTGGCTGAACTGCGAGCGCCGCTAACAGGCGAAGTGCAGGCCGCCTGGGAGCTCCTGGCCGGGGGCACCACCACCCTGGCTGAGCTGGCCGGGCTGGTCTACGGTGCCTTCACTCCTGCCACAGCCTGGGCAGCCTGGCAACTTGTGGCCGAAGGGCTCTATTTCAAGGGAGAGCCCGAGAGGATCATCGCCTGTACCCCTGAAGAAGTGGCCAGGGTGCAGGCTGCCCGACAGGCGGAGGCGGCCGAGCGACAGGCCTGGGAGGCATTCGTGCGCCGCGCCCGTAAGGGTTGCCTGGCGCCCGAAGATCAGCCTTATGTCCAAGATATCGAGAACCTGGCTTTGGGGCGGACAAGCCGCAGCCGGGTGTTGCGGGAACTGGGCCGCGAAGAG
>DAOTZS010000066.1:0-10227 GCA_034434335.1 Anaerolineae bacterium
TCGGTATCCAGGACCACCTCCAGGCCCTGGTCGTGGGCGTACTGCATCAGGCGGCCCAGGTGCTCCCGCATGGCCTGCTGCCGCTGCCGGTAGGGACTGTCGGCGGGGTAGACCTCAAACCCGTTGCCCACCCTGTCAAAGTTGACGAATTCCAGGAAGCCCCCCAGGACAATGCCGTTGTTACCGTAGGAAATCACCCGGTGGACGTAATCCTGGAAGTCCGCCTCGTAGCGGCGTATCGTTTCGGCGTCCACGTACGGGGGATCCGGGAGGAACGCGTCCCGGAAGGCCCCCAGGCCGTGGTGGTAGTCGGTGGGGTCCCAGCGCCGGGGGTCCCGCTCCACCCCCACCGCGCCCAGGTCCACCAGCCGATGCGGGAGAGCCGGGGTTCGGACGCGCGCGGCGAAAAACGAGGCGGTATCGGCGCCCGTGCGCGCCAGGTCGGCCAGATAGTACATCCCGTAGGCGTGCCCCAGGGGGCTGCCGCTCTCCAGAACCAGGGCCGGACGGCCTTCCCAATCCCGCGGGGTTATGCTGAATCCCTGGGGGTCAGGTGGCGCCTTTTCCACCCCAGGCCCAACGAGGATGAGCCAGCCCTTGGGGAGAGCCCCGGGGGACTCCAGAACCTGGGGACGGGTACCGGTGCGCTCCGCCAGCGCGTCGGCCAGAGCAATGGCTGCGCGGGCGTAGAGGTCGCTCTGGAGGGTTCCCGGCGGGAGAACAATGGCCGCGACGGGCTCAAGCGGCGGGGTCGCCGGGGAGACCGGGCGGGCAGATAGTCGGGGCTCCTGAGGGAGGTCCTTGGGCAGATAGGCGATGCCCAGGAAACTGTTGACCTGGCCCGCCAGCAACAAGCCCAGCGCCAGGCCTAACAGTCCGACAAGAGCCGACTTCAGTCGTTCACGTTTCATGCGCGCCTCCCTGCGATTATCTTGCGCCTTGATGGATGGACCCCCTTTTGTGTGTCGCCCGCCTTTTGTGGCAGGCTTCGCCTCTGATTTCTGACCGGGTGGGCGACGGCATTGCTGGGTGGGCGAAGGCATTGTGGGTGGGCGAAGGCATTGCCTCCGCCCACCCACAATGCCCACATCTTCTCTAATAGAGCAGGGCCTCACCCTTAGGGTGAGGCCCTGTAAAGCTGCGCCATGTTGAGGCGCATGGCAGCCTCTACAGATAGTAAGTCATGCGTTGCAGGCCCACTACCGGGTCAATATGCTGGATGTACACCCCTGCCGGCACCGCAATAGTGATCGGCGCGTAGTTCAGGATGGCCCTGATGCCAGCCTCGGCCATCGTGCGTGCCACACCTTGAGCATGCTCAGCTGGCGTGGCAATGATGCCGATCTTGATCCCTCGGGCCTGAATCGTAGCGGCCAATTCGTCCACGTGCTGGACAATTACATTATGAATGCCCATTGGCCGGCCGATCTTGGCGGGATCAACATCAAAGATGGCTGTGATCATGAAGCCCCTGCCCACAAAACCGGGGTAATCGGCAATAGCCTTGCCCAGGTTCCCTGCCCCCACCAATGCGACATCCCACACACGGTCCACCTTGAGGATCTGTTGCAATTGATCGCGCAAGAAGACGATATCGTAGCCAGTACCCTGCTTGCCGAACTCGCCGAAATGCGAGAGGTCCTTACGGATCTGGGCTGAAGAGATACCCAGCCGATCCCCCAGTTCCTGAGAAGATGTGATCCGCCGCCCTTCAGCGATCAGGTAGTTCAATGCCCGCAGGTAGATAGGCAGCCGGCCGATGACGATATCGGGGATTTGTTGCTTAGCCATCTTGGTCTCCTCTTCACGGAAGTACCTGGACTTGCTGTCAGGTCGCACAATATCTGTCACAGCCTCGTGTGTGCCTTGTGAAGCCACGCATGTCATTGTAGCATGTGCTTCTCGCTTGTGCAACTCTGTGCGCAAGTGTGCGTAACATACTACTAAAAGGACGCTGGCGGGCACAGGTTATGAGTTATAGTCCCAGGAATGCTCGACGCCGTGACGTGATCCGGGCCCAACTTTGACAAGGCCCTTGCTTGGTGCTATGTTTGAATTTACCCTGCGCCATAGGCGCTTCGTACACAGCTTTTTCAGGCTATCCATGGGTAGCTCAGGCGTAACTATTCAGGCCGATGGAAATCGCTCCTCCTGGGCACTTCGTGCCGGGTATCGGCCTCCGCCGAGACTATTCATGTATGCACCATGAGAAAGGTCGGCGAAGGCCGACCACTGGCCGCAGGCCCTAAAAGGGTGACTTCCAGTCACCGCCCGAATAGTTACTTTCAGGCTATCCATGGGTAGCTCAGGCGTAACTATTCAGGCCGATTGAAATCGCCCCTCATGGGCACTTCGTGCCGGGTGTCGGCCTCCGCCAAGACTATTCATGTATGCACCATGAGAAAGGTCGGCGAAGGCCGACCACTGGCCGCAGGCCCTAAAAGGGTGACTTCCAGTCACCGCTGAAAAGTTACGCTCAGGCTGGGAAGCCTGAGCTACAGAGGAGTTGATTGATGCGTAGAGGTCTCACGATCTTTCTGGTGATCATCGTGGTCGTGGTGGGTGGATGGCTTATATATCAGCAGTTGAGCAAGGCCAAGGCGGCCGAGACGGCCAACTTTGAGGTGGTTCAGGTGGAGCGCGGTACCATTTCGTCTACCGTCAGCGCCACCGGCACTGTGCTGCCCGAACGGGAGGCCAGCCTTGCTTTCCAGACGACCGGCATGATCCTCGAGGTAGCAGTCGAAGTGGGGGATCAGGTGGTGGCCGGACAGCTTCTTGCCCGGCTCGACGCCACCGATCTGGAGTTGGCAGTGCGCCAGGCCGAGATCGGGCTGCGGACCGCCGAGATCCAGATGCGCCAGCTCCAGGCCGGCCCCAGCGCCAGTGACCTGGCCGCGGCTCAGGCTGCGCTGGAGAGTGCCAAGGCAGCTTATCAGAAACTGCTGCAAGGGCCCGATGCCGATCAGCTGGCAGCCGCGCGCGCGGCAGTAGAGCAGGCCCGGGTGGCCTTGAATCAGGCCCAGCAGGCCTACGATCTCGTGAAGGACCTGCCCAATGTGGGCATGATGCCCCAGGCGCTTCAGCTTCAGCAGGCTACTATCAACTACGAAACTGCCGAGGCCCAATACCGGGTCACGGCCCGCGGGCCTGACCAGGCCCAGATCGCGGCCGCCCGGGCCCAGGTGGCCCAGGCCCAGGCCGCGCTCGATCGCCTGAAGCAAGGCCCCAGCGCCGAGCAGCTTGAGCTGGCCGAGGCCGCCGTGGAACAGGCCAGAATTGCCCTCGCCCAGGCCCAGCGCCGCCTTGACAATACTCGCCTGGTTGCGCCCTGGGACGGCGTGGTCACGGCTGTCAACATCGTCGAGGGCACCCTGGCTCAGCCTGGGGTGCCGGCCATCCAACTGGCCGACCTCAGCCGTTTCCACATCAACGTCCAGGTAGATGAGATTGATATCGCCAATATCACCCCAGGCCAGCCGGTGCAGGTGGAGGTAGACGCGCTCCCCGAAACCCGCCTCCAGGGCACGGTCACTAAGGTGGCGCCGGCCGGCCAGGTCACCCAGGCCGGAGGGGTTTCCTATCGCGTGACCATTGACATCGAGCCGGGCTCGGCACCGTTGCGCGCCGGGATGAGCGCCACTGCTACCATCATCAGCACTACGCGGGAGAATGTGCTGCTCGTCCCCAACCGGGCAGTCCAGCTCGACCGTACTTCTGGCCGTACCTTTGTGGAACGGCTGACGCCGGATGGGCCACAGAAGACCGAAATCCGGCTCGGCCTGCGGGATGAGCAGCATAGCGAGGTCCGGGCCGGCCTGGAGGATGGAGACCGGCTCATCATTCGCTCCGTCTCGTCACGGGAATTGCTACAACAGACCTTTAGCGGTTTCTGAGCAGAGCTATGAGCAACGAAGTTCCCCAGTCTCCAATTATCGAAATCAAGGACATCACCAAGGTCTATCAGATGGGCCAGGTGCAGGTCCACGCCCTGCGTGGAGTTTCGCTCCATATCTATCCAGGCGAGATGGTGGCCATCATGGGGCCATCCGGTTCCGGCAAGTCCACTTTGATGAACATCATCGGCTGCCTGGATCAGCCAACCTCTGGGAGCTATCTGTTGGCCGGGCAAGATGTGTCGCGGCTGAACGATAATCAGTTGGCGGAGATCCGCAACCGGCGCATCGGGTTTGTCTTCCAAAACTTCAACCTGCTCCCCCGCACCAGCGCGGTGGAGAACGTGGAGTTGCCCCTGATATACTGCGGGGCCAAGGACCGACGCCGACGGGCGATCGCCGCGCTGGAGGCGGTAGGGTTGGGAGACCGCCTGCATCACCGGCCCAACGAGCTTTCGGGTGGGCAACAACAACGCGTGGCCATCGCCCGCGCGCTGGTCAACGACCCCGATATCATTTTGGCTGATGAGCCCACCGGCAACCTGGACTCCAAAGCAGGGGCCGAGGTGATGGCGCTTTTCCAGCGGCTGAACGAAGAACATGGCATCACGGTCATCCTGGTCACCCACGAGCCAGATATCGCGGAGCACACCCGGCGCATCGTCCATCTTCACGATGGCCTGATCGTCGGTGACAAGCCGGTGGCCACACCGCGCAGGGCCGGCCCTTCGGTGTATCGCGTCAACCATCGGCCCAATAACAGCAGTCGTCCAGAGAACTCCAGAGATGGCCGTCAGGAGACGATAAGGCATGAAGTTCGCTGAGCATATCCGGCTGGCCTTCCGCGCGCTGTCCGTCAACAAGTTGCGCTCGGCCCTGACGATGCTGGGGATCATCATCGGCGTTGGGGCTGTGATCGCCCTCTTGTCGGTAGGACAGGGGGTGCAACAACTGGTCACCGAACAGCTCCAAAGCATTGGCACCAACCTGCTGTTTGTGGTCCCCGGTTCTCTGTCCAACCTCCAGGGAGGGCGGGTCAGGAGCGGTGGGCTGACCCTCACCTTGGGCGATGCTATGGCTATCGCCGATCTATTGAACGTGCCCGATATGAAGAAAGTGGCACCGGAGTTGATGGCCACCGCTGACGTCAGCCGCGGCAACGTCAAGCTGCGCACCTCCACCTCGGGGGTTACGCCGGATTACAGCGAGGTGCGTAACTTCCCGGTGGCCTTTGGAAGATTCATCAGCGAGTCGGATATGAACGCGCGCGGGCGGGTGGCTGTGTTGGGCAACCGGGTATGGGAACGGCTGTTTGGGTTCGACACTTACCCAATCGGGGAGACAATCAAGATCAACAACATCCCCTTCAAGGTGATCGGCGTGCTGGAACCGAAGGGCGGCACCGGAGGCCCGGGAGGCAGCCAGGATGACCTGGTCTTCGTGCCGTTGACCACCGCGCACGAGCGGTTGTTCCCACGCTATTATAACGCCCGCGGGGAACCGCTCCTGACGGTGATTTACGTCCAGGTGGTCAGTGAAGATCGGATGACGGCCGCTGCAGAGGAGATTACCTCCTTGCTCCGTGAGCGGCACGACATCCGTTATCAGGACGAGGACGACTTCACAGTGATCAGCCAATTAGACCTGCTCTCCATCTTCGGCCAGATCACCGGGGTGCTGACGATCTTCCTGGGCGCGATTGCCGGTATCAGCCTGCTGGTGGGCGGGATCGGCATCATGAACATCATGCTGGTGTCGGTCACCGAGCGCACGCGCGAGATCGGCCTGCGGAAAGCAGTGGGGGCCAAGCACGGGGATATCCTGGCCCAGTTCCTGATCGAGTCCATGATCCTGGCTGTTATCGGGGGGCTGTTTGGCATCCTTCTGGGCGCGCTGGGCGCGGCCTTGATCTCGCGGCTGAGCGACAGCCTGACCGCAGTTATCACTCCGCAGGCCGTATTGCTCGCCACCGGCTTTTCGGCTGCCGTGGGCCTTTTCTTCGGCATCTATCCGGCTACCCGGGCCGCCCGGCTGAATCCCATCGAGGCATTGCGCTATGAGTAGGGGTGGAATTATAGCGGTTCTCGGGGTCGTGGCCGCCCTGGTAATCCTGACAGGGTGCCAGGCGGCCATGTCCGCCGGCCTGTTTGGGCACTCTCGCCAGACTCCTACCCTGCCCCCGCTCTTGTTGCCAGCCGATCGCAACTCTGTTGGCGCAGGGCAGAGTACGCCGACTGGCCGGCCATCTGCCCACACGGCCGGCAGCCCCACATCAGTGGCTACCGCTACCCTGCTGCCCACTGCCACGCCTCAGCCCCCAGCCATGGGAGGCACCCTTGCTGCCACCCCAATCTTGCCCGCGCGCATTATGGCGTTGGGAGTGCGACCCACCTTGACCTTGCGTGCCGGGCCAGGTGCGACAGCAGCGGTGGTGGCGGTGCTGCCCGGAGCAGAGGTGTTATGGGCTGAGGGTAGAAGCACCGAAGGCAGGTGGCTGTACGTGTCGTACGGGGAGGAGGGTGCTCACGGCTGGGTGGCGCGCGAGGATGTGAGCCTGTTGGGGGATTGGGAGGCTTTGCTGCCGATCACTGCTCCTCTGGGAGCAGAGGCCCCTCTCCAGCCGGCAACTACCGCTACCCCCATGGCCTGGTCGGCCGCAGGCCGCGTGCGGGCAGAGCGCCTCAACGTGCGCGCGGGCCCTGGCCTGGATCAGGCGGTCCTCGGCCAGTTGACCGCGGGCAGCACGGTGACCGTCATCGGCCGTGATGCCAGCGGAGACTGGCTGGCCATCCTCTGGCAGGGAGGAACGGGCTGGGTGGCAGCCAGCTACGTTGAGGTGCAGGGCTCAGTGTTAGAAGCGCCGCTGCGCGAGCCGGTTGCTATCCCAGGCACCTCTTCCTCGCCGTGGCTGAGGGGCACCATCGTCTTCCAGACCCGTATTGGTGGCGATATATACGTGGTGAACGCCGATGGCACGGGGCTGCGTCGCCTGACTACGGGGATGGACCCGGCGCTTTCACCCGATGGCAGCCGCGTGGCATATGCGCGCTGGGAGGCACCCCATGGCGTGTTTGTCTGGGACCTGCGCACAGGGGAGGAGCGCCGCGTGGCCACCGCCAACCGGCCGCGCGGCCCTACCTGGAGCCCCGATGGAACGCAACTGGTCTTCAGCCATGTCACCCAGAGCACGACCTGTCTGGGCACCCCCTTCGGCTGCCTGCCCGAAGCGCAGGTGCGCCAGGTGTTTGGCGGCCGCGACTGCATGGATACACCCAGGGGCCGCCTGTGCATCTCCGATTTTCCGCTGCACACCATAGATGATACTGGCCTGGCGCGGGTCTCTGTCACCGGGGAAGGCTGGCTGGACCTGGCCACCGAGCCCATGGCCCAGTCGGCCGACTGGCACCCGCAGCGGGATGAGATCCTCTATCGGGGCAAGAGCGGGCTTCAGGTGACCGTGCCAGGTGGTAGCACGCGCCCCCTGGTGGGAGACTCAGAGCTGGGCAGCCCGGCCTGGTCACCGGATGGGCAGCACATCGCCGTGCAGATCTATCTGCACGATCATGCCGATATCTTCCTCCTGGATGCCGAAGGGAGGACCGAACGCCGGCTGACCGAGCCGCCCCTCGCGGCCCAGCGCGCGCCCAACAATGTGGCCCCAGCCTGGTCGCCTGATGGCCGCTATATCCTGTTCCTGAGCGACCGCGATGGCGTCTGGCGGCTATACTGGATGAAGGCCGATGGCACTGGCCAGGCTCCTTTCCTGCCAGAAGCCCTGAAAGAGATCACCTTTAGCTATGATTTCGCGGCCGAACGGGTGGTAAGCTGGCGCGGAGGTCAGTAGGGCCGGCCACGGCCTAAGAGCGTGTTTGAGATTTCGTTCGTACGGGCAGAGCGACGCTCTGCCCGTACGAAGGGTGAGGGCCCTGGCCGCAATTTTAATGCCCGCAGAAAGTGTAAACCAATTTTATCGGTGAATTGAACTATCCCCCCAGAATGCCGCGGTGTTCGCGGCATTTTGATTTTTGTCGCGGCTAGTGTAAAATGATAGCAAAGGTGGTGTCGGCAGTGCAGCGCACTGATTACTGCTTCTGTTCTGCTTTGAGCAGGTGGACTCTGTTCCGAGAGTGGGAGAGGGTCGGCACTTTTCCGGCATCACAGATATGTCTTACCCGGATCTGTTGTGAGGAGTTGCGATGGTGGATATTGGCAAGCAAAAGGCTCTGGACACAGCCCTGGCCAATCTGAAGAAGCGGTTTGGCGAGGGCACGATCATGAAGCTGGGTGAAGCTGAGCGCCTGAAGGTAGCAGCCATCCCCACTGGTTCCCTCTCCCTTGACCTGGCCCTGGGCATTGGTGGTGTCCCACGGGGCCGGATCACTGAGATCTATGGCCCGGAAGCGTCGGGCAAGACCACCATCTGCCAGCATATCATCGCCGAAGCACAGAAGATGGGAGGCATTGCTGCCTTCATTGACGTCGAGCATGCCCTGGACCCCGACTATGCAGCCCGATGCGGGGTCAACGTGGACGAGCTATATATTTCGCAGCCGGATACCGGCGAACAAGCCCTGGAGATCGCCGAGACCCTGATTCGTTCGGGCGCGGTGGACGTTGTTGTCATTGATTCGGTAGCCGCGTTGGTGCCAAGAGCTGAGATCGAAGGGGAAATGGGGGACAGCCATGTGGGCTTGCAAGCCCGGCTGATGTCTCAGGCCCTGCGCAAGTTGGTGGGCGCGATCAAATCGAGCAATACGGCCCTGATCTTTACGAACCAGTTGCGCCAGAAGATCGGCGTGGTGTTCGGCAACCCTGAGACCACTTCAGGCGGCCTGGCCCTCAAGTTCTATGCCAGCGTACGCATAGATGTACGTCGCATTGAAAATATCAAGCAGGGTGGGCAAACGATAGGCAGCCGCTGTCGGGCGACAATCAAGAAGAATAAGGTGGCACCGCCGTTTCGCCAGGCCGAATTCGACATCATGTATAACAAGGGTATCAGCAAAGCCGGTGACCTGCTGGATCTGGGCACGACGATGGGCATTATCGAGAAGCGCGGGGCCTTCTATACCTATAACGACATCCGCCTGGGACAAGGCCGGGAGAATGCCAAGGAGTTCCTGGAGAACTCGCCGGCGATTGCCCAACAGATCGAGGCTGCCATCCGCGAAGCAGCCGCTTTGGCGCCAATTCAAACCGTGGATCTTGTGGAGGAGGAAGAAGGAGCGCAGGAGGATTGAACATACCTTCTGCCGCTGTTCTGTTACCGGTTATCCCCTGATGGTTGGGGAGCTGGGATGCCACCATGAGCCTGGAGGACCTTCCGATACGCCAGCGTTCTTCCGACGGTGGCGCATACGCTCATGGCATCTTGTTAGAATGGACTTTTGCCCGCAGGACCTTATACCCTATTGGGTTTGCGGATAGGCACTGAGTAAAACCAGTGTCAGGGTTCGCGCGCAGGACAGGCACAGTACATCTTGTCGCGGCTGTGCGTGTTCTGGTGACGGGGTTTGATGGAGTATAAGAGGCAAAGACGGGGAAGGCAGGTGCTATGCTTATCTGACCCCGCACTGTGTTGGATGTATACCTGTCTGGAGAAGGTGAGCTTGTGCCTTCCAGCTATGGTGGGCCGGCGGACACCTTAGCAGGCCTGTTATGAGCCCATCTGAGAGCCCAACACTCTGGGACAGGGTCCCTGGTGGGAAAGGCGCCTTCTATCCGAACAGGGAGCTTGGGCAGGGCAGCCAACATCGCGCACCTGTACAGACAAGAGCTGGCTAACGATTTGTGGTGGTGCTTCTTGGGAGCAGCATGATCATGGCTTTGTCCCCATGAGGTACCCGTTTGTTATGCCTTAGGAAACCTGGCGCAAAGCCACTGATGGCCAGGGTTGGCCAGCGTGCAGAGAACCCGGCACAGCCCGGTGCCCTCCGTGTTGCAACCTGACGTGTGCCTGGCGCAGGAGCAGGCACAGGTTGGCATTGTCTGATTCTGACAAGAGCCGTGGTGCAGAGCCCCAGGCAGGGGATTTGTTGCCACGGCTCTTGCCGTTAAAACGTCGGGAAGGTCAGCGCCATGGGCCGCAGGATCACTGGTCTGCGCTTTCAAAAGCATACGGCTGAGCGGGTCAACGTATACCTCGATGGGCACTTTGCTTTTGGGTTGCCGGCCATCGAGGCAGCCCGGCTGCGCGTGGGCCAGGAGTTGAGCGAGGCTGAGATCGAGCAGCTGCGCGCCCTGGATGCTGAGCAGAAAGCTTATGATCGGGCAGTGCGCTTCCTGGCCTTCCGGCCGCGTAGCGAAGCAGAAGTGCGGCGCCATCTGGCCC
>DAOTZS010000067.1:0-9849 GCA_034434335.1 Anaerolineae bacterium
GGGGCTGACGAAGAAATCCACGTATGGTGAGCGGAGCGCCTTCCACAACCCCAGGTGACCACTGCGTTGGACCGTTGACACCTCGCTGGCGGCCAGGTCGCCATGGCCATCAACAAAGAAGCTGTTGTTCCAGGAGAGCTCCATCAGATAGCCGAAGAAGGCACCCGCCAGTTTTTCCCCTGCTGTTTCCTCCTTTACTGCTCGGCAGAAGCCGATCATGGCATCGGCGGCTACCTCGGCATAACAGGCATAGAAGTCTATGGTCTTCTGCTCTCGCCTGGGATCGCGAAACAGGTAGTGGGTGGTATGAGACTGCTCGGCGGTCGAAGGCACCTCAGCCGTCTCAAAGGTCACGTCGGCGTCGCCCCAGGCCTTGCGGAGAGCATCGACGTCGTCGTGGTAACGTCGGCGCAGCCACTGACGAAATGCGCGGCGCATGGGCTCGCTGAAGTCACCGCAGGCCAGATCCATCGAAGACCATGACTTGATCCACTCGCCGCACGTCCCGGTAGCCACCTGGTAGGCGATGACACGGTCGTACAGCCCGGTTGTCCGCAGGTGGTCAATATAGGCCCTCAGGAATTCCTGCACCTGGGATTGCCACACCAGGGACGCATAGGAGGCCGAGGGGTAGGGACCATCGGTCAGCACTTCCAGTTCATCAGGGTAAGCCTTACTCCACCAGTCGTCGAGCAGGTAGCGCGTCTCAAGGCCCATGCGCAGCAAGAAGAGGGCATCCGGATCCGCAGCCAGCACCGTCATCAGCCGCGGCGCGGTCTCCGTGAAATCGTACGGGCTCAGGCTCCCCGGCCGTGGGCCGCGCCATTCGTAACCCACCGCATCGACAGAGTAGATGTGGATGCCGTTGCGCGCGAAGGCGCGCACGCTGTTTTGGATCGCCTCTCTCCCTTGCGGGTCTACATAGCCCACCAGGTGGCAATTGGCAAAGGTGGGCCGATCGTCAAGAAACAACGTTGGCGTGCCGTGATGGATTCTAATGGTAGCTTTCATGGTAACCTAGCGCGGGGGTGTCAGCCATTGGACGTATTCCAGCACATTGCCGTCCGGGTCCTCAATGTAGGCCCAGCGAGCTACATCCGGCAGGAAGAGGGGCCCTTCAAAGGGGCGCAGGCCATGGTCGGCCAGGGCCGCCAGGGCTGCCTCCAGATCGGGCACGCGCAGTGCCAGGTGAGGGCTGTTGGTGGCGCGCAGCCGCCGCCCCAAGGCGGGCGGGGTGGCCTGGTCGAGCTTTTGCAAGAGTTCCAGGGTTGCCCCGCCCAGGTCCAGGAAGGCGAAGGCCTCGCCATGTTCTTCATCTACTGTGCGGGAGAGCAGAGGCAGTCCTATGACCTGAGTGTAGAAGACCAGCGACCGGTCCAGGTCGCTCACCTCAAAGGCGAAGTGATCCAGTTGCATGGTTCTCTCTCCTGGCCGCTTCAGATGACCTCGAGGCTGTTGAGGTCGGGCAGGGGCGGGAAGGCCGCATGCGGTTCGGCCTGATACCAGAAAGCCGTGGAGGCGATGTCATCCTGGAGGGGCAGATAGCGGGGCTGCCCACCCAACGGGGACCGCCACCCCAGCGCCTGGATCGTCACCCGCAGGTCGTGCTGAAAACGGATCGGGTCCATGATGTGCCAGCGGTACATGCCGAAGCGCTGTTGGCTGCGGTAGAGGCCGTCGGGTTTGATCACCTGGGGCAGGCCGCTGAAAGGCGCAGAGAAGATGCAATATTGGCCCTGCGGCTGCTCGAAGTCCCAGGCGCCGCCGAAGTAGTCTTCGGTGCCGGTGCCGCAGATGGTGGGGAATTCGCCGTCGCCATCAATGTAGAATTTGACCTCCCCCTCGCCCCACCACCCGTTGTTGTGGACACCCCAGGCGATATAAGTGCCTACGTAGTGGCCCTGGCCGCGGATGCCATCCACGATGGTGTGTACCTGCATGTAGGGCAGGGGGTTGTTGCGCCGCCACTGGGCGTGGAAGTAACCCACCTCATCGGGCACATCCGTGAGGGTGTAGGTGATCTGGTAGTAGAAGCCGCGGATTTCGTCAGGTGCCAGGTTCTCCACCGTGATGCGGGCGTGGCGGCGGAAGGGCATCTCCCAGTAGCTGTTAAAGCCGCCGGCGGGGTTGACGGCAATGGGGAGGGAGGCGATGTTGGCACGCTCACACCAGCCCATACAGAAGAAATCGCCCAGGGGTGTCTCCACGCTGGGCGTGGGCTCGTCGTCCCAGTAGATGCGCCACACAATGCGTCGCCAGGCGCTGGGGTGGACAGTGAGCCAGATGTGCTGGATGGCGCCGGGGCCGGCGATGTCGGCCAGGGTCACTGTGCTACAGCCCGGCAGGGTGATACAGGGGGAGATCTTCCAGCCGCGCCCCAGCTCGCGCGCGGCCACCGCACCGGCACCTTCTGTTGCCATGCCGCCCTGTCCCTTGGCACCGGTGGGGTTTTCGGCGCTGATAGAACGCGTCTGGGCATGGGAAAGCAGCGGCAGATTGCCAAGATGTAAGCCAAGACCGTTGAAGCGAACCATTGTTGCAGCTCCTTTCGATGTCTAAAGGTAACTATTCAGGCGGTGACTGGAAGGGCCACGCCGAGGGCTCGCGGTGATGCGCACATGAGGGGTGTCGGCCTCCGCCGACACCCCTCGGGCCGAGCCCTTCGGGGCGAGGCCTGGCACGAAGTGCCCAGGGAGGGCGATTTCAATCGGCCTGAACAGCTACGTCTAAAGTTGGGGAACGGCCGGCAAGGCTGACAGGTAGCGAGAGCGACGGGTTAGCATCTCTACATAACGTACCTGTGCTGTCGGAAGGCCCAGCTCAGTGGCGATGGCCTCGACACCCATCCCGTGCTCCAGCCGCCACAGCACCCGGTCCAGCGTGCAGTAATCCATTCCTATCGCCTGCTCATCGGTCAGGCCGGGCAATAGATCGGGCGATGGGGAGCGGGTTACGATCTCGTCAGGCACCCCCAGGTAGGCCGCCAGGGCGCGCACCTGCGTTTTGTAGAGTGAGGCCAGCGGAGTGATGTCCGCCGCGGGGTCGCCGTATTTCACGAAGAAGCCCACGGCCAGCTCGGTCTTGTTAGCGGTGCCGGCCACCAGCAGGTTATGCAGCTCGGCATGGTAATAAAGCACCGTCATCCGCAGCCGCACCTTGACCCGGTGATAGGCCACCGCCTGGTTGAGCCAGGGGCCCCGCAGCCCGCGCGTGCCGACCATGACGGCTGAAAAGGGGGTCTCACCTTCGCCCAGGGTTTCGCGGTACTGAGCGTAGTAGCGCTGTACCATCCTCGCCTGAAGGCGGCGGGTGGGGAGCAGCCACAGCGGCACCTGCCAGTACACGCCCAGCCAGCCCAGCAGCGGCGTCAACCCAACGATTTGGTAGCGGATGCCCAGCCCCCGGGCCAGCTTGCGGGCCAGTCGTCGGCTCTCCGGTGCGCTGTCCCGCTCGGGCAGGATCATCCCCAGCACCCGCTCTGGCCCCAGGCCCCGGGCTGCCAGGGTGGCCACCACCGCCGAATCTATGCCCCCGCTCAGCCCGACGATCACCCCTTCCCGGCGGAAATCGTCAACTGCCTGGCAGATGAAGGTGGTCAGGCTATGGGTTACTTCTGCTGGCTCGATACGCAGTTCATCCACACAGGGAATACCCCTCGTACTCCCCAGGCTTTCGCTGTGCACACCCCCCTCGGAGGTCAACGCCGGTCCCAGAGGCCGCTCAGCCACGACTGCCAGTCATCGGCCGCGGCAGGCGGCTGCCACGGCTCGTCCAGCAGGTTGACCTGCACCTCTGTCACACCGGGCAACGCAGCGACCGCCCGTTGCACCTGCCAGGCGATCAGGCCGGCCAGCGGACAGCCGGGCGCGGTGAGCACGAGCTGGACGGTCACCTGGCCATCGGCGATCTCGATCCGCTTCACCATGCCCAGGTCCACCACGCTGGCGCCCAGTTCCGGGTCGTATACCTGGCGCAGGGCCTCGCGCACGGCCTCCTCGGTCAGCTCGCTCATCCCTCATCCCTCCCCCAACATGCCGCGGATGATCACATCCACGGCTGTGTCCTCGTCCAGGCCGCGCGCCATCAGCGTCTCCAGCTCCTTGTGGTTGACCGCGCCGATAGACGCCTCGTGAGTCACCTGGGCGCGGTCGTTGCGCACCAGTACGATGGGCGTGTTGCGCGCGATGGCATCTCCGCGCACGATCTCGGTGCAGTCCATGTGGCCGCGCGCGGCCGGCGCATTGCCCTCGGCCGTGGTGTACACCTCGCTCACGGCCGCATCGCGCACTGCGATGCGCGTCTTGGTCAGCCCGCGCGCGCCTTCGCCGTCCAGATGCAGTGTCTCGTTTACCCGCAGATGGTCATCCCCCTGGCCGTAGGCTTTGGTGGAGAGCTCGGCCACGCCGTGCTCACCTATGGTCACGTCGTAGTCAAACTCCAGCCGGCCCACCCGGCCCTGCACCAGGTTGAAGCTGGTGAAGAAACGGCCTCCAGCGTCCACCGTCACGCGTGCCTTCGGCAGCACCTCGATGCCACCGTGCGGGCCGTGATAGTGCGACTCGCGGTACTGCATCGTGGCGCCCGGCCCCACGTGGATGCGCGCGTCCATGATGTGCTTGAGCCGGAGTGCGTTGGGGAAGGTGCAGTGGGCGATGAACTCAACCCGCGCGCCGGCGCCGATCTCGTAGTCGGCCTCGATGCGCTGCACCCCCTCGGCGGGCAACATGCCAAAGCACAGGTGCACCGGCCGCTCGATCTGCGCGGCCGGCTCCACGGCGATACGTGCCCGTACACCATCTGGCAACGCCTCGGCCTCGAAGTGGATCCCCGGCACCTCGTTGGCGGCCAGTACGCGGTTGGCGCTCACGACCAGGATAGCGGCCTTTGGGGCGCGCAGGACACTCGGGTCGCCGCCGGCCTGGCTGTAGGCTTCCAGCATGGCCTCGTATTCCGCAGCCCAGCCGGGCGCGGGGGCCGTGGGGCGATGGGGTTTGGCATCGCTAGCCATGGTTACCTCCAGATACACCTAACCCCTTGGCCCTTTTCCCTGCGAGAGAAGGGTGAGGTCTTGTTCCGCCGCCAGGGCAATCCGTTCTCCTTCCGGCCATGGTTGCGCGCCCAGGGCCTCTACGTGCGGCCGGCAGCGTCGGCCGTAAAAGGCACGCGCGTCATCGGGGCTGCCCGAGAAGACGATGCTGCCCTGGCACATCAGCGAGGCCGAGTCGGCCACGGTCAACATCTCATCGCGATGGGTAATGAGCAACACGGCCGTGCCCTGGTCGGCCATGCGCCGGATCAGCGCGGCGATGTCGCCCAGGGTCAGGGTGTCTACGCCCGAATCCGGTTCGTCGAGGATGGCCAGCTTGGGCCGCATGGCAAACACCGACGCCAGCTCGATCCGCTTGCGTTCGCCGCCCGAAAGGGCGTGGTTGACTGGCCGCTTGAGATAGACCGCCGGTGGCAGGGCCACCGCTTCCAGCGCGGCCGCGATGCGGGCCGGGTCGGCATCGCGCGCGCCCAGGGCCAGGTACGCGCCGACCGGCAGGCCCTCGAAGCGCGCTGGCTCCTGCCAGGCCAGCGTCAGGCCCAGCCGGGCCCGCTCGGTGATGCTGAGGCCGGTGATATCCTGGCCGGCAAACCAGATGCGCCCTTCATTGGGCGTGTAGCCCGCGCAGCCCATCAGCGCGTAGGCCAGGGACGACTTGCCCGAGCCGTTGAGGCCCAGCAGGCCGTGCACCTCGCCCGGCTGCACGGCCAGGTTGACGCGGCGCAGGATGTCGTAGCCCTCGCGGCGCAGACTGAGATTTTCAACTCGCAATAAAGGTTCAGCCATAACGTTGCTTCCGCTTCGCCGAGGATTTCCGGACCTCCGGCGACTTCTGGCGACACCCACATCTTCCCCGCAAGGCGGGGAAGGGAATAGGGGGATGGGGCGATACGCCCTAAAGTGCGTAACTCCTGTGAATAAGCCCAATGGTTTACCGTCAAGCTGATTGGGCACCCATGGCCGGGCGGCTTAGGTCGCGGGCGTAGCAGCCCGAGCCAGCGCCACGCGGCGCAACTCGTCCAGCGCGGCCAACGCTGCCTCCACCTGCGCGGCGCGAAAACGATGCACTAAGGCCACGATCTCATCCTCATGGGGTCGCTCGCGCTCTCGTTCCAGCCACCCCACTAGGTGCTCTTTTTGCGCGTCCACCAGGCGGACCGCCAAAGCTGGATCGCGGCGCAGTGCCAGGTAGATGCGTGCCAGCAGCGCAGTGCGCAGGTTGCGAGGGTATGGCTCAGGCGTGGTCAGCCATTGTTCCAGTGCGGCCTGCCCTGCCGGTGTTGGCGCATAGACCACCCGCCGCGGTCCCGCCCCACGCGTCTCAGCCTGGGCCAAGATGTAGCCTTGCTTGAGCAGCTTGCGCAACAGAAAATAGACTTCACTCAGCTCGATGCGCCAGATAGCGCGCAGCGCAGCATCGCTCTTGACCAGTTGCGCCACCTCGTAGCCGTGCATCGGCTTTTCGCACAGCAGCGCCAGCACGATGTTTTCCGCCGGCCAGTCAGCTTGCATGGATGTGATCCGCTCGGCTCTTTTTACGTGTCTGGTACGGGATGGTTCAAAATGGTTGACGCCCTTTTTCTCCCCCTCCCCTCGCACGTAGCCCCCAGGCCTCTGAGAAAAACAGATTGCTCGCAAGATGGCCTCATTGTAGCGGTTCACGGACGCGCTGTCAAAGCATGAACATGGCTGCTCCCGAGAAGTGTCGGGCAGGTGATGGCATGGTGGATTTGACAAGCATAGCGCAGAGGTTTATTATTCAGACCATAAATATTCAGAAAGAAAATAGCTGGCACACACATCAGGAGCTCTCACCATGCGCACATTCCGTCCCTTTCTCCAGCTTGCCATCGTCCTTCTCTGGCTTGTCACCTTCGCAGCGTGCGTCCCACCTGTTATCCCACCGGCGCCGGCCGTGACCGAAATCGCGCCGATTGCTGTTCCCACCCCGACCGCCGGACCGATTACAGTAACCGATGCACTGGGTCGGCAGGTGGCTTTCCAGAAGTTGCCACAGCGTATCGTCATAACCGGCAAGGCACTCTTCATGGTGGCCGACGCGGCTTACCTTTTCCCCGAAGCCGCCTCGCGCATCGCGGCCATCGGCAAGACCAGCCAGATGCAGCGCGACTTCATCCCCATCGTGGATCCCAGCTATAAAGACAAGACAATCCTGCAAAGCGACGCCGGCCCGGAGCAGATCGCGGCGGTTCAGCCCGAGGCGGTGATCCTCAAGAGCAGCAACGCCGAAAAGCTGGGTAAGGCGCTCGAAGTGCTGGGCATCCCGGTGGTCTACGTGGACTTCGAGACGCCGGAGCAGTATCAGCGCGACCTCGAAATCCTGGGCCAGGTTTTTGGGAACACTGCCCGAGCCCGAGAGCTTGCTGCCTACTTCCGATCACATACCGAGAAGGTTGTTGGTGCCGTGGCCGGCCTGAAGGATGAGCAAAAGCCGCGCGTGCTGCTGATGTACTACACCGACCGCGATGGCACCATCGCGTTCAATGTGCCGCCGCTGGCCTGGATGCAGACGCTGCTGGTCGAGATGGCAGGCGGCCGGCCAGTCTGGCGGGATGCGCAGCCCGGCAGCGGCTGGACTAAGGTGAGCCTGGAGCAGATCGCGGCCTGGGACCCTGATCAAATCTATGTCGTCACCTACACGGACAAGGTGGCCGAGGTGGTCGCGAAGTTGAAAGCCGATCCCCAGTGGCAACTGCTGCGGGCGGTCAAGGAGGGGCAGTTGTACGCCTTCCCCGGCGACTTCTACAGTTGGGACCAGCCCGACACCCGCTGGATCCTCGGCCTGAAGTGGCTGGCCGGCAAGATGCACCCCGACCGTTTCCCTGGTTTGGATATGCGGGCAGAAGCCAGGCGCTTCTATCGCGATTTGTACGGCCTGGATGAGGCGGCCTTCGATCAACACGTGCAGCCCATCCTGTTCGGAGACCTGCCGTGAGCCATGATGTCGGCAGCCTTGCTGCTCCCTCAGCGGTATCTACCGCGGCGCGCGCGGCGCCGCAAGCCCGCGTGGGCAGCCTGGTCTGGCCAGGCATGTTGCTGTTGGCCACGTTGGCGCTCTCGCTCTTTGTGGGCCGCTATCCGGCACCCCCGCTCCTGGCGCCGGAACGGCTGTTGACCGACGAGCTGGCGCAGAGCCTGGTCTGGAACCTGCGGTTGCCGCGCGTGCTGGCCGCGGTGTTGCTGGGCATGTCGCTGGCGGGAGCCGGCACCGTCCTCCAGATGATCCTGGGCAATCCGCTGGTGGAGCCGGGCTTCCTTGGCGTGTCGCAAGGTGCGGCGTTCGGCGCGGCGCTGAGCATTGTCTTCCTGGGCAATACCGCCTGGCTTGTGCAGGGTTCGGCCACCCTGTTTGCTTTTATCGGGCTGGGGCTGTCGTACTTCCTGGCCCACCGGTTGCGCTACGGTGGCTGGGTCTTGCGATTGGTGTTGGCGGGGATCGCTGTCTCGGCTCTCTTCTCGGCTGGGGTTGGGATGCTCAAATACGTCGCGGACCCGCTGCGCCAGTTGCCCGAGATCACCTTCTGGCTGCTGGGCGGGCTGTGGAGTATCACCTGGCCGCAACTGCGCGCTATCCTTCCGGTGACTGCTTTGGCCCTGTTTGTGCTGGTCCAGATGCGTTGGCGGCTGAACCTGCTGGCGTTGGAGGATGCAACGGCCTTTTCGCTGGGTGTGGCTCCAGCCCGCGAGCGCATATTGGTCCTGACGGCGGCCGTGGCCGCCACGGCAGCCGTCATCTCGGTGAGCGGCATGGTCGGCTGGATCGGGCTGATCATGCCCCACCTGGCCCGGCGCCTGTACGGCGCGGACAGCCGCCGTGCGCTGCCGGCCGCGCTGCTGTTGGGTGGGCTGTTCACTTTGTTGTGCGACGACATGGCCCGCACGCTGCTGGCCGGGGAGATCCCGCTGGGCATCCTGACCTCGCTCCTTGGCGCCGCGGCTTTTGTGGCGCTGATGATGAAGCAGGGCATTCGCATCTCGCGATGAACACACCCCTTTTGGCTTTCCACGATGTGCGCTTCGGCTACGGGGCCAACGGCAAATTGCTCTTTCAAGGGCTCACGGTGGAGATCGCGGCGCGCACGGTAACAGCGATCCTGGGGCCGAACGGCGCGGGCAAGACTACGCTGTTGCATCTGGCGCTGGGCTGGCTCAAGCCGCAGGCAGGGCAGATCACATTGCAGGGCCGGCCGTTGGGGAGCTATTCACGCGGGGAATTGGGTCGCCTGATTGGGCTGGTGCCGCAAAGCGAGCACATCCCATTTGAGTATTCTCTGCTCGAATATGTGCTCCTGGGCCGGGCGCCTTACCTCAAGCCGCTGGAGATGCCCGGTACCGAGGACGTGCGCATTGCCCAGGACGCCCTGGCGCGGGTGGGGCTGGCCGGCTGGGAGGGGCGCTCCCTGGCCCGGCTGAGCGGTGGCGAGCGCCAGCTCGTGCTGATCGCCCGCGCGCTGGCACAGCAGCCGCGTCTCCTCTTGCTGGATGAGCCAACCTCACATCTGGACCTGGGCAACAAGGCGCGGCTGCTGGAACTGCTGCGGGGATTGGCAGCCCAGGGCGTGACGATCCTGCTCACCACCCACGAGCCGGAGGTGGCGGCCGGGCTGGCCAGCCACCTGCTTTTGATGCGCGATGGCCAGGTGTTGTACAGCGGGCTGTTGCCACAGGTGTTCAGCAGCGAGCACCTCAGCGCGACCTACGGCGTTCCTGTCCAGGTGGCCCAGGTGAACGGCCGACAGGTGATCCTGTGGGGGTGAGGGACGCCAAGGTGGCGTTGTCCT